>CACYEN010000074.1 GCA_902773435.1 uncultured Lachnospiraceae bacterium | reverse complement strand
TCTTCTTCCTTGTGCTCCGCGAGGATGTTGACCGTCATCTTGCCGCCGGTGATCTGCGTCACGCCCTTGTAGGAAGGACCGCTGATGATCTCGGGGATCTGTTCCCCGATCTTCGGCAGTTCTCTTTCGAAGACTTCTTCCAGCTGGCTGAGCGGCACAGTGGAAGGGATCGTCAGGTTCAGCGGGTACCAGGAGTTCAGCTGCGTCATGTTGATGACGTTGCGCACGTCGCGGTTGGAGATGACCTTGATGTTGTCGCCGGTGCCGATCAGCTTGATGGAGCGCACGCCGATCTCGAGGACTTTGCCGCGGTACCCGGCGATGTCGACGATGTCGCCGACCTGGAAGTCGCCGTCAAACACGATGGTGAGGCCGGCGAGGATATCCGTCACCAGGTCCCTGGCGCCCAGGGAGATGGCGAGCGTGACGAACCCGACGGAGGCGAGCAGCCCCGCCGTATCAAACCCGAGGAAGCCGAAGGCGTAGTAGAGGATCATGATGCCGCCCACGTACTTGATCAGGCTCATGATGAGACGCATGATGGTCTCGCCCTTCGTCCCCATGAGGCTGCAGATCAGGGAGAACAGCGCGTCCAGAAGGAAGAGGGCGACGAGGATGGTCGCGGTCATCAGGAGGACGGCTGCTGCGGAGAAGATGCTGAAGCCGCGGCTCCACTGTCCCTGTACGACGTAGGACAGCATGGAGCTGCCGGCGCCGGTACCGGAGCCGGTCATGATATTCAGCAGCGCGAGCACGATGAACAGCCCGAGCAGTACTTCGATGACAAGGCGGACCTTCTGCTCCGGGAGGAGCATGCTCCACTTGCGGAAGCCGCCGAGCCAGCGGCCGCTGGGATCGATGGAGACCTTCCGGCTGCCGTTCGGGAGGACGACTTCGATCCGGGTGCCGGTGATCATGTTGACGCCGACCTCGGCGTTGGCGTTGAAGAATGCATCGTCATATCCGCGCAGCGTGAGGTATGCCATGAGCAGGGCGGACAGAAGGAAGGCGAGCACGGCGGCCAGGATGAACCGCAGGGAGTGGGGACTCAGCGTATCCAGGGAAGTCATGCTGAGGTAAGAGTGCCCGTTCCACTCTTTTGTCATGCCGTAATAAGGTTTGCCGTCAATGGTGTAGTGATCGATGGACCCGTCCTGCAGCGCCTGCTCTTTAAGCCCCATGGAAGCGATCTCCCTTCCGATGAACCCGGAGGACGAGGCGTGCGTGATGGTGCCTGTCGCGGTGTCGGCCTCAAGGAGCAGGTCATCGGAGAAGGTCAGGCTGGAGAGGATATTGTCGATGCTCTCGATCTGCTGCCCCTCGCTGAGCGCTTTGGGAGAGATCCCGAGGACGAGGACGCCGTATCCTTCCGAATCCTGCGGCACGTAGCGCACGGCCGCCAGGCAGCTGTTAAGTCCGGTGGTCTGGTTGTACTCCGCATCGCGGAACACGCCGGGGCCGCCCATCCGAATGCGCTCGAAGTCGCCGTCCGGGCCGTCCAGGTGGCGCAGGGTCAGGCCGCGGTAATCGCCGCTGCTGGCGATCTCATTTCCGTTCTCATCAAACAGGATGAGGAACTGTCCGCCGATGATCCGGTTCATCCGCTTCAGGCCGCCCTGCGCGGCGTAGGAGGGGTACCGCTGCAGGACCACAGAGACCTTCTCCGCGTAGTCGAGATACCGTTCCTTCACTGTCGAAAGGTAATCCTCGTTCCGGGCGTTCTTGCTCTCCAGCCGGCTCTGCACGATGGACAGGACGTTCCGGCTGCCGCTGATATCGAGGTAGAGACTGCCCATGGACTGGACGAAGATCGACGCCGCGAGCACGGTGATGACGCCCAGGATCAGGAGCACGCAGTTCGTCTTCCGCAGGCTTGCGGGAGCGTACTTCTTCTTCTGCAGGGAGCTCAGGATATGGTCGCGGACGAACTGCTGCACCGCGAGATTCAGGATGATGATCACCAGCATGAAGAGCGCGGTCAGGAAGACGATGACGCCGCTCTGTTCCAGCGCCTGCGCCCGGATCCCGCTCGTGTCCGTCAGGAACAGGAAGTACGTGCTGGACTCGTCGTCATAGATCGTGCTGTACCGGTACGGTTTGCCGTCGATCTCGAGGTCGCCGCTCTCATTGTCCAGAATGCGGAGAGAAAAGGGCAGATCCTCCGGCGTATCGTACTTTTCAAAGGCCGGCGACGTGTAATAAAAGAAACTGGTGTCCTCCATTCGGAAGAGCACGAGAAGGTCACCGGAGAAGACGCCTTCCAGAGATTTGCAGAATTCCGAGAAGCTGAGCTGCGATTCGACCTGGTCGTTGTACAGCTCCATCGGGGTCCACTCGACGTAATAACTGCTGCCGGTCAGCCGGACCGCGTGCAGGATCGCGGAGCCTTCCTCTTCCGTCAAAGGCGGGGACGTGTATACATAGACATAACCGTCCTCCTTGATCTGCGCCAGAACGTCCGATTCCCCGCCTAAGGACTCCATGCCTTCCGGCAGCGAATAAGTGCCGTTCCCGCTGTCCTCCAGTATGAAACTGTTCTCCGGGAGCTGGGATCCATGGAACGTGCCGTCGATGAACATCGGTCGGATGGCGGCCGCATTCAGCTCGGCCGACACCTGCTGCGTCCGGTTGGACTCGGCGGACGTATCCTGCTCTTCCTGGAAATAGATGTCCAGGGATTCCCGGATGCTCTCACGCCGCAGCTGGTCGGTCTGGTCGAGATGGAGCGTAAGATGCCTCACACTGACGCGGCAGAGCGTGACGAACGCGACCGCGCATAGTACGGCGCCGAGGACGATCGAAGCCGCCAGCGTCCGCCTGGGATGCCGCATTGGTTCTCTCATAAATCCCTCCATGGAAAAGCTCACTCCTTGATATAACCGCGGTCTCTCAGCATGGAGATCTTCGCGCGGATCGTGTCCGCGATCTCCCCTGCCGGATCC
>CACYEN010000073.1 GCA_902773435.1 uncultured Lachnospiraceae bacterium | reverse complement strand
TCCCGATCCTCACAATGCCCGAGGACGACAAGACTCACCCGATCCCCGACCTCACGGGCTACATCACGGAGGGCCAGGTCATCCTGTCCCGCGAGCTCTACAGAAAGGGCATTCAGCCGCCGATCGACGTGCTTCCATCCCTGAGCCGACTGAAGGACAAGGGAATCGGCGAGGGCAAGACCCGCGAGGACCACGCCGCGACGATGAACCAGCTCTTTGCCGCTTACGCGCGCGGCAAGGACGCCAAGGAACTCATGGTCATCCTCGGCGAGGCAGCGCTGACCGAGATCGACCTGATTTACGCGAAGTTCGCAGATGAATTCGAGACGCGCTACGTCAACCAGGGTTACAAGACGGACCGCAGCATCGAGGAGACGCTGGATCTCGGGTGGGAGCTCCTTCGGATCCTGCCCAGGGCCGAGCTGAAACGTATCTCGGACAAGCTCCTCGACAAGTACTATTGACGGATTCTGACGAAATCGGAGATACGCTATGGCAAACGCACAGGTAATCCCAACCAGAATGGAGCTCACGCGCCTCAAGAAGAAGCTGGTGACCGCCGTCAAGGGACACCGCCTCCTGAAGGACAAGCGCGATGAGCTGATGCGCCAGTTCCTCGATCTCGTGAGGGAGAATATGGAGCTCCGGAAGAAGGTTGAGAAGGGTATTTCGGACGCGAACAGGAATTTCGTCCTGGCCAAGGCGGGGATGTCGGAGGAGACCCTGAGGGAGGCCCTCATGGCCCCGAAGCAGGAGGTGTATCTCACTCAGGACAAGAAAAATGTCATGAGTGTCGACATCCCGGTCTTCGACTACAAGACGAGGACTCCGGACGAGAGCGACATGTACGCCTACGGCTTCGCATTCACCTCGAGCGATCTTGACGACGCGGTCTCTTCGCTGGCGGATGTATTTCCGGACATGCTGAAACTCGCGGAGGTCGAGAAATCCTGCCGGCTGATGGCCGCGGAGATCGAGAAGACGCGCCGCCGCGTCAACGCGCTCGAGCATGTGATCATTCCCGATACTCAGGAAGGGATCCGCTATATCACGATGAAGCTTGACGAAAATGAGAGAAGCACCCAGGTCCGCCTCATGAAGGTGAAGGACATGATGCTGGAGGAAACCCACAGATACAGTGAGAAACAGGATTCTTAAGTGGCTGCTCTACCTGGTCGTATTCGTTGCCGGAGTGGCCGGATTTTCCAATCTTTCGCTGGTGCAGCGCCAGCAGACAATCAACGCGTCGGATCTGACTGATCCGACGCTTCCTGTCATGTGCGCGGATGTCGGAGGCAGCCGGATCAACAGGATGTGGGGCTACAGGATGGAGATGGACGCGAAGAACATGCGGGATTCCCTGATCCCGATGACGACCAAGCGGACCATCACCGTGTCCTACAAGGCCTACAGGAACAACGTGAGATCCGTGTCCTACGAGGTGTCGGCGCCGGACACAGGGACCGTGATCGAGAACGCGAAAATCGGGAACTTCCGGAGCGACGGGGATATGATGACCGCCACGTTCTCGCTGTCGGAGCCGATTCTCATGAACCGGGAGTATCCGATCCGCTTCACGATCCAGACCGACACCGGGGACGTCTACTACTACTCGAGGATCATCCAGCGCGCGGACCCGCTGACGGACAAGTTCGTGCAGTTCGTCTACGATTTCTACGAGGGATGTACGAATCCGCAGGGCGCGGCCGAGCTCAACACCTATCTCGAGACGGACGATACGATCACGAACAATTCGTTTACGAACGTCAACATCAAGTCGTCGCTGAGACAGGTCACGTGGGGCACCCTGCATCCCCAGATCCTGAGGAAGGCGGTCCCGACCATCCGCGACATCTACGGGGAGACCTGCTCCATCACGACCGACTACATGATCTCCGCGGAGGGTGAGAACGGCCAGGAGATCTACGCCGTCCACGAGTACTACCGCCTGAGATACTACAACGCGAAGATGATGCTGCTGAACTTCACGAGATCCGCCAGCCAGGTCTTTAACGGGTCGGCGGCTTCGGCAGTGACCGCCTCGGGAATCAATCTCGGGGTGGCTGACCGCGACATCGCGTACGTCGCGAACGACACTTCGGACACGGTCGTGTTCATACAGGACGGTGAGCTGTGGGAGTATAATGACTCCGCCGAGAAGCTGGCCAGGGTCTTCTCCATGCACGACACCGGTTCCGCGACGGACGAGCGGTACGACAACCGCGACTACGGCTTCCGCGTCATCCGCGCCTCGGAGGGCGGCGGCATCGACTTCGTGGTCTACGGCTACATGAGCAGGGGAAAGCACGAGGGCATGATGGGCGTGTCGGTCTGCCACTACAACGCGGAGACGACCGCGGTGAGCGAGCGCGCGTTCATCCCCTACACGAGATCGTTTGAGCTGCTCGAGAAGGATCTCGCCAGGCTCAACTACATCAACAGGAGCAATGAGGCCTACCTCTATCTCGCGAGGTCCGTCTACCGCGTGGACCTGACGACGCGCGAGGTGACGCCGGTGCTTGAGGACATCAACCCGGACTGCTTCGTCTCCTCGGGGACTAGCGATATCGCCTGGATGGACGAGATGAAGCCGGACGCGTCCTCAAGCGTCACGGTGATGAACCTCGATACCGGGGATACGAGGGAGATCGAGGCGGGGGACGGGCAGTACATCCGCGCGGTCGGCTTCCTGAACCACGACTTCATCTACGGGCTGGCGGACCAGGCCGACGTGGTCAGCGGGCTGTCCGGCAGGGTGACATTTCCGATGAAGGAGCTGAAGATTGAGGAGCCGGACGGCAATCTCGTCAAGGACTACGTCCAGGACGGCTTCTACGTGACCGGCGTCGAGATGGAGCCGGGTCTCGCGAGGCTCGAGAGGGTGAGCAGATCCTCCGCGGGGTACGTCCCCGCCGAGTCGGACAACATCATCAACAACCGGCAGGCCGAGGGCAGCGCCGTGACGGTCTCGCTCAGCAATTCCTCGAGACAGGGCGTCGTCCTCACGCTGAAGATGCCCCGGACGATCAGCAACATCAGGCCGACGACGGCCGATTTCAGGATGCGCTACATCGCGGAGACGGACTCGGAGATCGCCATTGATGAAAATGACAGCTTCCCGCTCTACTACGTCTACGGGGGCGGCAGGCTCATCGAAGAGCTGACGGACCCGGCCGAGGCGGTCAGGCTCGCGGACGAGAACGTCGGAACCGCGCTCAACGAGGAGTGGCAGTACGTCTATGAGCGCGGAAATAAGCAGACGAAGAATGAGCTCCACAACGAGGACATCCCAGAGGCTTTTCTCGGGCAGACGACGGACGCGGCGTTCCTCGAGGGGCAGAGCGGCGGCGACGTCCGCGTGATGGACCTGAGCGGCTGTACGCTCGACCAGGTGCTCTACCAGGTCTCCCAGGGCCGCGCGGTCGCGACGAGGCTCGCCGACGGGAAGGAGACCGTGATTGTCGGCTACGACCGCTACAACACGCTGCTCTACAATTTCGAGACGGGCGAGCACTACTACATGGGGATCAACGACAGCACGGAGAGCATGCTGAAGGGCGGAAATATCTTCGTCACCTATATCGAGAAGCAGCAGACGATTAAAGACTGACACATTGACATTCGGAAGGCCTTTGTGTACGATAATAGACGTCGTGCCCCGAAGGCACGCGGTATCATATTGACCGGCCGCAAAAACACGCGGCTGAGCCGGCATTTACATGAGATGTGACCGGATCCGGCCGGCGCAAGAGATGGAGGAGTTATTATGATGATGAAGAAAATGATGAGCGCTGCGCTCGCAGCCGCACTCGCGGTCGGAATGCTTTCTGTCCCCGCCATGGCGGACGGGACCTTCAAGATCGGAGCGATCGGACCGCTCACGGGCGGTGCCGCCAACTACGGGCTCGGCGTCGTGAACGGCGCGCAGATCGCGGTCGACGAGATCAACGAGGCAGGCGGTATCGCCGGGGCCCAGATTGAGTACAAGTACGAGGACGACGAGCTCGACAGCGAGAAGTCGGTCAACGCGTACAATACGCTGAAGGACTGGGATATGCAGATCCTGGTCGGCTCCACGACATCGGGCTGCTCGATCGCGGTCTCCGAGAAGACGAAGGCCGACAACATGTTCCAGCTGACACCGTCCGGCTCCGCCCAGGACTGCACGAAGTATGACAACGTGTTCCGCGTCTGCTTCTCGGACCCGAACCAGGGCAAGGCTTCCGCGGTCTACATCGGCGACCACCAGCTCGCTGAGAAGGTCGGCATCATCTATGACAGCTCCGGCGTCTATTCCTCCGGTATCGAGATGACTTTCGAGGCCGAGGCGGCGAACCAGGGCTTCGAGATCGCCGTCAAGGAGGCGTTTACGGCGGACTCCAATACGGATTTCTCGTCCCAGCTCCAGAAGTGCAAGGACGCCGGCGTCGATCTGATCTTCCTTCCGATCTACTACACGCAGGCCGGAACCATCCTCACGCAGGCTGCCATGATGGGCGTCGAGGCGACGTTCTTCGGCTGCGATGGCCTGGACGGCATGCTCGATATGGACAACTTCAACAAGGAACTCGCCGAGGGCGTCATGCTGCTGACTCCGTTCGTCGCGGACGCCGAGGATGAGAAGACACAGAGTTTCGTCGGCAAGTACCAGGAGGCTTACGGGGTTACGCCCAACCAGTTCGCGGCTGACTCCTATGACGCCATCTACACGATTAAGGCGGCGATCGAGGATGCCGGCGCGACACCGGATATGTCCGTATCCGATCTCTGCGAGGCCATCAAGGCGTCCATGCTGAAGATCGAGATGGAAGGCCTCACGGGAACCATCACGTGGACCGCCGACGGCGAGCCCACGAAGGACCCGAAGGCCATGGTCATCAGGGACGGCGTCTACACGGCCGCTGAATAAGAGGCCGGAGACCATACGGGGAAGCCGCCGCGCGGCACATACGGCTTCAGGTTTTGAACCGGCCCTTAAGGGGCCGTAAAAGGCAGGACAGGGGAGCGGTCTCCTGTCCTGTCGCTGTTGAAATTTCAGTAAGTAAGAGGTGGTAACATGGTCAGCTTCTTCTCGAACCTGATTAACGGACTGAGCCTGGGCAGCATCTACGCCATCATCGCGATCGGGTACACGATGGTGTACGGTATCGCGAAGATGCTGAATTTTGCCCACGGCGACATCATCATGATCGGCGCCTATATCGCTTTCTCCGTGATCACGTCCCTCGGTCTTCCGACCGGCCTCGGGATCCTCGCCGCGATCCTCGGGTGCATGGTTCTCGGCATCTGTATCGAGAAGATCGCCTACAGGCCTCTTCGGGGAGCCGGCTCCTCTCTGGCGGTCCTGATCACCGCGATCGGGGTCAGCTATTTCCTCCAGAACACCGCGCTCCTGATCTTCGGGTCCAATCCGAAGATGTTCACGCCGATCATCCCGTTCAAGTATATGACCGTAAAGATCGGGGAGTTCTCGTTCCAGACGATCAGCGCGATCAGCATCGTGGTCGGTATCATCCTCGTGATCCTGCTCCAGACATTCATCAACAGGACAAAATGGGGACAGGGCATGCTGGCCTGCGCCCAGGACCGGGGCGCCGCTTCGCTCATGGGGATCAGCGTGAACGGGACGATCTCCCTCACATTCGCAATCGGTTCCGCCATGGCGGGCATAGCCGGCGTGCTGCTCTGCTCCGCCTATCCGACGCTCTCGCCCTACACGGGCGCCATGCCCGGCATCAAGGCTTTCGTCGCGGCGGTGTTCGGGGGCATCGGCTCGATTCCGGGGGCGATGGTCGGAGGCCTGCTCCTCGGCGTGATCGAGATTCTCAGCAAGAGTTACATATCCTCGCAGCTTTCCGACGCGATCGTGTTCGCTGTACTCATCGTCGTTCTTCTCGTGAAACCGACCGGGCTCATGGGAAAGAAGATCCAGGAAAAGGTCTGAGGGGGTGAAACGCATGAAGAACAGCAGAGGAACAATGACGAAAGTCTCCAGGGACAATCTCGGCACGATCATCATGCTCGCGGTGGTCTTCGCCGCGGTCTCGGCAGCGAGGGCCGCGGGGCTCGTCAACAGCCACATCGACGGACTCCTGGTGCCGATCTGCGTCTACGCTATCATGGCGGTCTCGCTCAATCTCGTCGTGGGCATTCTCGGCGAACTGTCGATCGGCCACGCGGGGTTCATGTGCATCGGGGCGTTCGCGAGCGCCTTCTTCAGCAAGCTGACCGCGGAGTCCATGGGGGCATTTCCGAGATTTCTCATCGCGATCCTGATCGGGGGCGCCGTCGCCGGGTTCTTCGGCTTCCTGATCGGCATCCCGGTGCTGCGCCTGAACGGCGACTATCTCGCGATCGTCACGCTGGCGTTCGGCGAGATCATCAAGAACCTGATCAACGTCTTCTACGTCGGCCGCGACTCCAGGGGGCTCCACTTCTCGATCGAGGGACAGATGGCGCTCGGGCTCGAGCCTGACGGGGAGATGATCATCAACGGGGCGCAGGGCATCACGGGGACGCCGTTCGACTCGACTTTCACGGTCGGGTTCATCCTGCTCATGATCTCCGTGATCGTCGTGCTCAACCTCACGAACTCGAGGGAAGGGCGGGCGATCATGTCGATCCGCGACAACCGGATCGCCGCGGGGTCGGTCGGCATCCCGGTGACCCGATACAAGATGCTCGCTTTCACGATATCTGCCGTGATCGCGGGGTTCGCGGGGGCTCTCTACGCCCACAACCTGGCCTCCCTGATTGCGACGCCGGCGAGGTTCGGCTACAACATGTCGATCCTGTTCCTCGTCTTCGTCGTGCTCGGCGGCATCGGCTCGACGCGGGGGGCGATCATCGCCGCCGTCGTCCTGACGCTGATACCGGAGCTGCTCAGGTTTTTATCGAACTACCGAATGCTGATCTACAGCATCATCCTGATCGTCATGATGATCGTGAACTGGAACCCGACATCGAGAGCCTGGATCCGGAGGCATATCACCGGAAGATTCAGGCGCGGAACCGGCGCAGGGGAGGAGGGATGAGATGGCACTCCTTGAGATCAATGAACTTTCCATCCAGTTCGGCGGACTCCGCGCCGTCGATGATTTCCACCTCACGGTCGAGAAGGGCGATCTCTACGGCATGATCGGGCCTAACGGCGCGGGGAAGACCACGGTATTCAATCTTCTCACGGGTGAGTACAAGCCGAACGAGGGCGTGATCCGGCTCGACGGCCGGGACATCACGGGACTCTCCCCCGCGGAGATCAACAGGGCCGGGGTCGCCAGGACATTTCAGAATATCCGGCTTTTCAGACAGCAGAGCGTGCTGGACAACGTGAAGATCGGGCTTCACAACCGGTTCCGGTACTCGACGGCGGCTGCGATTCTCCGCCTTCCCTCGTACTTCAGGACGGAGCGGGAGATGGATGAGGAGGCGATGAAGCTGCTCTCGGTATTCGGCCTCGAGGGCGAGGCGGATACGATCTCGGCGAATCTCCCCTACGGGAAGCAGAGAAAGCTCGAGATCGCCAGGGCGATGGCGACGGGACCGAAGCTCCTCCTGCTCGACGAGCCCGCCGCGGGGATGAACCCGAACGAGACGCAGGAACTGATGGAGGACATCAGCTACGTCAGGAAGAATTTCGACATGACGGTCCTTCTGATCGAGCACGACATGAAGCTCGTGGCAGGCATCTGCGAGAAACTCACGGTTCTCAACTTCGGCCGGATCCTCGCGGAGGGCGACACGAAGACCGTGCTGCAGGACCCGGAGGTGATTAAGGCTTATCTCGGGGAGTGAGACGACCCTTAGGAACGGCTGTGCCGCGGCTGAAGTGCCTGCCGCGTAAGAGGAGATAGAAGACATGGCAATGCTGACTGTGAAAGACCTGAAGGTCAACTACGGGGTGATTCCGGCGCTCAAGGGCATCTCGTTCGAGGTCGGGGAGGGCGAGGTGATCGCGCTCATCGGCGCCAACGGGGCCGGCAAGACGACCACGCTCCACGCGATCACGGGCCTTGTTCCCGTGGCGTCCGGGAAGATCGAGTTCATGGGAAATGACATCACGAAGACGCCCGCGCACACGATCGTCGGGATGGGGATGGCCCATGTCCCCGAGGGGCGCCGCGTATTTCCGGAAATGACGGTTTACCAGAACCTCATGCTCGGGGCTTACACCCGGAAGGATCCCTCCGAGAAGGAGAGGACGCTCGAGGAGGTTTACACGCATTTCCCGAGACTCCGGGAGAGGGCGAAGCAGATCGCCGGAACTCTCTCGGGAGGCGAGCAGCAGATGCTGGCGATGGGCAGGGCCCTCATGTCCAAGCCGAGTATTCTCCTCATGGACGAGCCGTCCATGGGGCTCTCCCCGATCTTTGTCGCGGAGATCTTCAGTATTATCGAGAAAGTGGCGGCGGAGGGGAAGACGGTCCTTCTGGTCGAGCAGAACGCGAAGAAGGCGCTCTCGATCGCCACGAGGGCTTATGTCCTCGAGACGGGGGACATCACGATGGAGGGGCCCGCGAAGGACCTCCTCAACAATGACAGTATCAGGAAAGCGTATCTCGGTGAATGAGCGGAAGATGAGGAGCGGGCGATGAACCAGAATATTGTGATCGCGATCAGCCGCGAGTACGGAAGCGGCGGTAAGACAATCGGCGAGATGCTGTCGAAGGATCTCGGAATCCACTACTACGACAAGGAGATCCTGAAACTCGCCTCGGAGGAGTCGGGGATCAACGAGGCTCTCTTCACGAATGCGGACGAGGGATTCAGGAGCCCTGCCCGCTCCCTCTTCAAACCCGCCTCCGCGGTGTACAAAGGGGGCCTGATCTCACCGGGCAGCAGCGATTTTACGTCGGAGAGGAACCTGTTCAATTACCAGGCGAAGGTGATCAAGCGGCTAGCCGATACCGAAGCCTGCATCATCGTCGGCAGGTGCGGACGGTTCATCCTCCAGGACCGGCCGAACGTGGTCAGGGTCTTTATCCACGCCCCGAGGGCTTTCCTGCTGGAACAGGCCGCGCTGAAGAAGTCCCTGCCGCCCCGCGAGCTCGAGAAGTTCGTCGAGCGGGAGAACCGGAGGCGCGCGGAGTACAACGAGTACCACACCGGCGAGAAGTGGGACGACGCGCACAACTACGACCTCTGCCTCGACTCGTCCAAGCTCGGGTTCGAGCGGTGCGTGGAGATTATCAAGGGATACATGAAGATCCGTTTCGAGGGTCTGGAGTTCTGACCGCGGCGGGAGACCGGACAGGAGAGGAGACGAATTCCGGCCGCGGGTATAAGTGGACATCCGCCGCGCCGCGGTTTATAATGTTCCGGTATGTCAGATGCAGGAAGGATATGGAAACATGCAGAAATTAGTAACTGTCAGGGAGATTTTCAGGGAGCGGGAAGCGTATATCGACAGGAAGATCAGCGTCGGCGGCTGGGTCAGGAGCATCCGCAACTCAAAGACGTTCGGATTTATGGTCGTGCACGACGGCACCTATTTTGAGACGCTGCAGGTCGTGTTCGGGGACGCGCTCGATAATTTCGGCGCGGTCAGCAAGCTGAACGTCGGCTCGGCGGTCATCGTCACCGGGACGCTCGTGGCGACCCCGGACGCGAGGCAGCCGTTCGAGATCCAGGCGGAATCCGTGGAGATCGAGGGGACTTCCACGCCGGATTACCCGATGCAGAAGAAGCGCCACAGCCTCGAATTCTTAAGGACCATTCCCCATCTCCGCCCGCGCACGAACACGTTCCAGGCGACGTTCAGGGTCCGGTCCCTGATCGCCTACGCGATTCACAGGTTTTTCCAGGAGCGCGGATTCGTCTATGTCCACACGCCGATCATCACGGGATCTGACGCCGAGGGCGCCGGCGAGATGTTCCAGGTAACAACGCTCGACATGAAGAATCTCCCGAAAGACGAGAACGGGGAGATCGCCTACGCCGAGGATTTCTTCGGGAAGGCGACGAATCTCACGGTCTCCGGCCAGCTGAACGGGGAGACGTTCGCCCAGGCGTTCCGGAACATCTACACGTTCGGCCCGACGTTCCGCGCGGAGAATTCCAACACGACGAGGCACGCCGCCGAGTTCTGGATGATCGAGCCCGAGATCGCGTTTGCGGACATCGAGGACGACATGGATCTCGCCGAATCGATGCTCAAGTACATCATCTCCTATGTGCTGGAGAATGCACCTGAGGAGATGGAATTCTTCAACAGCTTCGTGGACAGGGGACTTCTCGAGAGGCTGAACCACGTCGCGAATTCCGATTTCGGAAGAATCACCTACACCGAGGCGATTGAGATCCTGCAGAAATCAGGCCGGGATTTTGAATACAGGCCCGAGTGGGGCAAGGAACTCCAGACCGAGCACGAGCGCTATCTGACGGAGGAGGTCTATAAGAAGCCGATCTTCGTCATCAACTATCCGAAGGACTGCAAGGCGTTCTACATGAAGCAGAACGACGACGGAAAGACCGTCGCCGCGATGGACTGCCTCGTCCCCGGAATCGGGGAGATCATGGGCGGAAGCCAGAGGGAGGACAGCTACGAGAAGCTGGCAGGAAGGATGAGGGAGCTCGGCATGGACCTCAGCCAGTACGATTTCTACCTTGATCTCAGAAAATACGGCACGACGAGACACGCGGGCTACGGCCTCGGATTCGAGCGCTGCGTGATGTACCTGACAGGTATGCAGAACATCCGCGACGTCCTCCCGTTCCCGAGAACGGTCGGGAACTGCGAGCTTTGATGCCGTCCGGAAGTCTGTGACGCGAAAACCTTCGGGGGATAGAGACCGGATATGATCTACGTGCGCAGAAAAGTGAATATTACCGTGCAGCACATCCTCTGCGCGCTGGTGATTCTGCCCTTCTTTGAGCCGAGTTCCATCGACATCTTCGTCACGAACGGTGTGAACGCCCGGTTTTTCAGCCTGCTCGCGGACTTCTTTCTCGCCGGCAGGATGGCCGTCTCTTCCCTCGCCTACATGTGGCTGATCCGCAGGCTCGTCACGGACAGGCTCCGGATCGACCGGTTTGCCGGCCTTCTGTTCATCCACATCGTGACGATGCTGATCTCCGGTGCCGCAAACGGCAGCGCGGACCTGAGGCTTGCCGTGCAGGTGTACACCAACGCCGGCTTCCTCGTCATATGCCTGATCCTGCTCAGGGAGTATCCTCGGATCTTTCTGGAGGCGGCGGCCGGGCTCTTCGGGATCCTGAGTGTCTGCGGCTGCGCGTCGATCTTCCTCCATCCGGCCGGGTATTTCCAGGGGGAGAGGGGATTCGGGTACTACTTCCTCGGGGGCAAGAATACCGCGTTCCCCTACTACTACTGCTTCATCCTGTGCTGGATCGCGGTGAGGGGCATCTTCTCCCGGGACATCCCGCGGGTCGGATGGATTCTCGGGATCTTTATCGCGAGCTCCGTCGTCGTCGACTCGACAAGTTCCGGGCTGTGCCTTTCCCTGATGCTGGCGGTCTATCTCATCGCCCAGTACGCGAAGAAAGTGCTCCGGGGGATCCGCCCGTCGGCGGTGTTCCTGATCATACTCGCGATCGTCGTCATGATCTATGTCGGAATGGTGTTTCAGCCATTCGCGGCGCTTCTCCGGATGCTCGGGAGAACCGTGAGATTCTCGGGGCGCGACGTCCTGTGGGACCAGGCGCTCGGCTATTTCAGGCAGAACCCGCTGTTCGGGGCGGGCAGCAGCCTGAAGTTCACGCTGGACGTCGGCGTGGAGACCGACCACGCCCACAGCCAGTACCTGAACCGTCTCGCGAAGTTCGGGCTCCTTCACATGGCATTCCTCGCGGCTTCCCTCGCGGTGCTGATACGCCGCCTGATGAGGTCGCGGAAAATCCTGCTCGTCAACGTCATCGGGAGCATGCTCGTGATCTACCTGCTCCACATGGCTTTTGACGACTACAGCTACACATTCTTCCTGCTGGCGGCCGTTGTCGCGAACTGCGCGGCGACAGGCGGCAGGGAGGAGGAATTGAGACCGATTGTGCTTCGGATATAAGATGCCGGCGCCGGTTCCCTTTACTGCGGTGAGCACGGGGATCGGCGCCGCTTTGTTTTACGTAAGAAGGCGGGGAAAGGAGGGGGCCATGTCCCTTACGATGATAATCGGGAGCGCGGGTTCCGGGAAAACACGGGAGATATTTTCGCGTATGATAGCGGCGTCACTGAAGGATCCGGGAAGGCGTTTCTTCGTCATTGTCCCGGAACAGGTCACGATGCAGGCCCAGCGGGAGCTCCTTATGCTCCACCCGGGCAGGTGTATCCTGAACCTGGAGGTGACGAGCCTCAACAGGCTGGCCTACCGGGTCTTCGAGGAGACCGGGTTTTCCGAGAACGAGCTCCTGGAAGAGATCGGAAAGTCCTTTATTCTCGAGAAAGCCGCGATCGAAAAGAGCCGGGAGATGCGGTTTTTCGGCCCCGGCCTCACGAAGCCGGAGACGGTCGCGGAGCTGAAGGCCGTCATCTCCGAACTCATGCTCTACGACGTCACCCCGGCGGACCTCCTCAGCCTCGTCCGGGACGAAGAGGGGAACCGTGCCCCGATCCCGGGGCAGCTGAGACAGAAGATCTCGGATGTCGCGACGCTCTACCAGGCGTTCAGGGACAAGCTGGAAGGCGCCTATATGACCTCCGAGGAGATCCCGGACAGGTTCTGCGCGCTCGCCGGCAGGTCGTCGCTCATCAGGGGATCCGTGATGGCGTTTGACGGATTTACGGGGTTTACCCCGGTCCAGCTGCGGCTGCTTGCCGCGTTTCTCCCGCTCGTCCCGGAGATGATGGTGACCGTCACGGCTGACCCGGATACGGACCTGCTCCGCCCGGGGAGGAAGACGGATCTCTTCGCGATGAGCCACGACACCGTGCGCGCCCTGAGGAAGATCGCCGGCGAGACGGGAACCGTGATCAGCGAGCCGGTTGTGGTCGGCAGGACCGGGGAGGGAAGGCACGCGGAGTCCCCCGCGCTCGCCCACCTCGAGAAGAACCTGTTCCGGGGAGGGGAGGCGATCTTCCCCGGCGGAACGGATGATATCGAGATGGTTCTCTGCAGGGACCCGAGGGCGGAGGTGACGGAGGCGGCGAAGCGCATCTTAAGGGCCGCGAGGGAACAGGGGTTCCGGTGGAGGGACATCGCGGTGGCCGCCGGGAGTCTCGACGTCTACGGAAGGTATGTCCGCGAGATCTTCGGTGAATACGGCATCCCGTTCTTCCTCGACGAGAAGAGGAGCCTCCTCGGCAATCCCCTCGTCGAGTACCTGAGGGCTGCCCTGGAGGTGGTCTCAGGCAATTTTACCTATGAAGCCGTGTTCAGGATGCTGAAGTGCGGGATCGCCGGCTTCAGCAGGGAGGAGGTCGACCGGCTCGAGAATTACGCGCTGGGCAGGGGACTCCGCGGGAAGAAGCAGTGGAATACGGATTTCATCTACGCGTACAGGGATGAGGACCCCGCAGAGGTTCCGGCCATGAACGAGCTGAGGAAGCGGTTCGCGTCCCTGATCATGCCCCTCGCCGAGGCGTTTTCGAAGAGGCGGGGCACGGTCCTCATGAAGGCGGAGGCGCTCTACCGGTTCGCGGCGGAGAGCGGAGCGGAGGAGCGGATCGCCGCGATGGCCGCGAAGTTTGAGCAGGAGGGAAGACCGGAACTTGTCCGGGAGTACACGCAGGTGTGGCCCTATATCTGCGGGCTCCTCGACAGGCTTGTCGACGTGCTCGGCGACGAGCGCATTTCGTCGGCTGATTTCGTGCGCCTTCTCGACGCCGGTTTCCAGGAGGCGAGAGTCGGCATCATCCCGCCGGGGACGGACAGGGTGACCGTGTGCGACGTCGAGAGGAGCCGCGTGCCAGGGATCAGGATGCTGATCTTTCTCGGGATGAACGAGGGCCTGGTTCCGAAGCCGCTCTCGCCGCCGGGCATATTCACGGACGCGGACCGGGAGAGGCTCGAGGACGCGGAGATTGTCCTCCGCCCGTCCGCCGTCAGCGCCGTGTCGGCGGGCCGCTTCTACCTCTATATGATGCTGTCCAAGCCCTCTGAAAAACTCGTGATCAGCTGCTGCGCCTGCTCCGCTGACGGCAGGGAGGCGAAGCCATCGGTTATACTGGACGAGATTCTCCGCATCTTCCCGGGTCTTTCGCTCCTGCCGGCGGCGGACGACCCCGTCTCCTCGGTGGAACGGGAGGAGGACGGGATGAAGTACATCGCCGCTGGACTCCGGAAGGTCGGGGAGGGCCGGCCGGACGGGGCTTTCCTCGAACTCGTCTCGCGGTTCTCGGGCGACCCCGGATATTCGGACCGGGTGAGGCGGCTCATTCTCGCGGCGGGGTCTGTCCGGAGAGAGGAGCGGATCAGCAGGGACGCCGCGAGGCGCCTCTACGGAAGCGAGATCAGGACCTCCGCGACGCGGCTTGAGACTTTCTACGGGTGCGCGTTCAGGCATTTCCTGAACTACGGACTTGCGCTCTCCGACAGGCCGTCCTATGAGTTCTCCGCCCTCGATTACGGAAATATCCTCCACAGGGCGATGGAATTCTATGCCGGAGCCCTCATGGGAAGGGAGGAGGAATACCCGGACGAGGAGAGCCGCGTCCGACTGGCGGACGAGGCGTTCGGAAGGGCGCTCGATGAACTCGGCGCCGGATCCGTGCTGTACTCCGACAGCAGGAACCGGTACGGAATCGGCAGGATGAGGCGGGCCCTGGAGACCTCCGTGCGGGTCATGGCGGAGCAGGACGGGGCCGGTTCCTTCCGGATCTGGCAGGTCGAGCGGGATTTCCGTGAGATGGAAGAGATCGGCGCCTCGAGCCTCAGCCTCCCCGGAGGCGCAAGGATGATCCTTCGGGGCAGGATCGACCGGATCGACGTCGCCGGAGACTCCGGGGTCAACTATATCCGGGTTATGGACTACAAGACCGGGGTCAGGGAGTTTGAGCCGGACAGGATCTTCTACGGCCTCCAGCTGCAGCTCCCGCTCTATATGAGGGCGGCGGTCCTCCTCGCGGAGAAGGAGGGGCTGTCCCCGGTGCCGGCCGGGCTGTACTATTTCAGGCTGTGGGACCCGGTCCTCGCATATGAGGAGGGGGAGAGCAGGGAGGAATACCTGCTGAGGCGGATGAAGGAGATGAAGCCCTCCGGCGTGGCGCTCGACGACCCGGACGCCATCGCGAGCTACGACCGGAACATCCGGCTGACCGGAGAATCCCCGGTCATCGGCGTGAAATACACCAAAGAAGGGAAGATCTCGTCCAGAAAATCCAGGCATCTCCCCGTCGTCGACCTGGATGGGATGAGGACGATCGGGAGCTATGCCCTGAGAAAGGCCGGGGAGGCCGGGGCGGCGATGCTTGAGGGGGAGGCGGCGGTGAATCCGTACCGGATGGGGACGGAGACCGCCTGCGCCTACTGCCCCTACAGGTCTGTCTGCGGATACGACGAGAAGATCCCGGGGTTCCGGATGAGAAATCTCAGCACGTTCGACGGCGGCGACGCGGTCTGCCGCATGCGGGAGGTCCTCGATGAACTGGACGGATGAACAGAAAAGCGTCATTGAGACGGAGGGAAGCAATATCCTCGTGAGCGCGGCGGCCGGGAGCGGAAAGACCGCGGTTCTCGTCGCGCGCATCATGAGAAAGATTCTGGGCGGCAGCGACCCTGTCGACGTCGACCGGCTCCTGATCGTGACATTCACGCGGGCGGCCGCCGCGGAGATGAGGCAGAGGCTCTACACGGAGCTGCTGGAGATGAAGAAGCGGGATCCCGGCAGCGAGCGCGCCGCGAGACAGATCCTGCTGCTCCATCACGCCGAGATCACGACGATCGACGCGTTCTGTGCCGATGTCGTGAGAAACTACGGCTACACCCGGGATATCGCCCCGGGCTTCAGGACGGCGGACGAGGGGGAGATCAGGCTCCTCGAGCGGGACATCGCCCGAAAGACCGTCGACGACGCGTTCGGGAGCGAGGGCGCGGAGAGGGAAGGAGTGGAACTCCTCGCAGATTCCTTCGCGGCCGGGCGCAGCGACAGGATACTCGAGGATATGATTCTCCGCGTCTACCGGGCTGCGGAATCCGACCCGGACCCGGAGGGGTGGCTGAGGCGCCAGAGGTCCGGCGGGGACGCCGCCGACATCGGACAGGCGCCGTGGATGCTCGAGTATCTTGAGGACTTCAGGGAACGGATCCGGAACTGCCTGTTCTTAGCGGAGCAGAACCTGGAGATGGCGGCGGCCCCCGGCATGCCGGAAAACTGCCTCGAAGCAGCCCGGAGCGACATCGGGATACTCGAGGGACTCCTTGCCGCGGAGGGATACGAGGAGCTTCGGCGGGGACTCACTGCCGTCTCCTATAAGTCGCTGCAGGGCGGGAAGAGGGGGGATGCCGCCGGCGCGGAGCTGAAGAAGTCGTTCATGAAAGCCAGGGACAGGCTGAAAAAACAGATCGGCGGCCTTCAGGACGAGCTGTTTCCGGGCAGCCTCTCCGAGGCGGCGGCCGTCGAGGCGAAGAGCGGGAGAGTCCTCGACGCGCTGCTTGACCTGACGGAGCGGTTTATCGCGAATTTCAGCGAGGCGAAGGGAAAGAAGAATATCCGGGATTTCGCGGATATCGAGCACGCCGCGCTTCAGATCCTGACCGGGGAAGGCGGCCGGACGCCCGCCGCGGCCGAGCTGGCGGAGCGGTTCAGCGAGGTCATGATCGACGAGTACCAGGACAGCAACTACCTTCAGGAGGCGATCCTCACCGCGGTCAGCCGGATTCCCGAGGGCAGGGGAAACTACTTCTGCGTCGGCGACGTGAAGCAGAGCATCTACAGCTTCCGGCAGGCCCGCCCCGAACTCTTCATGGAGAAGTTCAGGGCTTACCGGGAAAATCCGGGGAGCGGGATCCGGATCGACCTCCACAGGAACTTCCGGAGCGGGAGCGAGGTCATCGATACCGTCAACGGGATCTTCGAACAGATCATGATCCCGGAGGTCGGGGGGATCAGCTATGACGACAGCGCGAGACTTGTCAAGGGAGCGGCTCTGGCCGATTCCCCGCACTGCGTGTCCGAATTTATGCCGGTCTTCGTGGGGGAGAAGGACAGCGGGGGCGAGAGCGTCCTCGGCGACACGGGGTCGGGGGCCGCGAGGGAATGCGAGGCCAGGGCGGTCGGAGAGCGGATTCTTGAGCTGATAAGGAACGGCAGGCTCAGGGATTCGGACGGGGTCAGCTTAAGACCCGTCTCCTACAGGGACATCGTCATCCTGCTTCGAACCGTGCACGGCGTCGCGGACGAGATGGTCCGGGTTCTCGGCTCGATGGGGATTCCGGCCTACTCGGAAGTCGGCGAGGGCTATTTCAACGCGCCCGAGGTTCAGGCCGTGCTGAGTTTTCTTGAGATTCTCGACAACCCGCGTCAGGACATTCCGCTCGCGGCGGTTCTCCATTCGGCATTCGTCGGACTCAGTTCCGGGGAGCTCGCCGAGATCGCCGCCGGATGCGGGGAGGATCTCAGGGGAAAGAAGGGCGTCCTCCTGATCGACAGGCTCCGCGGCTACGCCGCGGCCGGCGGCTACGCCGCGCTCCGGGAGAAGACCGCGGATTTCCTCGCCTGTCTCGACAGGCTGAGGGAGTGCGTGAATTATACGCCTATCCATGAACTGATCGTGAGGCTGCTCGGCGAGACGGGCTTCCTGAGCTATGTTTCGGCGATGCCGGGAGGCGCCCAGAGAGAACTCAACCTGAGACTGCTCGTCGACCGCGCCGCGGATTACGGGAAGACGAGCTACAGCGGCCTGTTCAATTTCGTGCGGTATATCAGGAATATGGAGAAGCAGGAGATTGACCCGGGCGAACAGAGCACGCTGTCCGGAGACGACGACGTCGTGAGAATATTCAGCATTCACAAGAGCAAGGGGCTCGAGTTCCCGGTCGTGTTCCTCACCGGCCTCGGAAGAATGTTCAACTTCTCTTCGCTCAACGCGGTGCCCCTCATCCACCCGGATCTTGGGATCGCGGCCGACTATCTCGACCCCGTGATGAGGCTGAGAGTGCCGACAATCCGGAAGCGGGCGCTCGCCGTGAGGCTGAAGAGGGACCAGGCGGGAGAAAATCTCAGGATACTCTATGTCGCCATGACGAGGGCGAAACAGAAACTGATCCTGTCCGGGACGATCAGGGACGAGAAGACGCTCGACGAGAAGCGCGCGGCTCCCGCGGGCGGGGGAGGAACGCTCTCGCCGGGCAGCATCCTGGGCGCCAGGAGCTTCCTGGACTGGATCATACCCGCCGCGGACAGGATCTTTGAGGAGGACCGGAAAACCGGCAGAAAACCGTTTCTCGTATTCAGGCCGGCGTACCCGTCGGAGCTCGCCGCGGCGGGATACGGGGCGGAGACGAGGAAGACGGAGACGCTCGCGTTCCTCGGCAGCCTGGACCCGGACAGGGTCTACAGCACTGAGATGAGGGAGGCGATGGAGGAGAGGTTCCGCTTCCGCTATCCCTACGCGGGCAGGGAGAACATTCCCGCGGAGACCTCGGTCTCCGAGCTCAAGAGGCGCGCGGCGTGGAGCGGACAGGCGGACGGGTCGGAGGAGCTCCCCGCGCACAGGCTCTACGAAGAACCGCTGCCGTCCCCGATCGTCCCCGGCTTTATCAGACGGAAGGCGGGGGAGGAGGAAGAAGCGGGCGGAGGGCAGGAATTCACGGGCGCCGCCGCGGGAACCGCTTACCACCGCGTGATGGAACTTCTGGATTTCGGGGCGCTGGAAGCGGCTGGAGGAGATGCCGCGGAGGCGGTCCGGGCGCAGATCGCCGCGATGAGGGCGGGGGGAAGGCTCGGCGCGGAGGAGACGGAGGCAGTCGACCCCGGGAAGATCGTCAGTTTCGTCGAAAGCCCGATCGGGAAGCGCTTCGCGGCAGCGGCTGCCGCGGGGCGGCTCGTCAGGGAACAGCCCTACGTCAGCATGGAGCGGGCGTCGGATCTCGACGCGGACTGGCCTTCCGACGAGGAGGTCCTCGTCCAGGGAATCATCGACGCGTACTTTATCGAGGACGGCGCGGTCGTCCTCGTCGACTACAAGACCGACAGGGTGCGGGACGGCGCGGAGCTTCTCCGGCGCTACCGGATCCAGCTGCGCCTCTATGCCCGCGCCCTTCAGGCGGCGACCGGCCTTCCGGTGTCGGAGAAGATCATCTGGTCGTTCGCGCTCGGCGCGGAGATCCGGGCGGACTGAGGGGAAAATGCCCGGTCATTCCGGAGCAGGGGAAGACAAACCTTGCGGACGCGGACATTTTCCTGTATATTCTTTATGATAATGTCAGCACCGCGGGATCTTCGGAGAAGCGCAGACGCGCGGGGGCCTTATCACAAAATATCCGGCGCTTAAGCGCAAAGAAAGAAGGTGAGACTATTGGTAGAATTAGACCCCATCAGGTACGAACTGAATACTTTTAATGAACCTTTAGTTGAAATGAGGGATTCACTTTGACCTCGCTGTCAAAGAAAAACGCATTCAGGAATTAAACAGGGAGATGGAGGACGCCGGGATCTGGGACAGGCCCGAGGAAGCGCAGAAGAAGATGAAGCTCCTGGCCTCGCTCAAGAGCGACGTCGAGGGATACGGGAAGCTCGTCGCCGACCGGGACGACATCCTCGCCATGATCGAGATGGCGGACGAGGACCCGGATCCGTCCTACGTGCCGGAAGTCCAGGAGATGTTCACGGCTTTCAAGGATGAGTTCGAGTCGATCAGGATGAGAACGCTGCTCTCCGGGGAGTATGACGCGTGCAACGCGATCGTCACGCTTCACGCCGGGACGGGCGGAACGGAGGCCATGGACTGGACGGGCATGCTGTACCGCATGTACACGCGGTGGGCGGAGGCGCACCATTTCCAGATTGACGTCCTCGACCTGCTCGAGGGCGACGAGGCGGGACTCAAGTCCGTGACGTTCCAGGTCAACGGCGAGAACGCCTACGGCCTTCTCAAGTCGGAGCACGGCGTGCACAGGCTCGTCAGAATCTCCCCGTTCAACGCGAACGGGAAGAGGCAGACGTCCTTCGCGGCGTGTGAAGTCATGCCGGACATCGAGGAGGACCTCGACATCGAGATCGACCCGAAGGATATCAGGATCGATACCTACAGGTCGTCGGGCGCAGGCGGACAGCACATCAACAAGACGTCGTCCGCGATCCGGATCACGCACTTCCCGACGGGAATCGTCGTGACGTGCCAGAACGAGCGGTCCCAGTTCCAGAACAAGGACAAGGCGTTCCAGGAGCTGAAGATCAAGCTCTACATGCTGAAGAAAGAGGCGAACGCGAAGACGCTCGACGAGATCAGGGGCAAGGTGACGGAGATCGCCTGGGGCAACCAGATCCGGTCGTACTTCCTGCAGCCCTACCAGCTGATCAAGGACCTCCGGACGAATGCCGAGCAGCCGAACGCGCAGAAGGTTCTGGACGGGGGAATCGACCCGTTCATCAACGCCTACCTGAAGTGGATCGCCCTCGGCAATACGGACAGGACGGACAAAACCGAGAGCAGGTGAGCCCTCGGGAGATGAGATTCAGGAGATATTTGTAAACCCAAAGGAGAAACACCAGATGGCATACGCAGCTGTAATGGGATACGGAACGGTCGGCGCGGGAGTCGTACAGGTTCTGACTATGAACAGGGAGATCATTGCCCGCAGAACGGGGGAGGAGATCGACATCAGGTACGTCCTGGATCTCCGCGAGTTTCCGGGAAGCCCGGTCGAGAAGATTCTGACGCACGACTTCAGCGACATCCTGAATGATCCTGAGGTCAGTGTCGTCGTCGAGACCATGGGCGGCCTGAAGCCGGCCTATGAGTTTACGAAGCAGCTGCTTCTTGCCGGCAAGAGCGTCTGCACGTCCAACAAGGAGCTCGTCGCCGAGCACGGCGTCGAGCTCATGAAGATCGCCAGGGAGAATAATGTGAATTATCTCTTCGAGGCCAGCTGCGGGGGAGGAATCCCGATTATCCGCGTGCTGAACTCCTCGCTCACCGCGGAGAGGATCGAGGAAGTCACGGGAATTCTCAACGGCACGACGAATTATATCCTGACGAGCATGACGGAGCAGGGCAAGGACTTCGGACAGGCGCTCGCGGAAGCCCAGGAGAAGGGCTACGCCGAGCTCCACCCGGAGGCGGACGTCGAGGGCTGGGACGCGTGCAGAAAGATTGCGATCCTCTCCTCGCTCGCCTACGGGAAGCACGTCCCGTACGGGATGATCCGCACGGAGGGCATCACGTCCGTCGACAAGACCGATATCGCCTACGCGGAGAAGATCGGCTGCAGGATCAAGCTGCTCGCGACCAGCCGCAGGGAGAAGGAGGGCATCTGGGCCCTTGTCACCCCGATGATGATCGGGAAGGAGAACCCCCTGACCGCTGTCGACGGCGTCATGAACGCGGTGATGGTGAAGGGAAATGCCGTCGGAACCACGATGTACTACGGCAGCGGCGCCGGCTCGCTCCCGACCGCCTCGGCAGTCGTCGGCGATGTGATCGACTGCGTGAAGCACCCCGGAAAGACGATCCGGAACGACTACAGCGGAGAGCTCCAGGAGCTCCTGCCCGCGGATGAGATCGCCAGGCCGTTCTTCGTCAGGTATACCGGGACGCCGGAGGAGGCGGAGAAGACATTCGGGAAGATCTCGGATGTCGTGGCGCTCCCGGACCATCCGGAGGAGATCGGATTCCTCACCGGCATGATCGCGGAGAAGACTTTCAGGGAACTTGCCGGCGGGGATCCGCGCGTCAAGAGATGGTTCCGGAGAGGAAAGAACGAGGAGGCAGAGGAATGAAGTACGTTCTTGTGCTCGGGGACGGTATGGCTGACGAGCCCATCGATTCTCTCGGGGGCATGACCCCTCTCGAGTACGCGGAGACCCCTGTTATGGACGGACTCGCGGCGCACGGGGAGATCGGGATCGTCCACACGATCCCGGAGGGCATGAAGCCCGGGTCGGATACCGCCAACCTGAGCGTTCTCGGCTACGACCCGAAGAAATTCTACTCCGGCAGGTCGCCGCTCGAGGCGCTCTCGATCGGCGTCCCGATGAAGGACACCGACATCTCTTACCGCGTCAACATCGTGACGCTGGACGGGGCGGAACCGTTTGAGCGGAAGACGATCCTCGACCACAGCTCGGACGAGATCAGCACCGCTGACTCGACGATCCTTTTGAACGCCGTGCTGGAGAAGATGAGCGACAGCAGGTTCAGCTTCTACGCGGGCACATCCTACCGCCACTGCATGATCTGGGATAAGGGGGAAGCCGTGGAGCTCTCGCAGCCTCACGACCACCTGGGCTCCGTGATCGGGCCGTTTCTGCCGCCGGAACCCTTCCTCTCCATGATGAAGAGGAGCAATGAGATACTGAAGGACCACCCGCTCAACCTGGAGCGGATCAGGGAGGGGAAGAATCCTGCCAACTGCTTCTGGTTCTGGGGAGCCGGGAGGAAGCCCATGCTGAGCCCGTTCGAGGAGAAATTCGGGAAGCGGGGCGTCATGATATCGGCGGTCGACCTGCTCAAAGGCCTCGGCGTCGGCACCGGAATGAAGGTGATCAGGGTCGAGGGCGCGACCGGCGGACTCAACACGAATTACGAGGGGAAGGCGCAGGCGGCCGTCAGGGCGCTGCTTGAGGACGGATACGATTTCGCCTACATCCACGTCGAAGCCCCCGATGAGATGGGACACCAGGGTTCCGTTCCGAAGAAGATCAAATCCATCGAGTATCTCGACGGCAGGGTAATCCGGGTGGTGAAAGAGGCGCTGGATGCGTCGGGGGAGGATTACAGGATGGTGATTCTTCCGGACCATCCGACACCGATCTCGGTGAGGACCCATACCTCCGACCCCGTGCCCTATCTTCTCTATGACAGCTCAGACAGAGATTCCGAGCCGCGCGGCCATCATTACAACGAGAGGGAGGCCCGGGAGGAGGGGATCGACATAGGTCCCGGCCCCTGCGTCATGCGCAGGCTGTTCTCGCGCTGAGACGGACACGGGTCCCGGCAGGGATACCCCGCCGGCCGTTGGCTCCGGCCCGGCCGGGCAAAATAAAAAAGGAGCTCCGCAAAAGGAGCTCCTTTTTTATTTTACCCGCTGATTCCGTTTCAGCCCTGGGAAATAGCGCCTACCGGACATACTCCGGCGCAGGTTCCGCATTCGACGCAGGCATCAGCATCGATTTCGAAATGAGCGTCGCCTTCGGAGATAGCGCCTACCGGGCACTCCGGGGAGCAGGTTCCGCAGCTTACGCAGTCGTCAGAAATAACATATGCCATGATAATACCTCCTTGGGGTTGAACATAAATCTGTTATGAGTGTATTTTAAGCTCTGAGTCTGACAAATTCAAGGGGAAAACGGGAATATCTCCAAAACGGACTTAATTTTCCGATATAATTATACAATTCTAACCTGAAATGGCAGGACTTAACCGATATTAATGGAGCCATACAGGAAACGAAGTACGTTTACATTTCACCCTCTTTAAGATATACTCATTGAAAAGCGGAGCAGACAGACAGGCAGGAGTTATAGAGAAAGAGATGAAGATAGAGAAGATCAACGACAACCAGATCCGCTGCACCCTCACCAGGGCAGACCTCGAGGAGAGGCATATCAGCCTGGGGGAATTCGCCTACGGCACGGACAAGGCAAGGAGCCTGTTCCGGGAGATGATGCTGAAGGCGAACCGTGAGTGCGGGTGGACGAATGAGCAGAATATACCGCTGATGATCGAGGCGATTCCCGACAAGGAGAACAGCCTCGTGCTGGTGATCACGAAGGTCGACGACCCGGAGGAGCTCGATACGAGATTCTCCAAGTTCTCGGCGACGGACGTTATGCCCGACAGCGAGAACGACGTGAAGGTCGAGGGCGCCGACGACATCCTGGATCTCTTCCGCAAGATTATCGACCAGAAGAAGGGGCCGGGAAAACCGAAGAAGGGGATCAAGAACCAGGGCCAGGGGGCCAGGACGGCCCAGGGCGCGAGAAGCCCCGAGAGGGAGCAGGAGGTCTCGCTCACCAGGGCATACAGGTTCAGTTCCTTCGACCGCGTGCTGAGCGCGGCTTCCGCCCTGAAGGGCGTCTTCTCCGGAAAGAGCTCGCTATACAGGCAGAAGAGCGACGGGGCCTACGTCCTGATCGCGCACCAGTCCGGCCACACGCCGGAGGAATTCAACAAGATCTGCAACATTCTCTCGGAGTACGGGAGCAGCGAGAACTACTCCCCGGCATCCGAGGCCCATCTCATGGAGCACGAGCAGGCGGTCATGCTGAACAGCGCGCTGGTGAGGCTCGCGACCATCGGAGGCGGAAACTGAAGAGACGGCACGGCCGCGCGCGGTCAGGGATCGCAGGGCGGACAAAGAGAGAGGTCCGGCTTCCCCGTAAGGGGATGCCGGACCTCTCTCTTTGTCCGCGGACAGCCGTCCGCCCGGGCGGTGAATCCGCCGTCGGACGGGACTTTTTAACGATCAGGCGTTGGCGCTGATCTCGCTGTCGACTTTCGCCTTGTCAGCGAGAAACTCATTGACGGCCTTGGTGACGAGATCGCCGTCGAGCCCGTGGACCATCGCGGCTTCCTCGAGGGATTCGCCCTGGGATGCCGGGCATCCGAGGCAGTGCATGCCCATGCTCATGAGGACGGGCGCGACATCCATGTCGAGCCTGAGAATCTCGCCGATCGTCATATCTTTGGTAATCTGAGTCATAATGAACCTCCTGAAAAACAAAACCGTCCGGCGGGTCCGGGACGGAGCGCCGAAGGATTTTCGATAACGGATAACAACGAAGTATTATACTTCGTATCCGCTCCTTTGGCAAGGAGTTCTCTCCCCGCGCGTCATTTTTGCACTTTTCCCGGAACTTATGTCACTTTCTCCGGAACATGGCCGGAACCGGTTGACCCCGCCCGGAAACCGCCTATAATCGGGATAAGGAAGGGCCTTTCCGCGGGGGAACACCCCGGAACCATTTTACCGGAAATCTCACGAAACGGAGCAGCAGATGACCAAGAGAAAGAGTAAAGCGTACAAATCGTTCCGGAAGGAGTTCCGTATGCTCAGGGAGAGCGGATGCAGACTGTACTGCCCGGAGGACGTGGAAGTCGGACCGGGCAGGCTGGCCAGGACGATCTCAGGGGATGCGGACGCGACTTATATGAGGGATACGATCTGCGACGCGGAAGGGAGGCCCGTCAGGATAAATTTCATGAGGATTGCCCTTAGAGAGCAGTCCGTTCCAGCAAGATAAAAACTGAAAAACCGAAAAACCCGAAATCGTATGATGTCCCGGGATCCGCGAGATGAGGAATCTCAAAGTGCATAGCGGATCCCGGGACTTTTCGTTATTCACAAAAGTGGAGGATCTTGCTATAATCAACAAGAATAGGGTTTTTTCGGCAATGACGGAAAATTAAGCGTTGAGGAGGCCAGATGAGGGATAAGAGAGGGAGGCGCGTGAGCACATCGGCGTATCTTGCGGCCGCATGTGTTCTCGCCGCGGTTATCGCGGCGGCGTATCTTCTTCCCACCCCCCGGAGGATGAGCCTCCGCAGCTATTTCGGAATCACCGGGGACAGTGAAGTCGGCATTACGGCCGGCGGCAGCCTGTCCGGGACGCTCGGCCGCGTGATCGGAGGCCGCATCTATCTCGATTACGAGAGCGTGACGAAATACGTCACCCGCGCGCTCTACTATGACGACAGCGAATCCGTCCTCATCACGACGGCCCCCGGGAAGATCGGGACGCTGGACCTTTCGGGCGGGACCTCTCCGGGAGAGGAGGCGGAATTCCTCGACGGCGTCCTCTACATCTCCCTCGATTACCTGCGGTCGGAGACCGGGGTTTACGCGGAGACTTATGAGGATCCCGTGCGCGTCCGCGTCGAGACGGACGAGACGTTCGAGAGGGCGGAGGTGCGGAAGAACACCGCCGTCAGGGAGGGACCCGGGAAGAAGAGGAAGATCATCGCGAAGCTCGGGAAAGGCGGATCCGTGAGGTGCGCGGACGACGGGGACGGAACCTGGACGAAAGTCATCACGGAAGACGGCCTCATCGGGTACTGCGCATCGGGAAGCCTCGGGGAGAGAACCCCGGGCGGCGCACCGATGGCGGAGACGAAGGGCTACGCGTTCGAGAAACATCCGCTCGGCGAGCCCGTCAATATGGTCTTCCACCAGACCGACAACCAGGCGTCGAATGACGCGCTCTCCGCGATGACCGCCGGCATGAGCGGCGTCAATGTGATCGCGCCGACCTGGTTCTATCTCGACAGCGCGGGCGGAGACGTCAGGGACGTCACGAGCGCGTCGTACGTGCAGACCGCCCACGACGCGGGGATGCAGGTCTGGGCGGTGTGGAACGATTTCGACGGGAACGTCGCATCGACCGAGGACACGCTCGCGTTTCTCGGAAACTACAGCGCGAGGATGAGGGCCGAGGAGGCGGTCGTCGCCTCGCTCGCCGCCTGCGGCGCCGACGGGCTGAACCTCGACTTCGAGCTCGTCCGCGAGGCCGGCGCGCCCGCGTTTATCGAATTTGTCCGTGAGATTGCGGCCCGCCTCGACGGCACAGGCCTCGTGCTCTCGGTGGACAATTACGTCCCGACATTTACCAGGTACATGGACCGGGGCGAACAGGCAAAGGCGGCGGACTACATCGTGACGATGTGCTACGACGAACACACGCAGGGCTCGGCCGAGGCCGGATCCGTCTCGTCGCTCCCGTTTGTGGAGAACGGGATCCGGGCGACGATGGAGCAGGTGCCCGCCGGACAGGTGATCGCGGCGCTGCCGTTCTTCTCCAGGTTCTGGACCGTAACGGGCGGAAGTGAGATCACGAGCAGGGCCGTCGGCATGAATGAAGCCGTTAGGCTGACGGAAGAATACGGGATGGCTGTCTCCTGGGACGAGAAGACGGGCCAGAACTACGCGGAGGGAAAAGAAGGGGACATACTCCGGCAGATCTGGCTTGAGGACGGGCAGTCGGTCCGCGAAAAGCTCACGGCGGTGAGGTCCGCCGGCTGCGCGGGATACGCATGGTGGAAACTCGGCCTCGAGGCCGGGGATATATGGGGAGTGATAAGTAATTAAGCCGGGATCTCCGGCGGAAAGGGGTAAAGGGGAGCATGGAAGACTATTCGATGTTTAAGCAGGCTCTGCGCGGATTCGACAAGGAAGAAGTCCTTATGTACATCCGGCATCAGGAAGAGGAGTCCGCGAAGCAGATCGCGGCGCTCGAGAAAGATATCCGGAAGAGGGACAAGATCATCTCCGAGCTGAAGAGCCGCGTCGTTCTCAAGGACGAACAGGTGGAGCGCCTTGAGCAGGACATCCGGGTGAAATACCAGAAATATATCGACAACTACCGCCAGATCGGCGACCTCGTCTACGAGGCGAAGGTGAAGGGCGACGGGATCATCGCCGACGCGAAGACGGAGGCGGACAGGATCCTCGCCGCCGCCGACCAGGAAGCGAAGCGCCGCGTCTCAGCCGTCCAGGGGGAGGTCGACGCGAAGCTCAACGACGGGAAGAAGAAGTATCTGGCCGTCCAGGATGAGATGAACGAGATCGTCGACATGTTCAACCAGATGCAGAAGAAGTTCATGCAGTCCTACAAGGAAGTGCACGAGATCATCCAGAGTATGCCCGTCTCGCTCGACGACATCGATCTCGAGGACGAGGCCGACGACCTGGACGATTACGGCGCGGCGGTCGAGGATCTCGACGATTTCGACGATCTCGACGACAGCGAACTCGACGCGCTCCTCGATTTCGATTTTGACGACGGGAGCACCGGGGACACCCGGGAGTTCAGGATCGCCCGTCCCGACGGGAAGGATTGACGGACAGCCGACATGGAGACACAAGTGATCCGGATCGATCCGGATGATATCGATGCAGCTGCGATCAGCCGGGCCGGAGAGATTCTGAGGTCTGGCGGTCTTGTCGCGTTTCCGACCGAGACGGTGTACGGGCTCGGGGGAGACGCCTTAAATCCGGACTCATCGCGGAAGATCTATGCCGCGAAGGGCAGGCCTTCGGACAACCCCCTGATCGTCCACATCGCGGACCTTGAGCATCTTCCGGCGATCACGCGCGGTTTTCCCACCGCCGCGGGGAGACTTGCCGAGGCCTGCTGGCCGGGGCCGCTCACGATGATCCTTAAGAAATCGGACGCGGTTCCCCCCGAGACGACGGGCGGGCTCGACACCGTTGCCGTCCGCATGCCGTCACACCCCGTCGCGGCGGCGCTCATCGCCGCGGAAGGCGGGTACATCGCCGCGCCGAGCGCAAATGTGAGCGGAAGGCCGTCGCCGACGAAAGCCTCGCACGTGATCGAGGATCTCTCGGGAAGGATCGACATGATCATAGACGGCGGGGACACGGATATAGGCCTTGAGTCGACGATCGTCGACTTTACGGAAGATATTCCGGTCATTCTGCGCCCGGGCTACATCAGCAGGAGAATGCTGGAGGACGTGCTCGGGGCCGTCCGTGTGGACCCCGGCATCAGGGAGGGGGCGGACGCGGAACGCGTAAGGCCGAAAGCCCCCGGCATGAAATACCGGCATTACGCCCCGAGGGCGGAACTCTTCATCGTCGAGGGGGCCCCGGGGGACGTCGCCGCGAAGATCAACTCGCTCGCCGCGGCCGCGGCGGCAGAGGGAAGAAGGACCGGCGTCATCGCGTCGGAAGAGACCCGTGGGAACTACGCCGCCGACACCGTGTACGCGGTCGGGAGCCGCGAGGACGAGCTGGCCATCGCCAGGCACCTCTTCGGCGTGCTGAGGCAGTTCGACGACGACGGCGTCGACGTGATCTATTCGGAGTCCTTCAACACCCCGGAGATCGGGGCCGCGATCATGAACAGGCTTCTCAAGGCCGCGGGACACAGGGTAATAACCGCGTAGACGCGGTGCATTATAAATACGGTGAGCGATCGCCGCGCGCCGGGAGGAGGAATCACCTGATTTCAGGCGGCGGACAGGGCACTCAAGGAGAACGGAGGCAGAATATGGGAAACGTTATTATCATGGATCACCCGCTGATCAAGCACAAGATTGGGATTATCCGCGACAGTTCCACCGGGACAAAGGAGTTCCGGGAGATGATCTCCGAGATCGCGATGCTGGAGACCTATGAGTCCACCAGGAACCTCAGCCTTGAAGAAGTGGAGATCGAGACCCCCATGGCGGCGACTACCGTGGAGAGGCTCGCGGGAAAGAAACTCGCGATCGTCCCGATTCTTCGGGCCGGCCTCGGGATGGTTTCCGGAATGCAGATGCTGATTCCCTCCGCGAAGGTGGGCCACATCGGCATGTACCGCGACCACGAGACGCTGGAGCCCGTCGAGTACTACTGCAAGCTCCCCGCGGATATCGAGGACAGGGATGTCTTCGTCGTCGACCCGATGCTGGCGACCGGCGGATCCGCCTGCGACGCGATCGCCCAGCTCAAGAAGCGCGGCTGCAAGAACATCCGCTTCCTCTGCATCATCGCGGCCCCGGAGGGCCTGAAGCGGCTCAGGGAGGAGCATCCGGACGTCGACATCACCGTCGGGGCGCTCGACGACCACCTGAATGAGATCGGCTACATCGTGCCCGGACTCGGAGACGCCGGAGACAGGATCTTCGGAACTAAATGAGTCTCCCCTGAACACGATCTTCCGGAGGATAACCTATGAGCGGCAAGAGAGAAGATTACCTCAGCTGGGATGAATATTTTATGGGAGTCGCTTCGCTCAGCGGCATGCGCTCCAAGGATCCCAACACGCAGGTCGGGGCCTGTATCGTCAGCGGGAACAACCGGATCCTGAGCATGGGCTACAACGGATTCCCGAACGGCGTGTCCGACGACGATTTCCCCTGGCGAAGGGACGGGGAGCCGCTGGACAGCAAGTACATGTACACGACCCACAGCGAACTCAACGCGATCCTCAACTACAGGGGCGGGAGCCTCGAAGGCGCGAAGCTCTACGTCACGCTCTTCCCCTGCAACGAGTGCGCGAAGGCGATCATCCAGGCCGGAATCCGGACGGTCGTCTACGACAGCGACAAATATGCGGACCAGCCCTCGTTCATCGCGTCGAAGAGGATGTTCGACGCGGCGGGGGTCAGATATTACAGATACACGAGATCCGGGCGCGCGATCCGGATCGAGGTGTAGACGAGAATGACGCCGGACTTCCCCGGCTGTACTGGAAGGAGTTATGAGACCGATGGCAAAGGACAGGAAACTCGTAGAATCAATCACGTCGAGGGACGTGGATTTCGCACAGTGGTATACGGACGTCGTCAAGAAGGCGGAGCTGACGGGCTACACGTCCGTCAAGGGCTGCATGGTCCTGAAGCCCGCCGGCTACGCGATCTGGGAAAATATCCAGAGAGAGCTCGACCGCCGCTTCAAGGAGACAGGCGTTGAAAATGTCTACCTCCCGATGCTGATCCCGGAATCCCTCCTCAACATGGAGAAGGACCACGTCGAGGGCTTCGCCCCGGAGGTGGCCTGGGTCACACAGGGCGGCAGCACCCCTCTCCAGGAGAAGATGTGCGTGCGCCCGACGTCCGAGACGCTGTTCTGTGACCTCTACTCGAAGGATATCCAGTCCTACAGGGACCTGCCTAAGGTCTACAACCAGTGGTGCTCGGTCCTCCGCTGGGAGAAGACGACGAGGCCGTTCCTCCGCTCGAGGGAATTCCTGTGGCAGGAGGGCCACACGGCCCACGCGACCGCCGAGGAGGCGGAGGAGCGCACGAGACAGATGCTGAACGTCTACGCCGACTTCGCCGAGGAGGTCCTCGCGATCCCCGTCGTCAGGGGACAGAAGACCGACAAGGAGAAGTTCGCCGGTGCGGAAGCGACCTACACGATCGAGGCGCTCATGCATGACGGGCAGGCTCTCCAGTCCGGCACGAGCCACAATTTCGGGGACGGCTTCGCGAAAGCCTTCGGAATTCAGTACACGGACAGGGACAATACACTCAAGTACGTCCATCAGACCTCGTGGGGAATGACGACCCGCATGATCGGGGCGATCATTATGGTCCACGGCGACGACGACGGGCTTGTGCTCCCGCCCCGCATCGCTCCGACGCAGTGCGTGATCATCCCGATCCGCCAGGACGCGGAGGGGGTCCTCGCCGCCGCGGAGAAGCTCACGGCGTCCCTTGCGGACGCGGGGATCCGCGTGAAGGCCGACACCACGGACCGCTCGCCCGGCTGGAAGTTCGCCGACCAGGAGATGAGAGGCTTCCCGATGCGGATCGAGATCGGGCCGAAGGACCTGGAGAAGGGCGTCTGCGTCCTGGTGAGACGCGACACGAGGGAGAAGGTCACGGTCCCGATCGAACTCGCCGCGGAGGAGTCCGCGAAGCTGCTTGAGACGATACAGAAGGATATGTTTGAGCGGGCGCTGAAGTTCCGCGACAGCCATATCTCAGATGCGGACGATTACGAGACATTTAAGAAAGCCGTCGAGGAGAAGCCCGGTTTCGTCAGGGCCCACTGGTGCGGGGACCGCGCCTGCGAGGACCGGATCAAGGACGACACGAAGGCGACTTCGCGCTGCATCCCTCTCGGGGACGAGGGCGTGTCCCCGGAAGGGGCCGTCTGCGTCTGCTGCGGAAAACCCGCGAAGAACCTGGTCTACTGGGGAAGGGCGTACTGATGAGACTCCGGCTTCCGCCAAAAGTCAGTTTCATACTGGATATTCTTGAACGGCATGGGTTTGAAGCCTATGCCGTTGGCGGCTGTGTGCGGGATCTCGTGCTCGCGCGGACCCCGAACGACTGGGACGTCACGACCTCCGCGAGACCGGAACAGGTGAAGGCCTGCTTCCGCAGGACCGTCGACACCGGCTTAAAGCACGGGACAGTGACGGTCATGCTTGAGAAGGACGCGTTCGAGGTCACGACCTACCGGATCGACGGCGACTATTCCGACAGCCGGCATCCGGACAGCGTCGTATTTACATCCAGCCTAGAGCAGGACCTCCTGCGAAGGGATTTCACGATCAACGCGATGGCCTACAGCGACCGCGGCGGCCTCGTCGATATCTCCGGAGGCATGCGCGATCTCCAGAAGAGGGTGATCCGCTGCGTCGGAAGTCCGGACCGGCGCTTCGGGGAGGACGCCCTCCGCGTCATGCGGGCGGTCAGGTTCGCCGCCCAGCTCGGCTTCTCGATTGAGCCGGCGACCGCGGAAGCCGCCGCGCGGCACGCCTCCGGGCTCTCCAGGGTCAGCGCCGAGCGGATCGCCGTGGAACTGCTGAAGCTGCTCACGTCCCCCTATCCGGAGATGATCCTTGAGATGCGGAGGCTCGGCATCACGGCCCGGGTACTCCCGGAGTTTGACCGCATGATGGAGACCCCCGTGGCCACCCCGTCGTCCCTGCCCGGCGATACGGTCGGAGCCCACACCGTGAGGGCGCTCAGGGCGATGCCGGAGGACCGGATTCTCCGGCTCACGGCGCTTCTCTATGAGTCGGGGAAGCCGGAGACCGCGGAGACGGACGAGTTCGGATGGACTCATTTTCCGGAATACTGGACCGCGGGCGCGAGGATCGCGGACGGCGTGATCCGGAGGCTGAAGCTCGACAACGCGACGAGAAAGGCCGTCACGAACCTGATCGGCGGGCTTGCGTTCATTCCGGAGACCGACGCCGCGTCGGTGAGGAAGAGCATGCATCTCGTCGGTCCGGAGTCGTTTGATGATTACCTCGCCCTGCTCTGGGCGGACAAGGCGGCCGACCGGAACGGGGAGGCCGTCCGGGACGACGATCCGGATTTCATGAAGATCAACAGCCTCTATGACAGGGAGCGGCAGATCCTGAGAATGGGGGATCCGCTGTCCGTAAAGGACCTGGCTGTGGACGGGACGGATCTCGAATCCCTCGGGTACCGGGGGCCGGAGATCGGCGAGTTCCTGAAGGGCGCCCTCGACGAGGTCCTCGGGGATCCCGGGAAGAATACCAAAGAGCATCTTCTCGCCCTCGCCTCCGAAAGGAAGGGAGCCGGATGATCGGGATCGTGCTGCACGAGCCGGAACAGCCCGGCAATGCCGGAACGATCGGCCGCAGCTGCGTGTGCGCGGGCGCTTCGCTCCACCTCATCGAGCCCCTCGGCTTCCACCTGACCGACCGCTACCTCAGGCGGGCCGGCCTCGACTACTGGCTAAGGCTCGATGTGTCGCGGTATATGAATTACGCGGCCTTCGAGGAGGCCCATCCCGGGGCGCGGATCTGGTACGTGACGACGAAGGCCGGGCGGTGCTACACGGACGTCCGCTTTCGGGAAAATGACTTTCTCATGTTCGGAAGGGAGAGCGGCGGCATTCCCGAGAGCATCCTCCTCGCCGCGCCGGAGCGCTGCCTGAGGATCCCCATGGTGGAGGGGGAGCGCTCCCTCAACCTCTCGAACTCCGTCTCGATCGTCCTCTACGAGGCGATGCGGCAGCTGGGATTTCCTGGACTTCTGAGGGAGGGGGAATTTCCCCGAGCTTGACCGCCATAAACCGCATGGATATAATAAAAATGAATATAACCGCCGGCGCGGTCACCGCGGAACAGCGACAGGGCTCCCGCACACCCCCGCCGGCCACCGGGACCGGGCTTTATCAATCATAAATACAGGAGGATACTTACTCACCGACGGCTGCCCCGGCAGCCGCTACCATGTGCCGGAGCTTGAAATTTGTGGGTTTTTACGAGGAGGGACAGATATGTATCAGGAAGAATACCGCAGATGGCTTGACGCGGAGCTGCTGGACTGCGACCTCAAGACCGAGCTTCTCTCGATTGAAGGGGACGACGAGGCGATCCGTGACCGTTTTGCCGTGTCGCTGAAGTTCGGTACAGCCGGCCTTCGCGGGACGCTCGGGGCGGGGACAAACCGCATGAATATCTGGGTTGTGAGACAGGCGACGCAGGGCGTCGCGGACTGGGTCAGGACCCAGGGCGGAACCCAGACTGTCGCGATCAGCTACGACAGCCGCCTGAAGGGCTACACGTTCGCGAAAGACGCGGCCGGTGTGCTCGCCGCCAACGGGATCAGGGTCGTGATATACGACGAGCTGATGCCGGTCCCGGCGCTGAGCTTCGCGACGCGCTACTACAAGTGCAACGCGGGCATCATGGTCACGGCTTCCCACAACCCCGCGAAATACAACGGCTACAAGGCCTATGGGCCCGACGGCTGCCAGATGACGGACGATGCCGCGGCGGTCGTCTATGACGCGATTCAGAAGACCGACGTGCTCACGGGCGCGAAATACATGTCGTTCGCCGAGGGCGTCGAAAAGGGCCTGATCCGCTTCGTCGGAGACGACTGCAAGAAGGCTTTCTACGAGGCGATCGAGTCGAGGCAGGTGCGGCCGGGTCTCTGCAGGACGGCGGGACTGAAGCTCGTCTATTCGCCGCTCAACGGCACGGGGCTCGTACCCGTCACGCATGTTCTCCGCGACATCGGCATCACCGATATCACGATCGTCCCGGAGCAGGAGTATCCGAACGGATATTTCACGACCTGCCCGTATCCGAATCCTGAGATCTTCGAGGCGCTGGAGAAGGGACTCGAGCTCGCGAAGAAGGTCGGGGCGGACCTGATGCTCGCGACCGACCCGGATGCCGACCGCGTCGGAATCGCGATGAAATGCCCCGACGGGACATACGAGCTCGTCTCCGGAAATGAGATGGGCGTCCTGCTTCTCGACTATATCTGCGCCGGAAGGATTGAAGCCGGGACAATGCCGGAGAATCCGGTCGCCGTCATGTCGATCGTCTCGACGCCGCTCGCCGACAAGGTCGCGGAGCACTACGGCGTTGAGCTCCGCCACACGCTCACGGGCTTCAAATGGATCGGCGACCAGATCGCGAAGCTCGAGGAGGCGGGGGAAGTCGAGCGCTTTATCTTCGGGTTCGAGGAGAGCTACGGATACCTCGCCGGGTCCTACGTCCGCGACAAGGACGCGGTGATCGGCGCGATGCTCATCTGCGAGATGGCCGCCTACTACCGCAGCATCGGCAGTTCCGTCAAGGAGCGCCTCGAGGCGATCTACGCCGAGTACGGGCGGTACCTCAACAAGGTCGACAGCTTCGAATTCCCGGGTCTCTCCGGCATGGACAAGATGGCGGGGATCATGGGAACCCTGCGCGAGACGCCGCCTGCCGAAATCGCCGGAAGAAAGGTCTCCGCGGTGAGGGATTACCTGCAGCCGGAGAAGACGGGACTCCCGAAGGCGGACGTTCTCATCTACGACCTGGAGGGCGCCTCGACGGTCGTCGTGAGACCCTCCGGAACGGAGCCGAAGATCAAGATGTATTTCACGACAAAAGGCAGAGATCTCGCCGAAGCGGAGGCCGTGAAGGACGAGCTGGCGGAGGCGATGTCCCCGCTTCTCTCCTGAAAATCCTCTTATAAAGGGGAAAATGAGGAGAATATTGAAAAAAATGCTCAGTTTTCGGGCATAAATGCTGATATTTCTTGACAGTGATGTTGATTCGGGTTATAACAAAATAGTCAGGAAATATGAGATTTTTCAAATCTTCATAGGAGGTCATTTATGAATAAGGTTGAATTGGCTGCTGCGATTGCAAACGAAACGGGTCTTTCCAAGAAGGATTCAGAAGCTGCAGTGAAGGCCTTTATCGAGGTCGTCACAAACGAACTGAAGAAAGGCGAGAAAGTTCAGCTTGTCGGATTCGGGACATTCGAAGTCGTCGCAAGAGCGGCACGCGAGGGAAGAAATCCGCAGACCGGAAAGACAATGAAGATCAAAGCTTCCAAGGCTCCGAAGTTTAAGGCGGGCAAAGGCCTTAAGGATGCCGTCAATACTTCCAAGAAAAAGAAGAAATAAATTACAGCGTGAGTGTGACGGCGGGAGAGGATCTGTTCCTCTCCCGCTTTAGTTGTTCTGAGGGTGAAAGATGAGACTTGACAAATATCTGAAGGTTTCGCGCCTGATCCGCCGGCGGACCGTCGCCAACGAGGCCTGCGACGCGGGAAGGGTGAGCGTGAACGACAAGGTCGCGAAGGCGTCCCTCGAGGTGAAGCCGGGCGACGTGATCGAGATCCGTTTCGGGGAGAAGAGCGTAAGGGCCGAGATCACGGAGATCATCGAGACGACAAAGAAGGAAAATGCCGCCCTGATGTACCGCCTGCTCTGAAGCGCGGCTGAAAATTCTTGCCGCGGGAATCGTTCAGGTGTAAACTGAGACTGGTCCATAACGTCAGGCAGTGCGGGATAAAGAGGCGGATGAGCAGCAGAAGAACCTCTACGGGCGGAAAGCCGGGGTCGGCCCGGATCACAAGGGAGAACAGGACGGGGATGATTGCCATCCTCTTCGTCGTGTGCTTCCTTTTTATGGTCCTTCTCCTCGAGGGGTTCCGCCTGAGACAGCAGATCGTCGACAATGACCTGAAGCACGTGGAGCTGGAGAGGTCAATCGCCGAGGAGGAGGAGCGGACGCTCAGGATAGAGTCCCGGAGGGAGTACATGAAATCCGATGACTACGTCAGGCAGGCGGCCAAAGACCGGCTCGGCCTCATCGAGAGCGGAGAGGTGATTTTCAAATCAGCGGACGAATGACAGCGGAACAGAAAACTTTGGATTTTATCAGGAAGACCGGGATGCTGAAGGACGGGGACCGCGTGGTCGCGGGGGTGTCCGGAGGCGCGGATTCGGTGTTCCTTTTTTTTATGCTGGCCGAACTGGCCGGCCCGATGAACTTCGCCCTTGAAGCGGTCCACGTCCATCACGGCATCCGCGGGGCGGAGGCAGACCGTGACGCGGAGTTCGTGAGAGAGCTCTGCGCCGGGGCGCGCGTCCCGTGCCTTATCGTGAGGAGGGATATCCCGGGGGAGGCGGCTGAGGACGGGCTGACCCTGGAGGAGGCGGGCCGCAGGGCGAGGTACGAGATCTTCCGCGCCGAGGCCGGACGACTGGGCGGGGCGAAGATCGCGCTGGCCCACCACATGGACGACCAGGCCGAGACCGTGCTCTTCCGGGCGGCGAGGGGCACCGGGATCAGGGGCCTTGCGGCCATGAGACCCGTGAGCGGGGACGTCATCAGGCCGCTGCTCCGGCTCACGCGGGAGGAGATCGAGGGGGCGCTGCGGGAGAGCGGCAGGAGCTGGATCCACGATTCGACCAATGACCTTCCGGACGCCGCGAGGAACCGGATTCGGCAGGCGATCCTCCCGGCGCTCGAGGAGCAGGTGAGCCGGGGGGCCGCGAGGCATCTCGCTTCCCTCGCGGAGAGGGCGGACGAAGCCGCCCGCTTCATAGAGTCCGAGGCGGCCCGGAGAGCCGGGCAGTACGTGAGGAGCGAGGGGGAGGACGCCCTCGTCCTTATGACCCTCGCCGGGGAGCCCGCGGTGATCCGGGCGGAGATTCTCCGGACGGCCTATCTTAAGGTATCAGGGAGCGCAGCCGACCTCACGGCGGACCACATCGGCGGGATGGAAGCCCTCCTCGGGAAGCCCCAGGACATGAGAATTGCGCTTCCGCATGGGGTCACCGCCCGCGCGGAGCGGGACCGGATCAGGCTGACGCGCGGGGAGGCGGAAGAGGAGCTCCCGGGGGAAGCGGTTCCCCTTCCGGAGGAGCTTCGGACCGGGCCGGACGGGACGGCCCGCGCGGCATTCGGGGACATGGTTTTCGAGGCCCGTCTGTCGGACCGGGCACCCGACCCGGTTCCCGAAAAGCGGTATACGAAATGGCTGGATTATGATAAAATGACACGTACGCCGGTGGTCAGGACAAGACGTCCCGGGGACTTTCTGTCGATCGGTCCGGAGTGCACCAAGAAGCTTTCGGATTATTTTACCGACACGAAGGTGCCGCGGAGCCTGAGAGACCGGATCCCGCTCGTCGCGTCGGGGAGCGAGATCGTCTGGGTCGTGGGCATGAGGATCGGCTGGCGGTTCAGGATCGGCGCGGACACGAAGAGGGTGCTTGAGGTGAGGGCACAGAGCCTGGAAGGGGGATATTCCTGTGAGTGAAAAATTCAGCGTGATGATTTCGGCGGAGGAAGTTGCGAAGAGGATCCGGGAGCTCGCCGGGGAGATCAGCAGGGATTACCGGGGCAAAACAATCCATATGATCTGCGTCCTCAAGGGAGGGGTCTATTTTATGACGGCCCTGTCGAACGGGATCTCCGAGGATGTCCCGGTGACGCTGGATTTCATGTCGGTGTCCAGCTACGGCAACGACACGAAGTCGAGCGGGGTCGTCCGGATTGTCAAGGACCTCGACGAGCCTCTCGAGGGGAAGGACGTCCTCGTCGTGGAGGACATCATCGACTCGGGCAGAACGCTCTCCTACCTGCTCGACATTCTGAGGACGAGAAAGCCCGCGTCGCTGAAGCTCTGCACGCTGCTCGACAAGCCGTCGCGCAGGGTCGTCGACGTGAACATCGACTACACCGGATTCGAGATCGAGGACCGGTTCGTGCTCGGATGCGGGATGGATTATATGCAGAAATACCGGAATCTTCCCTACATCGGCGTAGTGGAGTGAGCCGGGGACGGATCCCCTGCCGCGGCCGGAGGAGCGGGGCCGGGTCTTCTCCCGGACGTCCCGCCGCCTGCGGACGGGGGTTTCGATCAGAACGGAGATAGTGTAAATTGCAGAGCAGATCATTTAGAAACCTGATCTTTTATATTGTCATGATTATCTGTCTGGCGCTGATGTACCAGCGCTTTTTCGGACAGATGGGGGAGACGGACAGCTATACCTACGCGAAGTTCGTGTCCGACCTCGGGGAAAACCAGATCAGCTCCGTCACGGTCATGCCCAACGCGGAGGTGCCGACCGGGCAGATCCAGGCCACTAAGAAAGACGGGACCACGGCCCGCTTTTATGACACGGACGTCGACGCCCTGAAGAAGATGCTCGACAGCAATTTCCCGGACGTCGCGGTGACCGTGGCGGCCGTGAAGTCGGAGAGCGTCTTCCTGACGTCGATTCTTCCGATCATCGTGACCTCCGTCATCATGCTGTTCCTCGTGCTGTTTCTCACGAGGCCGGGCGGAGGGGGTACCAACGCGCAGATGATGAACTTCGGGAAGAGCCGGGCCCAGCGGGTCGACAGCCGCTCCAACCGGATCACGTTCAGGGACGTCGCGGGCCTCTCCGAGGAGAAGAGCGATCTCGAGGAGATCGTGGACTTCCTGAAAGCCCCTGACAAATACACGAAAGTCGGCGCGAGAATCCCCAAGGGCGTGCTTCTCGTCGGCCCTCCGGGGACCGGCAAGACGCTGATCGCGAAAGCCGTCGCCGGGGAGGCGGGCGTCCCCTTCTTCTCCATCTCCGGCTCGGATTTCGTGGAGATGTTCGTCGGCGTCGGGGCGTCCCGCGTGAGGGACCTCTTTGAGGACGCGAAGAAGAATCACCCCTGCATCGTCTTCATCGACGAGATCGACGCGGTCGCGAGAAGAAGGGGCGCGGGGCTCGGGGGCGGACACGACGAGAGGGAGCAGACGCTCAACCAGCTGCTCGTCGAGATGGACGGATTCGAGGCCAACGAGGGAATCATCGTGATGGCGGCGACAAACCGCGTGGACATCCTTGACCCGGCAATTCTCCGGCCCGGGAGGTTCGACCGCAAGATCGCTGTCGGTATGCCGGACGTCGGGGCGAGGGAGGCGATCCTCAAGGTCCACAGCACGGGCAAGCCGCTCGGGGACGATGTCGACCTGCTCCAGATTGCAAGGACGACCGCCGGCTTCTCGGGGGCGGATCTCGAGAACCTGCTGAATGAGGCGGCGATCGGCGCGGCGAAGGACGGGCGCGCCTACCTCACGCAGGCCGACATCAGGGCGGCTTTCGTCAAGGTGGGGATCGGCGCAGAGAAGAAGAGCAAGGTCGTGTCAGAGAGAGACCGGAGAATTACGGCCTACCACGAGTCCGGCCACGCGCTGCTCTTCCATCTGCTTCCGGATGTCGGACCCGTCTACTCGGTCTCGATCATCCCGACCGGCCTCGGCGCGGCGGGCTACACGATGCCCCTGCCCGAAAAGGACGAGATCTTCAACACCAGGGGCAGGATGCTCCAGGATATCACCGTGAGCCTTGGCGGAAGAGTCGCCGAGGAGCTTGTCTTTGACGACATCACGACCGGGGCCTCACAGGATCTTAAAAATGCCACCGCCACGGCAAGGGCGATGGTGACCAAGTACGGCTTTTCCGCGAAGCTCGGCCCCGTCTCCTACGACGAATCCGGCGAGGTCTTCATCGGAAGGGATTACGAGAAGACCAAGGATTTCAGCGAGCAGACCGCGACCGCGATCGACGACGAGGTCAGGGCGATCATCGAAAAATGCTACGCCGAGGCCAAGCGGATTATCCTCCGGCACAGGGCCGAACTCGATGCCTGCGCGGAGCTTCTTCTGGAGAAGGAGAAGATCGGCCGCGAGGAGTTCGAGGCCCTGTTCTCCGGGAACCCGGAGGAACCTGAAGGCGGAGAGGAGCTCTCCGGGATTCAGGAGGAATCATAAGAACATTTGAGAAGAGGTTGCTATCCACGTGGGAATGACGAATAATGAGCACCCGGCAGAAGGAACGGATCGGGCCTACCAGTATATAACGCAGATGAAACCGGTGTTCCGCCAGCGCGCGGTCTTCAGTGACGAGTCAAAGTACTACAGGACGCCTTACGAGTGCAGGGAGGGCGACGACGTCACCGTCCGGATCCGCACGATGAGGAACAACGCGGATTCGGTCTGGTTCATCAGCGGAGCGCTCCGGGAGGAGATGAGGAAAGCCTCCTCCGACGAGGGGTTTGACTACTACGAATTCACGGTCAGGGCGGTTTCGGGAACTGTGCGCTACTACTTCGAGATCAGGGTCGGCCAGCTGACTTTCTACTACAACAAGCTCGGCGTGACCCGTGACCTCTCGGAGAGAAACGCGTTCCGGATCATCCCCGGCTTCTCCGTCCCCGGCTGGGCCGAGGGTGCCGTGATGTACCAGATTTTCACGGACCGGTTCTGCAACGGGGAGCGCGGCAACGACGTCCGGACGGGCGAGTACGCCTATCTGGACGGCCAGTCCGTCCACATCGACGACTGGTACAGGGTTCCCGACAGCTTCGACGTCAGGAATTTCTACGGCGGAGATCTCGAGGGAATCGAGCAGAAGCTGGATTATCTGCAGGACCTCGGGGTGGAGGTCCTCTACCTGAACCCGATCTTCGTATCCCCGTCCAATCACAAATACGATATCCAGGACTACGACCACATAGATCCCCACCTCGCGAAGATCGTGAGGGACGAGGGAAGGCTGCTCGCCGAGGGTGAGATGTCCAACGCGAACGCGGAGAACTATGTCTGCAGGGTGGCGGATCCCGCCAACCTGGAGGCGTCGGACAGCTATTTTATTCATTTCTGCGAGGAAGTCCACCGGAGGGGGATGAAGATCATCCTCGACGGAGTGTTCAATCACTGCGGATCCTTCAACAAGTGGCTTGACCGCGAGTGCATCTACGAGAAGATCGACGGCTACGAGAAGGGGGCCTACATCGACGCGGACAGCCCCTACCGGAGCTTCTTCAAGTTCAACAACGAGCACGCCTGGCCCTACAACGAGTTCTACGACGGGTGGTGGGGGCATCCGACGCTCCCGAAGCTGAATTACGAGGACAGCGGGAAGCTGGTCGAGTATATCATGGAGATCGGCCGAAAGTGGGTGTCTCCGCCCTATTCGGCGGACGGCTGGCGCCTCGACGTCGCCGCGGACCTCGGCCACAGCAGCGAATTCAACCACAGATTCTGGCGGGAGTTCCGGAACGCCGTCAAGGAGGCGAACCCGGAGGCGATCATTCTGGCCGAGCACTACGGGGAGACGTTCTCCTGGCTGCAGGGCGACGAGTGGGACACCGTCATGAATTACGACGCGTTCATGGAACCCGTCTCG
>CACYEN010000072.1 GCA_902773435.1 uncultured Lachnospiraceae bacterium | reverse complement strand
CTGTACGTTCCACTTAAACCCGGTCGGAGGAATCCGGCCGGGTTTTTGTTTTTCTGTTCCGCGATGTCTAAGAAAACCCCGGCCCTCCGCATAGAGCGGAGGACCGGGGTTTTTACCTGTGTTCACCCGGATTTCCGGAGCCGTCTCAAGCCCTGCCCGCAGCTCTTCCTCCTCTTGCCGGCGAAGAGTCCCGCGGCAGGGGGGCCTTACTGATAGCTCTCTCCCGTCGTATACCTGATGAATGCCGGATTCACGTGGATCTCAACCGGGCTCACGCTGAGATCCGGCGCCACTTCCTTCACGACGGCAGCGATCGCCTCGCAGTTCTCCGGAAGGCTGAACGGATGGATCGAGTAGTCGCCGTTCCTGTCGTAGACGACGTTGTCATACATGAGGCCGAACTCATCGTTCTCCATCTCCGTCTCGGAGCTGTAGAGCGGCTGCCACCAGGACCCGGCGAGCAGCGCGTCGATGATATTGCCGTCCTCGTCGACGCGGTCGTCGTACTTCTTCGCGTAGGTTTCGATTACGTCGTGGAACGCTTCCTTCTCCTCCTTCGTGTCGAATTCGAGCATCATGTCGTACTCAACCGCGTAGCAGAGATAGCGGTCCGGCTCGACTTCCTTCACGGCGTAGGTCGGGGTCGGCTCACCGGGATCGCCCCACTCGATCATGTACTCGTAGACGGATACCTTGGGCTCGATCTGGATGTAGGCGTCCATGCCCTCGCTCTTCAGGAGGCCGATCAGCTGCAGCGCGTGCTGGTAGTCGCTGTGGCCGTACTTCAGTGTGTAGTCCGCGAGGAAGCGCGCGTCATAGCCCCTGTACTTGAGGTTGTAGCCGGTCGCCGCGCCCTTGAGGACGATCTCGGTGCCGAGATTCGTGAGTTCCTCGTTGTCGAAGATCACGAAGCTGGAGAGCGTCGAGGCGAGCACTGTCAGGATATCGGGATCGGAGACGCGGCCGATGTACTGGCGCCCCTTCCCGCTGGATTCCGCACACTTATAGAGGTAATCCTCGATCTGGTCCTCGGAGTCGTCGCAGGGATCCAGAAGCCCCTGATCGATCGCGCAGGCGAGATAGGGGGCGTACTCCGGCGCCGTCTCCCCGAGGCCGCAGTCCGCAAGGATCCCGGCCGTCTTGTCGGCCGCGCCTTCCTTCGAGTAGGTGAGAGCCAGTTCCTCGAGTCCCGCGAGGCGGATGCCCGCCTTGACGATCTCCGCGTCATTGATCGCGTCGGCCTCGATCGCTTCTCCCCCGAGCGCTTCAAGGGCGGCGTTGACCGTCTCGAGGGAAGCGTCCTCATTTTCAAACGGGGCAATGTTGTAATACTCGCTCAGGTACTGACCGGCCTTGTCCTCCTCTCCGGCGAAGGCGGTGACGGAAAACACGAGCGCAAGTCCGAGGGTTAACGGAAACAGTCTGAAACATTTTTTCATAGCCGAAACCTCCTCTTAAACCGTTGTCTCTGATTGATATGGGAAGGACCGCCCGGCGAGCCGAAGCGGTCTCTTCCTTCTTCTCCATTATAGCCTGTTTTCTCCGGTTCAGAAAGATGTTTGTCACACGTAGCGGAAGATCGAAAAGCCGGCGGACACCGGAAGACGGCCGCCCCGCCCTCACATATTCCTTCGCCGCCATGCCGCGTACCTCATCACGCACGCCGCGGCGCTGACGAGCCAGACGAGTCCCGCGGAGATCCAGATTCCCCGCCTCCCGACGGCCGGAATCCTCGTCAGCGGCCCGGGGATCAGAATCCTCGCCGCCACCTCCACGAGCCCGTTGACGAACGGGAAGAGCGCGTCGCCGACGCCGTTCAGGGCGCCGCGCACGACGTAGATCGTCCCGAGGAAGATATAGAACCAGCAGGTGATCCGGAGTCCGGTCCCCGCGAGCCGGATCACCTCCGGGTCAGACGTGAAGAAGCCGGCGACGTTGCCCCCGAACAGGAACATCAGGGGAATCAGGATCGCGGAGTAGATCCCCGCGAGAATCATTCCCCGGCGGAGCCCGAGGCGGATCCGGTCATGTCTCGAAGCGCCGTAGTTCTGGCCCGCGTAGGTCGACATCGACATTCCGAGCGAGCCGAACGGCTGCTGCACGACCTGCTCGATCCTGCTTGTCGCCGTGAACGCCGCGACGGTCGCGGACCCGAACGTATTCACCACCCCCTGGAGCGCCATCGTCGAGATCGCGATCGTGGAGTACTGGAACGCGAGTGTCGATCCCAGCCTCATGATCGAGCCGATGATCGGGAGCCTGAGCCGAAGGTCGCCGCGCTTAAGGGCGAAATACGGGTTTCTCAGCCGCGCGTAGACGACGCACAGGATTCCGGAGACCGCCTGCGAGATCACGGTCGCGAACGCCGCGCCGAACACGCCCATCCCGAGCCTGCCCACGAAAAACAGGTCGAGGCAGATATTGAGAATGCTTGAGCCGATCAGGAAGTAGAGCGGCGTCCTGGAATCCCCGAGTGCCCGGAGCATCGACGAGATGTAGTTGTAGATTCCGACGGCGAGCACGCCCGCGCAGGACGTGCGCAGGTACACCGTCGAGGAAGCGATGATATTGTCGGGCGTCCTGAGGAAGCTCAGGATTGGACGGGCGGCCAGGAAACCGGCCGTCCCCATCAGGACGGACATGCCGCACATGAGCACAGCCGCGTTGAAAATGGTGCTCTTCACCGCCGCGTCATTTTTCGCCCCGAAGAACTGGGACGCGACGATGCCGCCGCCGGTGGACACACCCAGACAGAAAGAAAAGAAAAGAAACGTCACGGATCCCGCTGCGCCGACAGCCGCGAGGGCGTCGGGCCCGAGAAGCCTTCCCACGATGACGGAATCCGCAAAATTGTAGAGCTGCTGAAAAATATTGCCGATCAGCAAAGGCGCAAGGAACCGGAGCAGCAGCTTCGTCGGATCCCCGCTCGTCATATCTTTCGTCATTTTATATATCTGCCCCGGCTCATGAGCTGACCGCGAGCCCCGTGTAGAGCTGCCAGTACCTGCCCTTTTCCGCCATCAGTTCGTCGTGGGTGCCTCTCTCAATGATCCTGCCCTGCTCCAGGACCATGATGCAGTCCGAGTTCCGGACCGTGGACAGCCTGTGCGCGATCACGAACGACGTCCTGCCCTTCATCAGCGCGTCCATGCCGTCCTGGACGATGTGCTCGGTTCTCGAGTCGATCGACGACGTCGCCTCGTCCAGGATGAGGACGGGCGGGTTCGCGATGGCCGCCCTCGCGATGGCGATCAGCTGCCGCTGTCCCTGCGAGAGATTCGCGCCGTCGTTGTAAAGCATCGTGTCATAGCCCTCGGGCAGTCTCCTGATGAACGCGTCCGCGTTCGCGAGGCGGGCGGCCTCGACGATCTCCTCGTCCGTCGCGTCCAGCCTGCCGAAGCGGATATTCTCCTTCACGGTCGCGGTGAAAAGGTGGGTGTCCTGGAGCACCATGCCGAGCGACCGCCTGAGGTCGGCTTTCTTTATCTTATTGACGTTGATCCCGTCGTAGCGGATCTTGCCGTCCTGGATATCATAGAAGCGGTTGATCAGGTTCGTAATCGTCGTCTTGCCGGCTCCCGTCGACCCGACGAACGCGATCTTCTGCCCCGGCTTCGCGTAGAGCCTGACGTCGTGCAGGACGATCTTGTCCGGCTCATACCCGAAGTCGACGCCGTCCATGACGATGTCTCCCCTGAGCTCCACATAGGTCGTGGACTGGTCGG
>CACYEN010000071.1 GCA_902773435.1 uncultured Lachnospiraceae bacterium | reverse complement strand
GACGCCATCCTGCGGGAGATCGCGCGGGAGGTCTCCGTCCCCTGCCTCCGGAAGGACTTCACGGTGGACGGGTACATGATCTACGAGGCGAAGCTGCTCGGCGCCTCCGCGGTGCTCCTGATCGTGTCCATCCTGGGCGGGGAGGAGATCCGGGAGTACATCGGCATCTGCGACGAACTCGGGATCTCCGCACTCGTCGAGGCGCACGACGAGGAGGAGGTCCGGACCGCGATCCGCGCCGGGGCGCGGGTGATCGGGGTCAACAACCGGAACCTGAAGGACTTCTCCGTGGATACGGACAACAGCCGTAGGCTCCGGGAGCTGATCCCGGGGGACGTGCTGTTCGTGTCGGAGAGCGGCGTGAGGGACGCCGCGGACGTGGAGCGGCTCCGGGAGATCGGGGCGGACGCCGTCCTCATCGGCGAGACGCTGATGAGGGCTCCCGACCGGAGAGCGAAACTCACGGAACTGAAAGGGGGCCTTTTGTGACGCGGATCAAGATGTGCGGCCTGACCCGCCTCCGCGACGCGGAAGCCGCGAATGAGATCAGGCCCGAGTATGCCGGCTTTGTGTTCGCGGAGAAGAGCAGGCGGGCGGTCCCGCCGGAACTCGCGCGGGAGATGAGGGACATCCTGTCGCCGGACATCCGGGCGGTGGGGGTTTTCGTAAACGAATCCCCCGGCCGCGTCGCGGACCTCCTCCGGGCCGGGGTGATCGATATCGCCCAGCTCCACGGGGATGAGGACGGGCTCTATATCGAAGAGCTCCGGAAACTCACGGACAGACCGGTCATCCAGGCGTTCCGCGTGAGATCCGGGGAGGATATCCTGGCTGCGCGGGAGAGTCCGGCGGACTTTGTGCTGCTCGATTCGGGGGCGGGCACCGGGCGCGCGTTCGACTGGGATCTCATACGGGACATCGGAAGGCCGTATTTCCTCGCGGGGGGACTCGATCCCGGAAATGTCGGGGAGGCTGTGCGCCTGCTCCGCCCGTTCGCGGTGGACGTCAGCTCCGGGATTGAGACGGACGGCAGGAAGGACAGGGAGAAAATGGCGGCATTTGCAGCCGCTGTCAGAAAGGAAGGACAAAGATGACGAATCCGAACGGACGGTTTGGCGTGCACGGCGGCCAGTACATACCCGAGACGCTGATGAACGCGGTGATCGAACTGGAAGAGGCATATAACCATTACAAAAATGACCCGGAATTCAACCGGGAGCTGACGGAGCTCCTCAACGAATACGCCGGACGGCCGTCGAGGCTCTACTTCGCCTCGAAGATGACGGAGGATCTCGGGGGCGCCAGGATCTACCTGAAGAGGGAGGATCTCAACCACACCGGGGCTCACAAGATCAACAACGTGCTCGGCCAGGCGCTCCTCGCGAAGAAGATGGGCAAGACGCGCCTGATCGCGGAGACCGGCGCCGGCCAGCACGGCGTCGCGACGGCGACAGCGGCGGCCCTCATGAACATGGAGTGCGTCGCCTTCATGGGCGAGGAGGACACGGTCCGTCAGGCTTTAAACGTCTACCGCATGCGCCTGCTCGGCGCCGAGGTCATCCCGGTCAGGACGGGAACGGCCACGCTCAAGGACGCGGTGTCTGAGGCGATGCGGGAGTGGACGTCCAGGATCGACGACACCCACTACTGCCTCGGATCCGTCATGGGGCCGCACCCGTTTCCGACGATCGTGCGCGATTTCCAGGCCGTCATCTCGAGGGAGATCAGGGAGCAGATCCTTGAGAAGGAGGGAAGGCTTCCGGACGCCGTCCTCGCCTGCGTCGGAGGGGGCTCCAACGCGATCGGAAGCTTCTACCACTTCATAGGGGACAGGGAGGTCCGGCTGATCGGGTGCGAGGCCGCCGGCAGGGGCATCGATACCCCGGACACCGCTGCGACGATCGCCGTCGGAAAGATCGGGATCTTCCACGGGATGAAGTCCTACTTCTGTCAGGACGAGTACGGGCAGATCGCTCCGGTTTATTCCATTTCCGCGGGCCTGGATTACCCGGGGATCGGACCGGAACACGCGTACCTGAACGACAGCGGACGGGCGGAATACGTGGCAGTCACGGACGAGGAGGCGGTCTGCGCCTTCGAATACCTGGCGAAGACCGAGGGGATTATCCCCGCGATCGAGTCCGCCCACGCCGTGGCATACGCCATGAAGATCGCCCCGGAGATGGGCAGGGACAAAATCGTCGTGATCACCGTATCCGGAAGAGGCGACAAGGACTGCGCGGCCATCGCCCGCTACAGGGGGGAGAATATCTATGAGTAGAATCAGCGAAGCGTTCAGAAACGGCAAGGCATTTATTCCGTTTATCACCTGCGGGGACCCGGATCTTGAGACGACCGCGGCATCGGTCAGGGAGGCGGCGGAAAACGGGGCGGACCTGATCGAGCTCGGAATCCCGTTCTCCGATCCGACGGCGGAAGGCCCGGTGATCCAGGGGGCGAACCTGCGCGCTCTCTCCGGCGGCGTGACGACGGACAGGATCTTTGAGTTTGTCCGGGAACTCCGGAGAGAAGTGACGGTCCCGATGGTCTTCATGACTTACGCGAACGTCGTGTTCTCCTACGGGGCGGAGAGATTCATCCGGACGGCGGGGGAAGTCGGGATGGACGGACTGATCCTTCCGGACCTGCCTTTTGAGGAGAAGGAGGAGTTCCACCCGCTCTGTGCGAAGTACGGGCTCGACCTGATCTCGCTCATCGCGCCGACGTCCAGGCAGAGGATCGGGAGGATCGCCGCGGAGGCGGAAGGGTTCATCTACATCGTCTCGAGCCTCGGCGTGACCGGGGTGAGGAGCGAGATCAGGACGGACCTTCAGTCCGTCGTGGACGCCGTCCGGGAGAACACGGACGTGCCGTGCGCGATCGGTTTCGGAATCTCCACGCCGGAGCAGGCGAGGAAGATGGCCGGCATCGCGGACGGAGTCATCGTCGGATCGGCGATCATCCGCTATCTCGAGAAGTACGGCAGGGAGGCTCCCGCGCGCATAGGGGAATATGTGAGGACGATGAAGGACGCGGTCCGGGAGGCCTGAAGGCGGTATTCTTTCCGCGAACCCTCATTTCGCGCGGGCACGAATGACATCCGCTTTCACGTGTGATATGATGCTGACGTCATAGTCACCATGCGCGCCTGCGGGCATGAATGAGACGGTGTGAAGAAGGAGGATTCTCAAGATGAAGTATTATGTCGATGCCTCCGCCCGGAGGGGCGGCAGCGGGACGGAGAGCGCCCCGTTTCAGAGGATCGGAGACGCCGCGCGGATCGCGGAAGCCGGGGACGAGGTGCTCGTATACCCGGGCATCTACCGCGAGTACGTGAATCCCGTAAACGGCGGCAGGGAGGACGCGCGGATCACCTACAGGAGCGTCGAACCCCTCGGCGCCGTCATCACGGGCGCGGAAGTGCTCGAGGGATGGAAGCCCTTCAGGAGCACGGTCTGGACGGCGAGCGTCGACAACGGCATCTTCGGGTCGTACAACCCCTACACGACGTACGTCTACGGGGACTGGTACTTCGCCGGAAGGACGAAGCACACCGGCGCCGTCTATATCGACGGGCAGGCGCTCTACGAGGCGGGCTCCGTCGGGGAGTGCGAGAAGGGCGAAGTCTGGGAGTGCTCGTGGGATCCGGAGAACTCGGTCTACAAGTGGTACGCCGAGCAGCGGGACGGCTGCACGGTGTTCTACGTGAACTTTAAGGACAAGGATCCGAATTCGGTCTGCGTCGAGATCAATGTCCGCCGCGAATGCTTCTTCCCGGACAAAACCGGCGTCGGATACATCACGGTGAGCGGATTTGCGGTCACGAAGGCCGCCACGACGTGGGCTCCGCCCGCGGCGTTCCAGGATGGCATGATCGGGCCCCACTGGTCAAAGGGATGGATCATAGAGGACTGCGAGATCAGCTTCAGCAAGTGCGCGGGAATCTCGCTCGGCAAGTACCTCGACCCGGAAAATGACCACTACTTCACGGTGAGGCACCTGAAGAGCCCGACCCAGATGGAGCGGGACGCGGTCTGCCGGGGCCAGTACCACGGCTGGCTGAAGGAGAAGGTCGGCAGCCATATAATCCGCCGCAACAACATCCACCACTGCGAGCAGGGCGGCATCATCGGAAGAATGGGCGGCGTCTTCTCCCTGATCGAGGACAACCACATCCATCACATCAACAACATGATGGAGCTCGGCGGTGCCGAGATCGCGGGCATCAAGATGCACGCGGCGATCGATGTGGTCATGAGAAGAAACCACATCCACCACTGCACGATGGGGATCTGGACGGACTGGGAAGCCCAGGGGACCCGCATCTCCCAGAACCTGCTTCACGACAACCAGAAGCCCGATTTCGCGAAGCCGCTTGAGGGCGGGATGGGCAGCCAGGATATCTTCGTCGAGGTCAGCCACGGCCCGACGCTGATCGACAACAACATCCTTCTCTCGGACGCGACGATCCGCCTCGTGACCCAGGGAACGGCGATGGTCCACAACCTGATCTGCGGCGCGATCACCTGCGTCGGAAACGGGGTGGACTCGGTCGTGGAAGGCGTGCTCCGCCAGCGCTACACCCCGTATCACATGCATCACAGGACGGAGGTGATGGGCTTCATGACCATCCTCCACGGCGACGACCGCTTCTGCAACAACATCTTTGTTCAGAAATGGCCCTCCAGGAGCCTCGGCGAGACGGAGAACAGGGAAGCCGGAACCCATGTGATGGATCCGTATCCGACGTACGACGAGTGGATCCCGCATTTCGAGCTCGATAACGAGACACCGGATATGGGCAAGCTCGGGGTGTACCATTTCAGTCCGCTTCCGGTGCAGATCGAGGGAAACGCCTACTTCGCCGGCGCGAAAGCCTACGCGAAGGAGGAGCGGAACCTGGTGGACGCCGAATCCGCCGCCTATGTCGAACTTGAGACGAAAGAGGACGGAAGCGCCGTCCTTAAGACGAACGTATATGAACTCCTCGGGGACTTCCGCTGCGGGATGATGAATTCGGGGAACCTGCTGCCGGCGTTCGAGCCGGAGCAGAGGTTCGAGAATCCGGACGGAACGGATATCATATTCAACGAGGACTACTTCGGGGGTCACCGCGGGACGGATATCCTGCCGGGCCCGTTCGCCGAAGGGAAGGGCGAGTACGAGGTTTTATAATCGGCTGAACTGAGAGAAGACGGGCCGCGGCGCCGGGGAAGGGTTCCCGGCGCCGCGGCCCGTCTCTCTGTATAAAAAGCCGTCAGTTTCTAGACCTTCGCCTCCAGAAGAATCGGGGCGTGGTCCTGGCGGGTCCCCGAGTCCATGATCTCAGACCGGACCACCCGGTCCGCGATCCTCCTGCTGCACAGGAAGTAGTCGATCCTCCACCCCGAGTTGTTGATCTTGCTTGTCCTGACCCGCTGCGCCCACCACGAATAGGCGCCCGTCACATCGCCGTGGACGTGGCGGAACGTGTCGGTGAACCCGCAGCCAAGGAGGCGGGAGAACCCCTCCCTCTCCTCGTCGGTAAACCCGGCGGAGCGGTGGTTTGCCTCCGGGTTGGCGAGATCGATCTCCGTGTGGGCGACGTTGAAATCCCCGCAGGCGATGACCGGGAGGGAGGCGTCCAGCTTCTGCAGGTACTCCGCGTACTTCCGGTCCCAGACCTGTCTTTCGGGGAGCCTTCTCAGGCCGTCGCCGGCATTCGGCGTGTAGACCAGATTGAAATAGAGCCCCGGCAGTTCGAGCGTGATCATGCGGCCCTCGGAGTCCATGGGTTCCGGGGCGCCGATTGCCGGGTAGTCGGCCCTGACCGGGAGACCGGCCCTGTAGAGGGCCATCGTTCCGGCGTAGCCTTTTCTCGCCGGTTCCCGCGAACTGATGAGGGCAAAGTCATAGCCCGGGAAGAGGCGGGCGAGCTCCTCCCGGTGCTTCGCGCTCATTCCGGCGGCCGGGAGTTTGGTTTCCTCGATCGCGATGATGTCCGCCTGTTCCGCGGCGATCCTTCCGAGTACGTCCCTTGTCAGGGCGGCGCGCGGGCTGTCCGACGTGAGCGCGGCATTGAGGGAGTCGATGTTCCAGGAAATGAATTTCATAATATACCTCCGGTAGATGCCCATATTATAGCGCCGGGAGAGAGATGGCGCAACGAGAGCGGGACGGGAGGGCGGCCGGGACGGAGCGGCGGAAAATTTGTAATTGTGACTGTCCCTGCCGCGTTCCTGTCCGTATAAACAGATAGAATGGTATCCGCGGCGACGCACGAACCCGCTGCGGGAAATTGGAAATAAAGAATAAAAGTTTCACTGAATCATGAAGAAGGAGGTAAGGAAAATGAAGAAGATACTTGCGCTGCTGCCGCTTATGGCGCTGCTTCTGCTTGCGTTTTCGCTGACCGCGCACGCGGAAGATAAGGATGTTGTCTACTCGCTTCACGGAGGGGTCAGGGTATTTGAGGAGCCGAATACGAGCTCTGCCGTGCTCAAGACGCTCGAAAGGGGCGAGAAGCACTCGGTGGTCAGGTTCACCGACAACCTGCTGTGGGCGAAGATCGCGATCGGCGGTGGCCAGTACGGCTGGGTCAAGATGGAGAACATGAGTCTCAACCACGTCGATTCCACCATCTGCAAGCACGAGTGGACCAGCTGGCAGGTGATCGAGGAACCAACCTGCACGTCGACCGGATTGATGATCCGGTCCTGCCCGATCTGCGGCATCGGAGATGTGAAGAAGGTTGACCGCATTCCGCACGAATACTCCGGCTGGCGGGTCGTAAAAGCCCCGACCTGCACGTCCGAGGGCGAGCGCGTCCGCAGCTGCGTCATGTGCGGAAGGGAAGAGCGCGAGACGATCCCGAAGGAAGCCCACAGTTACGGCGAGTGGAGGGTGACGAAGCAGGCGACCTGCACGTCCGAGGGCGAGCGCATCCATACCTGCAGGGTCTGCGGACATGAGGAGCGCCAGACAGTGGACAGGCTGCCGCACAACTACGGCGAGTGGAAGGTGACGAAGCAGGCGACCTGCACGTCTGAGGGCGAGCGCACCCACACCTGCAGGGACTGCGGACACACCGCGGCGGAGGCCGTTCCGAAGCTTCCGCACGATTTCGAGGCGAAGATTCTCGTCGAGGCGACGGATCACTCGTCCGGAATACGGACGAACGTCTGCAGGGTCTGCGGGTACACGGAGGAGAAGGTCAGCTTTGACCCGGAGGGCACGCTGCGCAGGGGAGACCGGGGTGAAGAAGTCCGCGAGATCCAGCAGCTGCTTGCGGACCAGAATTACCTGAACGCCGACGGCGCCGACGGAATCTTCGGAGGCGGCACGGAGATGGCGCTCATGAAATTCCAGAACGAACAGGGCTTCACTCCGGACGGGGTGGCGTGGCCGCAGACCATCGCGAAGCTGCGCCATGAATTCGGACCCTGGGAGGTGATCGCGCAGGTGACCCGCGACACGCCGGGTGAGCGCGTGAGAAAGTGCCTCGACTGCGGTTTCGAACAGCATGAGACAATCCCTCTCAGCCCCTGTTTCGAACGGGGCGACCGCGGAGAAGCGGTCAGGGCGCTCCAGCAGATGATCAGCTCGATCGGCTATGACCCGGGCGCGTTCGACGGGATCTACGGCCAGAAGCTCGACAACAGCTTTACGGCCTTCGCGGCCACGGAAGGGTTCCCGTTCGAGGCGGGAAAGATTCTCCCCTCACAGGTCGACGCGCTGATGAATGCATGGATCGCTTCCATTCCGGATGATGAGTGGATGGGCCAGGGAAGTCTCGACTCCCCGGTCAACCTGGCGCTGACGGTCACGCCTGCCTCCGGCGAGGATGACGGAAGCGGCATCACGACCTACAGCTTTAACCTGACGAACATGGGCGACGAGGAGTGCATCTATGAAGCCCTGCTCCTCTGCTTCGGAGACGATCCTGATTTCAGGGAAGGAAATGTGGTCCTCAATCTCGACGGCGAGGAGCTGGAACCGGCGGCCGGCAACAGCGTGTCGGGCAGCTTTGAGGTGAGCGGCGAATTCGGAAAAGGCACTCCGCACTTCGCGGCCCTGGCGGTGGAGGAAGGGGCCGGAAACAAGTGGATCAGCAACATGCAGTAAAAGGAGAGCGGCCGGATAGAGATCAGCCGCGCGCAGTTAAAAAACTGCCGATTAAGAACGATATATGAACCGGACGGAACCCCCGCGCGCTTCCCATAAAGAGGCGCGCGGGGGTTTCATGTGCCGCGAACCTGTGATAAAATATCAATATCTGTGCGTATATGGCGTCAAAGGATAGCAGGAGGGGTACTTTTTAAATGGATAAGGAAAAGATCTTCAGAAAAGAGAGCATCGAACGTATTTCCTCCCCGGAACAGCTGCACGACTACCTGCGCGTCACAAGTCCCCGGATCTGGATGCTTCTCGCCGCGATCATCGCGTTTCTTCTTGGGTTCCTCGTATACGCCTCCACGACGAAGATGGAGAACACGTTGAGCCTGAAACTCACGTCGGAATACGGGGTCCTGTCGGCGGAACTTCCGGAAAGCCAGACAGACCAGGTCTCCCTTCGCATGCCGGTCCGTGTCGGGGGCAAGACCGGTTATATCACTGATATCATCCAGAATGAAAAGCTCAGGCTGTATATCGATTTTGACGGGGGCGCGGTTCTTGAGGACGGATCCTACGAGCTTGTTTTTGAGGATAAAGAGAGCCTTCCGAAGGAAATCGCCGGGGAGACGCTCTACGCGAGCGTGAGCAACGGGGTCATCCTGATCTACGATTACTTCAGGGTGCTGTCGAAATACTCCGCGACCGAGAGAAGGGTGTCCCTCGGCGAAAAAGAAGGAACCCTGAGGAGAGCGGAACCCTACAGCTCCAAAACCGTCTTTGTCGCGCTGGATGACGAGGAATTCAAGTTCCCGGACGGCGCGTATAACGCGGAGATTGTGACCGAGTCCACCACACCCATGCATTTCCTGATGAACTGACTAAAGAAAGGGGATTGTTCATATGCCCGGGCAGACAGAAAATGTCAGGAACGGAATAAAGCAGCCTCTGCGGACAGGGGTCGCGAAAGTGCCTGTCGTGATGCAGATGGAGGCGCTTGAGTGCGGAGCGGCCTGTCTTGCCATGATTCTGGCCTATTACCGGAAATGGATCCCGCTGGAGCAGGTCCGCCTGGACTGCGGGGTATCCAGGGACGGGTCCAATATGAAGAATATCCATCTCGCCGCGATCAGTTACGGCCTGGAGCCCCAGGCCTACAGGATGGATGTGGAGGGGGTCAGGAAAGAGGCGACATATCCCTGTATTATCCACTGGAATTTCAATCATTTCGTCGTGCTGAACGGCTTTCGAAACGGCAGGGCGGTCCTGAACGATCCCGCCAGGGGGACCGTACAGGTGTCCATGGAGGAGTTCGACCAGTCCTTCACGGGGGTGTGCATGCAGTTTACCCCGGGGGAGGATTTTCAGCCGTCCGGGAAGCGGAAGAGCACGCTTTCATTTGCCCGGAAGAGGCTCCGCGGCGCGCTGCCGGCCGTGATATTTATCGTTCTCACAACGGTGATTTCCTACATCTTTGAAATCATCAACCCGGTCATGTCGAGGATCTTCTATGACCGTCTCCTGCCGGGGACCGCGCCGAACTGGCTGTATCCGTTCATAGGGGTGCTCTCGCTGCTCACTTTCTTCCAGATCGCCGTGGCCTGGGCAAGAAGTATCTACTCCCTCAAGATCAACGGCAAGATGGCCATCGAGGGAAATGCCTCCTACATGTGGAAGGTTCTCCACCTGCCGATCGAATTCTTTTCGCAGCGGCTGACCGGAGATATCATGCAGCGCCAGGGAACCAACGCCTCCATCGCGGGGACGCTGGTTGAGACCGTGGCGCCGCTCGTGCTGAACGTCTTCATGATGATATTCTATCTTGTCGTCATGATCCGGTACAGCCCGCTGATGACGCTCATCGGCATCGCCTCGCTCTTCCTCAACCTGGCTGTCGCCCGGTACTTGGCGGAGAAGAGGATCAATCTGACGCGGGTGCTGATGCGCGACGAGGGGAAGCTCGTGTCAGCGACCATGGCCGGGATCAGCATGACCGAGACGATCAAGGCGTCCGGCGCAGAGGCCGGATTCTTCAGCAGATGGGCCGGCTACCAGGCGTCGGTTAACACACAGAACGTGAAGTTCGCGACGCTGAACGCGAGGATCGGCGTGATCCCCCAGTTCATCAACAGCATCTCCGGCTACGCGGTGCTGTTCCTCGGAGTGCTTCTCGCGATGAGGGGGAATTTCACGCTCGGTATGATTACCACGTTCCAGCAGATCCTCATGTCCTTCATGCAGCCCGCCTCGGAGCTTGTCACCGCGGGGCAGACGATCCAGGAGATGCGCACGCAGATGGAGCGTGTTGAAGACGTGATGGAGTACCCGGATGACCCCATGCTGAAGGAAGAACCGATCAGTGAGGAAATGGATTACGGCAAGCTGTCCGGGGACGTGGAGATCAGGAACCTGACGTTCGGGTATTCCCGTCTCGGCAGCCCCACGATCACGGATTTCTCCATGCATCTCAAACCGGGCAGCCGCGTGGCGATCGTCGGCAGCAGCGGCAGCGGCAAGTCGACCGTCAGCAAACTGATTACCGGGCTATACGAGCCGTGGGACGGCGAGATCCTCTTTGACGGAAAGCCGATCAGGGACATCCCGAGATCCGTTTTTACCGGATCGGTCGCGATGGTGGACCAGGACATCGTGCTCTTCGAGGACACGATCACAAACAATATCCGTATGTGGGACCAGTCCATCGCCGACTTCGAGGTGATCCTGGCGGCCCGCGACGCCCAGATACACGACGATATCCTGCAGCGGCCCGGCGGCTACCAGGGGAAGCTCATCGAGAACGGCAGGGACCTGTCCGGAGGCCAGCGCCAGCGGCTTGAGATCGCGAGGGTGCTCGCGCAGGACCCGTCCATCATCATCCTGGACGAGGCGACCAGCGCCCTCGACGCGAAGACGGAATACGAACTCGTGAAGGCCGTAAAGGATCGCGGGATCTCCTGCATTGTCATCGCCCACAGGCTCTCGACGATCCGGGACTGTGACGAGATCATCGTCCTGGAGAAAGGGAAGGTCGTGGAGAGGGGGACTCACGAGGAGCTGTACGCGAGGGGCGGGACGTACGCCGAGCTGGTGGCGTCGGAATAATGAGGAGTATGGGAGGATTCTTGAATGGGCTGGTTTGATGAACAGATCCGACAGCGGATGGAGAGCGACCAGGAGATCCTGGAGAGCTCTTTCCTGCGCATGGCGGGAGTGGTACTCAACCGGTGGGATGAGAACCGCCTTCGGGATGAGATCCTGATCTCAAGAAGGGCGACTGACCTGATCCTGAGATACTACCATCAGAAGCCGGTGGAGATCCCGGAGGCGGTCACCGACCCGGCGGAGAGGCTCCAGTACGCCCTCCGCCCGTCCGGACTCATGATCCGCAATGTGGAGCTCACGGACGAGTGGTACAGGGACGGGTACGGCCCCATGCTCGGATACCTGAGGGACAGCGGGGCGATGGTGGCCCTGCTGCCCGGCTTCTTCGGCGGATACTGGTACGAGGATCCCGCGACCGGAAAAAAGACCCGTGTCGGGAAAAAGAGAGCGAAAAGCTTTGCCAGGGACGCCATATGCTTCTACAGGCCGCTTCCGATGAAGAAACTCGGTATATCCGATCTTCTTGTCTATATGAAGAACAGCATCTCCTACGGAGACCTGGCGCTGATCGTGCTCGTGGCGCTGGTGCTGACGCTGGTCGGCAGAATCGAGCCGATAGTCGATCGCCTGATCACCGGTAGTATCCTGAAGAACAAGCAGGTCAACATGCTGATCGGGGCGGGGATATTCCTTGTCTCCGCGTCGTTCACGTCGCAGATGCTGAATATGGTGAAGTCGCTCCTGATGGGCCGGATCAACACCAAGACGTCCCAGGCGGTGGAGGCCTCGGTGATGATGCGCATCCTGTCGCTTCCGGTCAGCTTCTTCCGCAATTTCGCCTCCGGTGAACTTGCCAGCCGCGCCGGTTCGGTCAATTCGCTGTGCTCCATCATGCTGAACAATATCTTCTCCACCGGACTTATGAGCCTGATGTCGCTGCTCTATATTCCGCAGATCTTCCAGTTCGCTCGGCCTCTGCTCGTGCCGTCGCTCATCGCCATACTGGCGACCATGATCCTGAGCGTGGCGACTGCGCTGGTGCAGGTGGGCATCTCCCGCAGGCGGATGGACCTCGAGGCGAAGGAATCGGGCATGGGGTTCGCGATGCTGGGCGGAATCCAGAAGATCCGGCTCTCCGGTTCGGAGAAGAGGGCTTTCGCGCGCTGGGCGGATCTCTACGCCGAGAGCGCGCGGCTGCAGTATAATCCGCCGACGTTTATCAAGCTGACCAGCGTTTTCGCGACTGCCATCGGCCTCATCAGCACGATCGTGTACTACTATATCGCCGTGGAGGCCGGGATTGCGCCAAATGACTACTACGCCTTCTCAGCCGCCTACGCGCGAGTGATGGGAGCCTTCATGGCGATGGCGGGCATCGCGACGTCGATTGCCTCTATCCCGCCGGTCCTTGAGATGGCTGAGCCGATCCTGGAAGCCGAGCCCGAGGTGTCCGAGGAGAAGGAGACGGTTGACAAGGTGTCCGGCAATATCGAGATGAGCCACATCTCCTTCCGCTACGAGGAGAACACGCCCTACGTCCTGAGTGACCTCTCCCTGAAGATACGCGCGGGCGAGTACGTCGCGATTGTCGGGAGGACCGGATGCGGAAAATCCACGCTGGTCCGGCTGCTCCTCGGCTTCGAGAAGCCGGAGAAAGGCGCTGTGTACTACGACCAGCGGGACCTGGAGAGGCTTGACCCGCGCTCGCTTCGCAGGCATATCGGCGTGGTGACGCAGAACGGGCAGCTGTTCCAGGGGGATATCTTCTCGAATATCACGATCTCCGCGCCGCAGCTGACCCTGGAGAAGGCATGGGAAGCCGCTGAGATAGCGGGCATCGCGCAGGATATCAGGGATATGCCGATGGGGATGCAGACGATCATCTCCGAGGGCCAGGGGGGCATCTCCGGCGGCCAGAAGCAGAGGCTGATGATCGCGAGAGCCATCGCCCCGAAGCCGCACATCCTCATCTTCGACGAGGCGACGAGCGCGCTGGACAACCGGACGCAGAAGCAGGTGTCCGACGCGCTGGACGGGCTCAGGAGTACCCGGATCGTGATCGCCCACAGGCTGTCGACGATCCGCAACTGCGACCGGATCCTCGTGATGGACAAGGGCGCGATCGTCGAGGAGGGGACCTACGAGGAGCTGATCGCGAAGAACGGCACTTTCGCGGAGCTCGTCGCCCGGCAGAGGCTGGACCGGGCCGGATGACCCGGCATCTCTGCCCGCGCGAGGCGCGGCGGGAGCCGGATCGGGCGGGATGGCCGCGCGCGGCATAGTGGTGGCATTCCCGGATATGATATGGTATAATCCGTTAGATAACCGTTCGGAAGACAGGAAGGAGGCCGGTGTTTGAAAGACCTATTCGCTCTTGGCGACGGGATTGAGAGCCTCAGCGTCTTCTCAACCGCGCGCGAGATCAATGACGCCTGCAGGGAATCGGGCGGAGAAGAGATGTACCGGTTCCGCGGCTTTGTCGTGAGGGACAGCTCCTGGATGGAGGAGCTGGGGCTTTCTGATCTCCGTGCCGGTGATCCGGACACATGGAAGCCCGGGGCAGGTGCGGTCTGCGGAATGGGCTTCACCGATCCGCGGCTCAAGAAGAAGTATGCGGAGCGGCTCCTCCGGGAGGGAGCGGTCTTTGAGACACTGGTCTCCCCGTCAGCCCGCATCAGGCCCGGGGCCGTGTTCGGCAGGGGATGCCTCATCACGGCGAAGACATTTGTCAAGGCGACCGTGAAACTCGGGGATTTCGTCACGCTGACCGGGGCGATACTCGGCACGAACTCCCGGGTCGGAAATTACAGCACGGTTCTCGGTTTCTGCAATCTCACCGGCGCCGAGATCGGCGATGAGGTGTATATCGGCAGAAGCGTCGTCATCATGACAGACCACAAGCACATATCGGTGGGCAGCGGAAGCACGGTGCTCGCCGGAAGCAATGTGGTGAACAGCGTGCGTCCGGGGACGACCGTGAGGGGCAACCCCGCGATGAAAGTGAGGAGGGCGGCTGACCTGTGAAAGAGATCATCATTGCGGGCGCCGGGGAGGAAGGACTCGACGTCCTCTCCGCGATCCGGAACCTCAACCGGCTGGCCCGGGAGCGGGGGGAAGAGGAGCCCTATAAGGTGCTGGGATTCCTTGACGACGATCCGGACGCCCCGGCCGGAAAGGACGCCGGCACGGGGATCATCGGCAGTATCGCCGGCTGGGCGCCCCGCGGCGGCGAGGTGTACGCCATGGGTTTCCGCAGCCCGGAGGAAAAGGAGCGGGCCGCGTCGATCCTCATGGCAAAAGGGGCCGTATTTGAGACAATCACTGCGCCGGGAAGCGCCGTCGCCGATTTTGTGGAGACGGGATGCGGCTGCTTTATCTCGTCTTTCCGGATCTCAGCGGGAGTCAGGCTCGGGGATTTCGTGAGCGTCAACGGGGCGATGATCTGCTCCGGCGCGTCGGTCGGAAGCTTCAGCTGTGTCGGGGGTGCCGCGAACATCGGCCGCGCCTCGGTCGGCCGGGGCGTTCTGATCGGCCGGGGCGCCGTCGTGGAGGACGGCGCGGAGATCGGCGACGGGGCGAGGATCGCGGCCGGGAGCGTCGTGACGTGCATCGTGCCCGCCGGGGCGGCCGTGAGCGGGAATCCCGCGAAGGCCGGGGGTGTCCGAAACACTTGATTTCCAGGTATTTTCAGTTATTTCAGTTTTTATTAAGGAGAAGAGACATGACAGAAAATGAAAAACTCGCGCTGCTTGAAGAGACCCTTGAACTTGACGAGGGAAGCATCGGACCGGACACCGTGCTGGCGGACCTTGAGCAGTATGACTCGATGGCCAGGCTCTCCCTCATCGTCATGATGGACGATGAGTTCGGCGTGAAGCTGAGCGGCGATACGATCCGCGGATTCGAGACGGTGGGCGATATTCTGGCCCTCATGGAAGAGGCCTGAGGTCCCGGCGGACCCGGACGCTCCGGACGGCGGATACCGTAAAAACCGGGTGCTCCCAAACGACACAACAGGATTCAAGCACAGACTGATAGAGGTGGCGGCTGTGAAAACCGCGTTTCTGTTCTCAGGCCAGGGGGCTCAGCAGCCCGGCATGGGAAAATCACTTTATGACCACTTCGCGGCGGCAAGGGAAGTCTTTGACACCGCGGGGAGAACCCTCGGCAGGGACATCGCGGCTCTCTGTTTCGAGGGGACGAAAGAGGAGCTGAGTCTCACGCACAATACACAGGTATGCATGCTGGCGGCGGATCTCGCTGCCGGCTTTGCGCTGCGCGACTCCGGCGTGCGCGCCGACTGCGCCGCGGGCTTCTCGCTCGGCGAGTACGCGGCCCTGGTTTTCGCGGGCGCGATCGCGCTGGAGGACGTATTTCCGCTTGTCCAGATCCGCGCCGACGCGATGCAGGCGGCGGTGCCGGAGGGGGAGGGCGCGATGGCGGCCCTGATGGGTGCCGACAGGGAGCTCGCCGCGAAGATCTGCGCCCAGGTGACGAGCGGCTACGTCGTGCCGGTGAACTACAACAGTCCCGTGCAGACCGTGATCTCCGGGGAGAAGGAGGCCGTGAAAGACGCCGTCCGCGCCGCGAAGAAAGAGAAGGTCAGGGGCGTCCGTCTTCCGGTCAGCGCCCCGTTCCACTGCAGGATGATGGAGCCCGCCGCACAGGTTCTCGCGGGGGCGCTTCAGAAGATCACGATCCGCGAGCCGGAGATCCCCGTCTACAGCAACTGCACCGGGGACGTGATCCGGCCGGGGGATGATATCGCGGATCTCCTCGTCCGCCAGGCGAAGAGCCCCGTCGAGTGGATCTCGATCATGACGCGAATGAGCGAGAGCGGAGTGACGCGGATGATCGAGTGCGGGACCGGCGATACGCTGAAGACATTTGTCGGGAAGACGATCCCGGACATGGATGCCCTGAACGTCGATACGTTTGAGGCGGTGACGGAGCTCGCCGCGCGCTGAGACGATGCGGAATTTACCGCGGTGACGGAACTCGCCCAGCGCCGGGACGGCTCGGAACCATATTGCAGCGGAGAGATCCGCGATGATGTAAGGAGACAGAATGGCTTATTTCGAGACATCGGGAATAGAAATTGCGGGCATCTGCGCCGCCGTGCCGGATCAGCGCGTGCCCGTCACGAACTTCGCGGAGCGCTTCGGGGAAGAGGCCGTGAAGCGGTTTACGGCGGGGACGGGCATCAGCCAGATCTATCAGGCCCTGCCCGACCAGACGGCCGGCGATCTCGTGTTCGCCGCGGCGAAGGAGCTCTTTGAGAAGACCGGCGTGTCCCCGGAGAAGATCGGCACGATGGTGTTCGTGACCCAGTCGCCGGACTACCGGCGCCCGTCCACGGCCTGCGTGCTCCAGGGCCGCCTCGGCCTCCCGACGGACTGCGCGTGCATGGAGATCGCGCTCGGCTGCTCGGGTTTCATCTACGGCCTGCAGACCGCCCTCTCCCTCATGAGCACGGGTGACTCGGAGTACGGACTTGTGCTGATCGGGGAGACGGCCTCGAAACTCGCCGGCCCCGACGACAGGAGCATCGTGATGATGTACGGCGACGCCGGAGCCGCGGTCCTTCTGAGGAAGGGCGGGGAGTCCTCCGTGAAGACGCTGCTGATGACGGACGGTACCCGCTTCAGGTCCATCATCCTCCCGGCGGGCGGATTCCGCGACATGTACCCGGAGAGGACGAGCTTCCTCTGCAAGGACGGCAATTACCGCACGCTCTACGATATCTACATGGACGGGGCGGACGTGATGGCATTTACGATCACCGACGTGAAGGAGACGATCAGCGCCTTCCTTGAGAAGACAGGAACTTCGCCGGAGGATTACGACGCCGTGTTCCTGCACCAGGCGAACGGGTTCATCCTGAAGCAGCTGATCAGGCGCCTGAAGTTCCCGAAGGACCGGGTTCCGCTCACGGTCGACAGATTCGGCAACACCGGCGGCGTGTCGGTGCCGCTCACGATCTGCGACGCGTTCGGCGGGGCGGAGCACACGGAGACGCTCCGCGCCCTTATGAGCGGGTTCGGCATCGGGCTCTCGTGGGGCGTATCTTCGGCGGTCGTCAGCGCCGGCTGCGTGTATCCCGTGATCACCACGGCGGACTGGTTTAAGGAAGGAAGGCTGGTTCCCGGCAGCTATTGAGGCCGGCGGAACGGTGAACAGGTCACCGGGGAAGGGCTGTCCGAAGGGAGCCCTGCCCGCGAATTAATTAAGAGAGGATATGAGCGAGATGGATGAGATCAGAGAGAGATATCAGAAGGTGTTTGAAGATGTCTTCGGACCCGCGGCCGGAACCCCGCACTCCGAATTCGTGTTCGGGGAAAACGGCTGGGATTCGGTCGTCCACATGTCCCTGATCACGGAGCTCGAGGACGAGTTCGGGATCATGTTCGACACCGATGACATCCTGCACTACGGCTCCTATCAGAACGGCCTCCGGCTGCTCGAGAAGTACGAGATCAGGTGACCGGCATGGGCAGTCTGCTTGAAGGAAAGATCTGCCTCGTCACGGGCGCGTCCCGGGGAATCGGGAAGGCCATCGCGGAGCTGTTTGCCGCGGAGGGCGCCGTCGTCTACGCGAACAGCCGGGGAGGCCGGAAGGCCGGCCCGGACGGGAGCGGGGAGGCCGGCAGTCCCGGGGAGGCCGCGTTCACGGAGGAGGACCGCATTCGTCCGGTGTACTTTGACTGCGCGGATGAGGAGGCTGCCCGCAGGGCAGTCTTTTCCATTTACCGCGAACACGGAAGGATCGACGTGCTCGTCAACAATGCCGGGATCGTCTACAATGAGCCGATCGGCATGATCTCCATGAAACACGTGGAGGAGATGCTCCGGGTCAACGTATACGGGACCATCAACATGCTCCAGCTCACAAGCCGGCTCATGATGCGGGGCCGCGCGGGCGGGAGCATTATCAATATCTCCTCGGTCACCGGTATCTACGGGAATCCGGGCCAGTCGGCCTACTCCTCGACGAAGGGGGCCGTGATCAGCCTCACTAAGTCGGCGGCAAAGGAGCTCGGACCGATGAGGATCCGCGTAAATGCCATCGCCCCCGGCCTCACGCTCGCGGGAGAGGCTTATAAGACGGATCCCGCGAAGATCAAAGAGCGGATCGGCAACATCCGCCTGGGACGCGCGGCGGAGCCCGAGGACATCGCGAAGGCGTGCCTGTTCCTCGCGTCCGATCTCTCCGGCTTCGTGTCCGGGCAGATCATCGCGGCGGACGGCTGCACGGTGATGTGACGGTTTTGTAACTGCTGTAAGCTACAGGAAATGAGGCGAAAGTATGTTTCTTGATATCGACGGGAAGGATCCTTCGAGGATCGCTTTTAATGATGACGCGGGGATAGAGGTCAGTTACGGCGACCTGGCCGGATACTGCGGGGAGCTGAAGGAGCTGGGGCTGCCCCGCGCGGTCGCGTTCTGTCTCTGCGAGAACAATTCCGGCTGCGCGTCGGCTGTAATCGGCTGCCAGGAGGCCGGGATCGTCCCCGTGCTCTTCGGAAGCAGGGCGGACAGGAACATTCTCCGCGAGCTCGGAGAGGTCTACACGCCGGCATATTTCATCGTGCCGGACCACATGGTCGAGCAGTTCGAAGGGGAACAGGTCTTCTCAAAATACGGGTACACGTTCCTCCGGACGGAGAACGAGCCCTATCCGATCAACGATAAGCTCTCCCTCCTGCTCACGACGTCCGGATCGACGGGAAGTCCGAAGTGCGTCAGGTACAAGTACGGCAATCTCGACTCCAATGCGCGCAACGCGGCGAAGGCGTTCGGGTTTACGGAGGACGACATCGGGATGTGCGACCTCCCGATCCAGTACACCATGGGGCTCAACGTGATCCTGAGCCACATCGCCGTCGGCGGCAGGGCCTACCTGACGATGTACAACCTGATGTCCCCCGACTTCTACAGGGTGCTCAAAGAGGAGCGCTGCACGAATTTCTGCGGGGTCCCGTTCAGCTACGAGTGCATGATGAGGCTCCGCTTCTTCAACATGGACCTCCCGGACCTGCGGATCCTCGCCCAGGGCGGCGGGAAGCTGACCGAGAAGCGGTTCATCGAGCTCGGCGAGTACGCGAAGCGAACCGGCAAGCGGTTCTGCGCCACCTTCGGGACCACGGAGACGAGCGCCCGCATGGCGTATCTGCCGCCGGAATGCGCGCTCGAGAGAGTCGGAAGCATCGGCAAGGCGATACCGGGGGGCACTCTCTTCCTGATCGACGATGAGGGGAAGGCCCTGCCCGAAGGCGAGGCGGAGGGCGAACTGGCCTACAGGGGCCCCGGCGTCACGATGGGATACGCCTACACGAAGGAGGACCTGCTCCTCGACGACGTGTTCAACGGCGAGTACCGCACCGGCGACCTCGCGAGGCGCGACGCCGACGGCTTCTACTATATCACGGGACGCCGCAGCCGCTTCCTGAAGCTCTTCGGGACCCGCGTCAGCATGGACCACTGCGAGGGCGTGATCAAGGACGAGTTCCACACCGACTGCGCCTGCTCGGGTACGGATAAGTGCATGGAGATCTACGTCACGGGCGACGTGAAGCCCGAGGATGTGGTCAGCTACATCGCCGGAAGGACCGGAATTACGCGCGGCGCGTTCCGCGCCTACAATATTGAGGAGATTCCGAGAAGCGATTCCGGGAAGGTCCGCTACAAGGAACTCTCCCCCAGATGAGGAAATCTATGTGGAATTCTGAAGTACTTGAAGAACTGAGAGAGCGGAGGCGGCTCGCCGCCGCGGGAGGCGGGGAGGCCAAGACCGCCAAACAGCACGCGGCCGGAAAGCTGACGGCGAGGGAGCGGCTCGAGATCCTGTTCGATCCGGGCACGTTCATCGAGATCGATACGTTCCGCCAGGCCTCGAAGGGCAGCTCGGGCGGCTCGGGCTATCCGGGCGACGGCGTCGTCACGGGTTACGGGGAGATCGACGGGCGCACCGTCTACGTCTCCTCCGAGGACTTTACGGTCAAGGGGGGAACGCTCGGCGCCGCGCACTCCGAGAAGATCTGCCACGTGATGGACCTCGCGCTCGCGACGAAGAGCCCGTTCATCTCCATCAACGACAGCGGCGGAGCGAGGATCGAGGAGGGCATCCACTCCATAGCCGGCTACAGCGGGATCTTTCTCCGCAACACGAAGGCGTCCGGCGTCATTCCCCAGATCGCGGTGATTCTCGGGCCCTGCGCGGGCGGAGCATGCTACTCGCCCGCGATCTGCGACTTCATCTTCATGACGGAGAAGACCAGCTACATGTTCATTACCGGGCCGGTTGTCGTGAAGGCCTCGATCCACGAGGACGTGACGTCGGAGGAGCTCGGCGGGGCGGAGATCCACGCGAACAAATCGGGAAATGTCCACTTCGTCTACAGCGACGACCGCGAATGTCTTCTCGGCGTCCGCCGTCTGCTGTCCTATCTGCCGCGGAGCTGCGACGAACCCGCCCCGTTCGCGGAGACGAAGACGGTCGACGGGTCGGACCGGATCGAGGAGATCGTGCCCGGCAACATGCGCCTTCCCTACAACGTGAAGGACGTGATCGAGACGTTCGCGGACGAGGGGACATTTCTCGAGATCCAGAAAGACTTCGCCCGGAACGTGGTGATCGGCCTGATGAGGCTCGACGGCTATCCGGTCGGAATTGTGGCCAACCAGCCCCAGGTCGCCGCGGGCACCCTGGACATCGACTCGTCGGACAAGGCCGCCCGGTTTATCCGGTTCTGCGACTGCTTCGGAATACCGGTCCTCACGCTGGCCGACGCGCCGGGATTCATGCCCGGACGCAGCCAGGAGCACAATGGCATCATCCGCCACGGGGCGAAACTGCTTTTCGCTTACGCCGAGGCGACGGTGCCGAAGGTCACGCTGATCATGAGGAAAGCCTACGGCGGAGCCTACATCGCGCTCAACAGCAAGTACATGGGCGCGGACTATGTGTTCGCGTGGCCGATCTCGCAGATCGCGGTCATGGGACCGGAAGGCGCGGTTGATATTCTCTACAGGAAGCAGCTGAAGGAGAGCGAGGATCCGGAGAGTGAGCGCGACCGTCTCGTCGGCGAGTATGAGAAGAAGTACCTGAATCCCTATATCGGCGCCGAGTGCGGCTACATCGACGACGTGATCGCGCCCGGGGAGACGAGAGAGGTCCTGAGCCGCGCGTTCGCCTCGCTCCGGGAGAAGCGCAGGGGAGCGCCGGAGCACAGGCACGGGAATATCCCGCTCTGAGACCGGGGAGATTTATGGAGAAGTAAAGGGCTGTCCCATGAAAGATATCATCATTGTCTGTGCCGGAACCTTTGGCATCGACGTCTACAACACGATCATGAGCATCAACCGGGTCGCCCGGGAGGCGGGGAGGGAGGAGCCCTACCGGCTTCTCGGATTCCTCAACGATATCCCCGGCACGCTCGACGGGCAGGGACTCGACGTCGGGATCATCGGCACGATCAGGGACTGGAAGCCGGGCGGGAGAGAAGTCTACGCGCTCGGGCTGTCGGTACCGAAGTCGAAAGAGAAGGTCGCCGGGATGCTGAAGAGCCGGGGGGCGAAGTTTGAGACGCTGATCTCCCCGTGGACCGCCGTGTCCGACTTCGCGGAATTCGGCGAGGGCTGCTACGTCTCCGTCGCAGCCTACCAGATCAATTCCGGGGTGAAGCTCGGAAACTTTGTGAACATCAACGGGTCCATGATCGACGACGGCGCCGAGATCGGCGACTTCAGCACGACGACGGGCTACACCTGCGTGGGCAGGGCGAAGGTCGGAAAGCGGGTCTTCATGGGGAGCCGGTCGGTGGTGGAGGACGGCGTGACGGTCGGGGACGACGCGTTCATCGGCGTCGGAAGCGTCGTGACGGAGGACGTGGAGCCCGGCGCGAAGATGTTCGGAAACCCGGCGAGGCGGGCGGACTGGTAACCGCAAAGGTTTCGGAAGGAGCGAATTGATATGAACGAACTTGTTGACCTCAGGGGGCGGCGCATCGTCGTCGCCGGGGCGTCCTCCGGGATCGGAAAGGAGACCGCATTTCTTCTCGACCGGCTGGGCGCCGAGGTGATCCTTGTCGCGAGGCGCGGGGAACTGCTGAAAGAGACGGTGGAGATGATGAGCGGGAACGCCTCCTGGTACACGGCCGATTTCAGCCGTACGGAGGAGATCGGTCCCCTGTTTTCGCAAATCGCCTCCGAGAGAGGAAAGTGCGGCGGCCTTGTGTACTGCGCGGGCATCGGCCCCTCGATCCCTCTCAATCTCTGCACACCCGAGAAGCTGCAGGATGTGTTCAGCGTCAATTTCTTCGGCTTCGTGGAGTGCCTGAGACAGGTCACGAAGAGGGGAAGGTACAGCGAGGGGATGCGGATCGTCGGCATATCCTCCGCCGCGTCGATCCGCGGGGACAAGTCCAGGATCGCCTACTCGAGCTCCAAGGCCGCGATGAACGCCGCGGTGCGCTGCGCCGCGAAAGAACTCGCGCCCAAGGGCATCTGCGTCAACACGGTCGCTCCTTCGGTCACCGCGACGGACCTCTACAGGTCCATCAGGGAGCAGAGCGGCGGACAGGGAAGCTACGAGGAGGAGATTTCGAAGAGGCAGTATCTCGGAGTGGCGGAGCCGTCACAGATCGCGAGCGTGATCGCATTTCTCCTGAGCCCGGCCTCCGGGTTTATCACGGGAATCACGCTGCCGGTTGACGGCGGCCTCACCACTTCCTGAAATCGGGGGAAATGCGCGCTATGGAACCAGGAAATCGCAATGCAGTCATCATCAGGACAAGCGTCATAGGAATACTGGCGAACGTCTTTCTCGCCGGGTTCAAGGCGGTGATCGGCATCATCTCCGGATCCATCGCCATTATACTCGACGCAGTCAACAACATCTCGGACGCAGCTTCCTCCCTCATCACGATCATCGGCACGAAGCTCGCGGGCAAGGAGCCGGACCGGGAGCATCCGTTCGGACACGGGAGAGCCGAGTACATGAGCGCGATGATCATCTCGGTCCTCGTCCTCTACGCCGGCTTCACGTCCCTCATCGAGTCCGTGAAGAAGATTCTTGACCCGGAGACGCCCGACTACAGCGCGGTCTCGCTCGTGATCGTCGCCGCGGCGGTCGTCGTGAAAATCGTACTCGGAAGGTACGTCAGGGGAGTCGGGGAGAAAGTCAACTCGGATTCGCTCGTCAATTCGGGCAAGGACGCGGTGCTCGACTCCGTGATCTCGGCGTCGACGCTCGTCGCCGCGGTTGTCTTCCTTCTGTCCGGGGTCTCGGTCGAGGCGTACCTCGCCGCGGTCATCTCCGTGATCATCATCAGGTCGGGAATCGAAATGCTGAAGGAGACGATCTCCGAGCTGCTGGGACAGAGGGCGGACGTGGAGTTCGCGAGGGCGATCCGCTCTACGGTGGCGTCATTTCCCGATGTGAGGGGCGCCTATGACCTCGTCCTCAACAACTATGGACCGGACACCTTCAACGGATCCATCCACATCGAGGTACCCGATACGTATTCCGCGGCGGAACTCGACGAGCTGATCCGCTCGATCACGATGGAGGTCTATAAGAAGCACAATGTGTTCCTGACCGCGGTCGGCGTGTACTCCTACAACACGAAGGACGACGAGGCCGCGAGGATGGAGAAGAGGATCAGGGAGGTCGTGCTCGCGCATGAACACGTCCTGCAGATGCATGGGTTCTACGTGAACGAAAAGAAGAAGACGATCCGGTTCGACCTGCTCATCAGCTTCGACGCGAAGGACCGGAAGGCGGTCTACAGCGAGGTAACGGGCGAGGTCAAGGCGATGTATCCGGACTACGAGATGCAGGTCGCGTTAGACACGGATTTCAGCGAGTCCTGATTTTTGAGCGGGGCATCGGTAAACTTGAGCGGAGGATGAGCAGAATTTGCTTTACCTCCGTTTTTTGGGTGTTATACTTGTTCTGAAGGGAGAAAGAGACGGAATATTAATATTGTTAATATAAATTAACAGATAACGATAATGTGCAAGGCAGCGAATCAGACCGGGACGGGAAAAAACGACAAAGAAATCATTTCAGAGGGCAGGCAGAGGATGAATATAGGCAGGAAGATTTCTGAGAGAAGGAAAGAACTTGGTTTGACACTGGAAACCTTCGCGGACCAGCTCGGGGTCAGCGCGCAGACTGTCAGCAGCTGGGAGGACGAGCAGGCGATGCCGGAGCTGGACAGGATCTACGCGATCGCGTCGATTCTGAAGATCGGCATAAGGTCGCTGGTCGGCGTCTCGAAGGATGATTACAAGTGGACGATCCGGGACCAGATGTTCTCGGAGGACCACATGTTCACGAGGATCAAGACGATTGCCGAGGTCCGAGGACTCAAGCAGACTTACAAAGCCCTCTACTACATCAGGGAGCAGCACCGGGGGCAGTTCAGGAAGAAAATGAAGCACTCCGACGCCATGCTCCCGTACATCATCCATCCGCTCATGATGGCCTGCCACGCGCAGTCGATGGGAATTGACGACGACGAGACGCTCGCGGTCACCCTGCTCCACGACGTCTGCGAGGACTGCGGGGTCAGGCCCGATGAGCTGCCGTTCTCCGACAGGGTCCGCGAGGCCGTGGCGCTGCTCACGAAGTGCTATGACAAGGATGAGCCGATCGAGAACTCGGAGCGGGCCTACTACGACGCCATCAGCAAAAACAGCATGGCGGCGATTGTCAAGGTCATCGACCGCTGCAACAACGTGTCCACGATGGCGATGTCTTTCAGCGACAGGAACCTGAGCAGGTACATCGAGGAGACCGAGAAGTACGTGCTGCCGCTCCTGACCACGATCAAGAGGAATGTGCCGGAATACAACAACGCGGTCTTCCTCATCAAGTACCAGATGCTGAGCGTGCTGGAGAGCCTGAAAGCGATGCTGATGGAGAAGTGAGACAGGACAGACCGGCGGCTTCCCGGTTATGGCACTGAGGAAGCCGCCGCCCGCGACGCCAAAGAAGCTGCGGCCATACCTCCTGGGTATGACTGCACCGGCGCAACGGGTATTAGACATCCCGTACCGGTTGTGATAATAATATTTGGAAAGCAAGGGCGCTTTGAAGACACTGGTCTTTAAAGCGCTTTTTTTGTTGCCGGAAGGGAGGACTGCCATGGCTGCGATGGATATAAAACCGATTCAGGAAATGTACGGGAGCATGGTCTTCAGTGACCGGGTGATGAAGGACCGCCTTCCGAAAGACATCTACCAGGCCGTGCGGAAGACGATCCAGAACGGGACACATCTCGAACTGGACGTCGCGAATGCCGTCGCCGCGGCGATGAAGGAGTGGGCGACGGAGCGCGGGGCGACTCATTTTACGCACTGGTTCCAGCCGATGACGGGTCTCACGGCCGAGAAGCACGACAGCTTCATCGCCCCCGAGGGCGACGGCAGCGTCCTCCTCGAGTTCTCCGGAAAGGAGCTCGTGAAGGGGGAGCCCGACGCCTCGAGCTTCCCGTCCGGCGGACTTCGGGCGACCTTTGAGGCCAGGGGATATACAGCCTGGGATCCCTCCTCGCCGGCTTTCATCAAGGACGGCTCCCTTTACATTCCCACCGCCTTCATCTCCTACGGAGGTGAGGCGCTCGACAAGAAGACACCACTCTTGAGATCTATGGAGGCGCTGAGCCTGCAGGCGGTTAAGGTTCTGCGCCTCCTCGGGGACGGGGACGTGACGCGCGTCACGACGACGATCGGCTCCGAGCAGGAGTATTTTCTGATAGACAAGGAAATGTACTTAAGGCGCAAGGACCTGCTCTTCTGCGGCAGGACGCTTCTCGGGGCCCCGGCGCCGAAGGGCCAGGAGATGGAGGACCACTACTTCGGCGTGCTGAAGCCGAAGGTGGCGGCGTTCATGCACGACCTGGACGAGGAGCTCTGGAAGCTCGGGATTCCTGCGAAGACGAAACACAACGAAGTCGCCCCCGCCCAGCATGAGCTCGCGCCCGTGTTTGAGACGGCGAACATAGCGGTCGACCACAACCAGCTCATGATGGAGATGATGAAGAAGGTCGCCGACAGGCACGGCTTCGCCTGCCTGCTCCACGAGAAGCCGTTCGAGGGGATTAACGGGTCCGGGAAGCACAACAACTGGTCGATCCAGACGGACACCGGCATCAACCTGCTGAATCCCGGGAAGCACCCCGGAGGAAACCTGCGCTTCCTGACGTTCATGACAGCGGTCATCTCCGCGGTCGACGAGTACGCCGACATCCTGCGCGTGTCGGTCGCGACGGCCGGAAATGACCACCGTCTCGGCGGCAACGAGGCGCCGCCCGCGATCATCTCCATCTTCCTCGGGGACGAGCTCACGGCGATCCTCGACGCGCTGGAGAACGGCGGCAGCTTCGACGGGGCCGGAAAGACACAGATGGGAACCGGGGCCGCGGTCCTTCCCCACATCATGAGGGACACGACCGACCGTAACAGGACGTCCCCGTTCGCGTTTACGGGCAACAAATTCGAATTCCGGATGCCGGGCTCCTCCCTCTCCGTCGCGAATGCCAATATCGTGCTCAACACGGCCGTGGCCGACGTGCTGGAGTCGATCTATGAGGAGATTAAGGACGTGCCCGCGGAGGAACTCGAGGACAGGCTGAAGGACGTCCTGAGAAAGAAGCTGGCCGCTCACAGGCGGATTCTCTTCAACGGAAACGGGTATACGGACGAGTGGGTCCGCGAGGCTGAGGCGAGAGGACTGGATAACCTGAAGTCCGTGCCGGAGGCCATGCCGAGATGGATCTCGGACAAGAGCATCTCGCTCTTCACGAGGCACAATATCCTGACCAGGGAGGAGATGCTCTCGAGATACGAGATCCTGCTGGAGAACTACTGCAAGACCATCCACATCGAATCGCTGACGCTCCAGGAAATGGTGCGCAAGGACTTCTCGGACGCCCTCGTGAACTACATGGACACGCTGGCGGAGGAGGCGCTCGCGAAGAAGAAGCTCCTTAGCGACGCGCCGTGCCTGATGGAGACGAAGGTCCTTTCGGTTCTGGACAGGGACGCCGCGGCGATCGCGGATCTCGTGGGAAAGCTCGCCGAGGATACGAAGCAGGCGGAGAAGATCGAGGATATCCAGGAGGCCGCGGAATTCTACCACGGGACCGTACTCAGGGATATGGAGCAGCTCAGGGCGTGCGCGGATGACGCCGAGGCGCTGATCCCGGACGGATATCTTCCGTATCCGACCTATGGAAAGGTGCTGTTCTCCCTGAGATGAGAGAGCGCGGCAAATAGAGCAGCTGGCAGACACCGGAGGATCCCGGACGAGGGGATCCTTCGGTGTCACGTGCCATTTTCCGGACGGCAGAGCCGGGACGGAAGCAAGACCGGAAATTAAGCGGTAAGATCGGAGGTTCGCATGGGACAGTCAGGACCGGATATCCTGCCCTATCAGAGGGAGAGGGATGCCTGCGGAATCGGCGTGATCGTGAATATAGACGGAACGCGGGAGCATGAAGTTCTCGACGATGCCCTGCGCATCGTGGAGAAGCTGGAGCACAGGGCAGGAAAGGACGCCTCGGGAACCGTCGGCGACGGCGTCGGCATCCTCCTGCAGGTCTCCCACGGTTTTTTCGGGAAAGCCGCGGAGGCGGCCGGGATCACCCCGGGCGGCGAGGGCGACTACGGCGTTGGGATGGTCTTTCTTCCGACCGACAGAATTAAGCGCATGTTCGCGATGCGCATGCTGGAGATCATTGCCGCGAAGGAGGGTCTGCCCTTCCTCGGGTGGCGGGAGGTACCGGTGAGGCCGGAGATCCTGGGAGAGGCGGCCGCGGAGTGCATGCCGCATATCTGCCAGTGCTTTATCGGCAGGCCGGAATCCATCGAGCCCGGACTCGAGTTCGACCGCCGTCTCTATGTCATCCGCAGGGAGTTCGAGCAGAGCTCCGACGACACCTATATCTGCTCCCTGTCCTCGAGGACGATCGTCTACAAGGGCATGTTCCTGGTCGGGCAGCTGCGGAAATTCTACCCCGACCTCTCGGATCCGGACTACGCGACCGCGATCGCCGTCGTCCACTCCCGCTTCTCCACGAACACGACGCCGTCCTGGAACCGCGCGCATCCCTACCGGATGATCGCCCACAACGGGGAGATCAACACGATCAGGGGAAACGCGGACCGCATGATCGCGCGCGAGGAGACGATGCGGCACGGGGCGCTCGAGAAGGATATGGACAGGATCTGCCCGGTCATCGGCGCGAGGGGGTCGGACTCCGCGATGCTGGACAACACGCTGGAATTCCTGTACATGAACGGGATGGAGCTCCCGCTCGCCATGATGCTGACGATCCCGGAGCCGTGGCGGCATGACGGGTTCATGTCCCGGAAAAAGAAAGATTTCTACCACTACTACGCCACGATGATGGAGCCGTGGGACGGCCCGGCGGCGATCATCTTCTCGGACGGCGATATCGTGGGCGCGACCCTCGACCGCAACGGGCTTCGGCCGTCCCGCTTCTATGTGACCGATTCGGGGCGCCTGGTCCTCTCTTCCGAGACGGGGGTCCTCGACGAGGATCCCGCGCACATCGTCCGGAAATCCAGGCTTGAGCCGGGAAGAATCCTGCTGGTCGACACGAAGAGAAAGCGGCTCATCTCCGACGGGGAGTGCAAGGAGATGTATGCCGGCCGGCACCCCTACGGGGAGTGGCTGGACCGGTACCTGCTCAGGCTGGACGACCTTCCGATTCCGAACAGGAAGGTGGCCGTCCACACGCGGGAGGAGAGGGACCGCCTCTACAAGGTGTTCGGCTACACCTATGAGGACATCAGGGACCAGATCCTTCCGATGGCGGAAAACGGCATCGAACCGACCGGGTCCATGGGACACGACGTCCCGCTGGCCATGTTCTCGGAGCGCCACCAGCTTCTCTTTAACTATTTCAAGCAGATGTTCGCCCAGGTGACGAACCCCCCGATCGACTCGCTCAGGGAGAAGATCGTCACGGACACGTCGGTCTATCTCGGCTCCGACGGGAACCTGCTCGAGGAGAAGGGGGAGAACTGCAGGGTTCTCGAGATCCTGAACCCGGTTCTCACGGGCGTGGACCTCATCAGGATCAGGGCCCTCGACAGCGAGGGGTTCAAGTCGCGGGTGATCCCGCTTCTCTACTACAAGAACACGTCCCTCGAGAAGGCGCTGTCCCAGCTCAATATCTCGGTGGACCGCGCCGCGGCGGAGGGGGCGAACATCCTCATCCTCTCCGACAGGGGAGTGGACGAGAACCACGTCCCGATCCCCTCGCTTCTGGCCGTCTCTTCGGTCGAGCAGCACCTGGTTGAGACGAGGAGACGGACTTCGGTTTCCCTCGTGGTGGAGAGCGCCGAGCCGAGGGACGTCCACCAGATGGCGGCCCTCATGGGTTACGGCGCGCGCGCCGTCAACCCCTATCTCGCGCATGAGTGCATCGCGGAGCTCATCGACGAGGGCCTTCTCGACAAGGACCTGAGCACCGCGATCAACGACTACAACAGGGCGATTCTCGACGGGGTCGTGAAGATCGCCGCGAAGATGGGCATTTCCACGATCCAGTCCTACCAGTCGGCCAGGATCTTCGAGGCGGTCGGTCTGGGGAAGGACCTGATCGACAGATATTTTACCGGGACGGTCAGCCGGGTCGGCGGAATCGGGATCCGCGAGATCAACGAGGACATCGCGGCGAGGCACAATCACGGGTTCGACCCGATGGGGCTTCCCGTCGACACCAGCCTCGACTCCGTCGGCTTCCACAGCCTGAGGAGCGGAAAGGAGAAGGAGGACCACCTCTACAGCCCCGAGACGATCGTCACGCTGCAGCAGGCGGTCCGGGAAGGGGATTACCGGAAGTTCCGGGAGTACACCGCCATGGTCGACGATTCCTCCCGCCCGCACACGCTCCGGTCGCTGCTCGCGTTCGTCCCCGCCGGGGACCCGGTTCCGTTTGAGGAGACGGAGAGCGAGGAGAGCATCGTGAGGAGGTTCCAGACCGGGGCCATGTCCTACGGCTCACTCTCGGAGGAGGCGCACAGGACACTGGCCGAGGCAATGAACAGGCTCGGCGGAAAGTCCAATACCGGCGAGGGCGGGGAGCTCGTGTCCCGCTTCGGAACGATCACGTCGAGCGCCGTCAAGCAGGTGGCGTCGGGCCGTTTCGGGGTGACCGGGGCCTATCTCGCGAGCGCGAAGGAGATCCAGATCAAGATGGCGCAGGGCGCGAAGCCCGGGGAGGGCGGACACCTCCCGGGGAAGAAGGTCTACCCGTGGGTCGCCGAGACCCGCTTCTCCACGCCCGGTGTGTCGCTGATCTCGCCGCCTCCGCACCACGACATCTACTCGATTGAGGATCTCGCCCAGCTGATCTACGACCTCAAGTGCGCCAACAGGGACGCGAGGATCTCCGTGAAGCTGGTGTCCGAGGCAGGGGTCGGAACGATCGCCTCCGGCGTCGTCAAGGCCGGCGCCCAGGTGGTCCTCATCTCGGGCTACGACGGGGGAACCGGGGCGGCGCCCTACTCCTCCATCCACCACGCGGGGCTTCCGTGGGAGCTCGGCGTGAGCGAGGTTCACCAGACCCTGATCGAGAACGGCCTCCGGAGCAAGGTGGTCGTCGAGACGGACGGGAAGCTCATGAGCGGGAGGGACGTCGCGATCGCGGCGCTCCTCGGAGCCGAGGAGTTCGGCTTCGCAACGGCTCCGCTCATCTGCATGGGCTGCATGATGATGAGGGTCTGCTCGAAGGACACCTGTCCGGCGGGCATCGCCACCCAGAACGAGACGCTCAGGAAGCGCTTCCGGGGGAAGCCGGAACATGTCATGAACTTTATGCTGTTCATCGCCCGCGAACTCCGGGAGATCATGGCGTCGCTCGGCTTCAGGACCGTCGACGAGATGGTCGGAAGGACAGACTGCCTGAAGGTGAAAGACCGCCTGCCCGTCATGAGGAGCCGTATGGCGGACCTCTCCCGGATTCTCGACCGGAAGTATGTGTCGGGCCGGGAGATCCATTTCCGGAAGGAGGACGTCTACAATTTCCACCTCGAGAAGACGAAGGACGAGATGATCCTTCTGCCCGCGCTGGAGAAGATGTCCGGCGAACACGGGCTGAAGACCCTGAGAATCCGGACCGAGGTGTCCAGCACGGACCGCGCGTTCGGCACCATCTGCGGGAGCGAGATCACGAAGAAGTACGGGTCTCTCCCCGAGGACACCGTCACGGTGGACTGCGTGGGAGGCGGGGGCCAGTCCTTCGGGGCGTTCATCCCGGCCGGCCTCACGATCCGCCTCACGGGCGACGCCAACGACGGGTTCGGGAAGGGGCTCTCCGGCGGCAAGCTCGTCGTCGTCCCGCCCCCAGGCGCTGGATTTGACCCGCACAAAAACATCATCATCGGAAATGTCGCCCTCTACGGAGCGACCGGCGGCAAAGCCTACGCCCTCGGGATCGCCGGCGAGAGGTTCTGCGTCCGGAATTCCGGGGCGGTCGCCGTCGCGGAAGGCTGCGGGGACCACGGGCTGGAGTATATGACCGGAGGCCGCGCCGTCATCCTCGGGATGACGGGGAAGAATTTCGCCGCGGGAATGAGCGGCGGCATCGCCTACGTCCTGGACCGGGAGCACACGCTCTATCTCAGGATGAACAAGGAGATGGCCTCGCTCCAGGAGGTGACGGAGAAGACCGACACCGAGGAGCTGAAGGCGATCCTGGCCGACTACTACAGGGAGACCGGCTCCGCGACGGCGGGTGAGATCCTGGAGCATTTTGACCGGTTTCTCCCGGACTTCAAGAAAGTCGTGCCTAATGACTACGAGAAGATGATGAAAGCGATCGGCCGCCATGAGGAGCAGGGGTACACCCGCGAGAGGGCGGTGCTCGAGGCGTTCCGCGAGATCAAGGCACAGGCGGAGGCGGATGCCGGAGACGGCCCGGAGGAGGGGACGTGAACAGGCGGAAACAGGCCGGGTTCTGATGAAAGCGCACAGCATGCGGAGGTATCGAGAATGGGCAAGGCGACGGGATTTCTTGATTATGAGAGGCGGAACAACACGGATATTCCCCCTCTGCAGAGAATTCTGAACTTTGAGGAGTTTCACGTTCCGCTGGACGATTCCGAGAGAAGGCGGCAGGCCGGAAGGTGCATGGACTGCGGCGTGCCGTTCTGCCAGTCGGCGATGAAGCTCTCCGGCATGGTGACGGGGTGCCCGCTGCACAACCTGATTCCGGAGTGGAACGACCGGATCTGGCGGAGACACAGGGGGCACGCGTACGCCCGGCTCCGGAAGACGTCGAACTTTCCGGAGTTCACCGGCAGGGTCTGTCCCGCGCTCTGCGAGAAGGCCTGCATGTGCGGCGAATACGGGGACCCGGTCAGCATCCACGACAACGAGCTGTATCTGGCCGAGTGGGCATTTTCCAACGGAAACGTCACCCCGGCGGTTCCCCGCAAGAGGAGCGGGTGGAAAGTCGCCGTTGTGGGCAGCGGTCCCTCGGGCCTTGCCGCCGCCGACGAGCTGAACCACAGGGGACACACGGTTCACGTCTTTGAGAGGGAGGACCGCATAGGCGGGCTCCTCATGTACGGGATCCCGAATATGAAGCTCGACAAGTCGGTCATAGAGAGGCGGCAGAGACTGATGGAGGCGGAGGGCGTCGTCTTCCACACGGGCGCGGACATCGGGGACCCGGAGGCCGCCGCCCGCCTTAAAGAGGAGTACGACGCGGTCGTGCTGTGCTGCGGCGCGAAGAAGCCGAGGCCTCTCCCGGGCGCCGACCCCGATCAGACGGGGGGCGTCCACTACGCGGTGGATTTCCTCAAGAGCACCACGAAGAGCCTCCTGAAGACGCCCGACCACAGCGCGGAGGGGCTCTTACGCTCGGGGGGGTTCATCAGCGCCCGGAATAAGCACGTGATCGTGGTCGGGGGAGGAGATACGGGAAATGACTGCATTGGCACCGTGATCCGCCACGGCTGCAGGTCGGTGACAGCCCTGGAGATGATGCCGGAGCCCCCCGTGGAGCGGGCGCCGTCGAATCCCTGGCCGGAGTGGCCGAAGACGAAGAGAACCGACTACGGCCACGAGGAGGCGATCGCGCTCTACGGGGCGGATCCAAGGGTCTACGAGACGACGGTCAAGGAACTGGTCACCGGGAAGAACGGCAGGATCCGCGGCGTCGTCACGGCGAAGGTCAGGATGGAGAACAGGAGGCCTGTCCAGATCCCCGGCACCGAGAAGACGCTGAAGTGCGATCTTCTCCTGATCGCCGCCGGTTTTCTCGGCTGTGAGCCGCCCACGGCGGAGGCGTTCGGTGCGGAGCTGACAGAGAGGGGCGTCGTCAGGACCGGGGAGAACAGCTACCAGACCGGAGTGAAGGGCGTCTTCTCCGCGGGCGATATGCACAGGGGCCAGTCGCTGGTCGTGTGGGCGATCCGGGAAGGGCGCGAGTGCGCGGCAGAAGTGGATGAATACCTGATGGGCTACAGCGTATAGTACAGCGTATAGGGCCGGATTATAAGCTGCCGGGCGCCGGGTGAGGGAGACCGCCTGCCCGGCGCCTGGCAGTGCGGCGCGCTGTCTTTTATATGGAGCTTTTGTTTTTTCGGGAGGTAAATAATTATGTGCGGAATTATCGGATACGTCGGAACCAGACAGGCGGGACCTGTGATTCTCGACGGTCTTTCAAGGCTTGAATACAGGGGATACGACTCGGCGGGGATGGCCGTCCGCGACGGCGCGGGGCCGGTCTGTATCGTGAAGACGACGGGGAAGCTCAGGAACCTGGAGGACAAGACCGACAGCGGGCGGGCCGTCACAGGGACCTGCGGAATCGGGCACACGAGGTGGGCGACCCACGGCGAGCCGACGAAGATCAACGCCCATCCCCACGTGAGTTCGAACCGGATCCCGGAGGCGGGCGATCCGGCCGGCCCCGGGACCGAGCCCCAGGTCACAGGCGTCCACAACGGGATCATCGAGAACTACCAGGAGCTGAAGAAGAAGCTCCTCCGGCACGGGTACGTGTT
>CACYEN010000070.1 GCA_902773435.1 uncultured Lachnospiraceae bacterium | reverse complement strand
TGTTTCTGTAGCTCAGCAGGATAGAGCGTCCGCCTCCTAAGCGGAAGGTCGTGGGTTCGAATCCCGCCAGGAACGCGATTACAGAGGGCGGGAACCGAAAAATCGGTTCTCGCCTGTTTCATTGATGACGAAATCCGTCTAAAGACATAGATCCGTTAAGCGTCTCATACAACCAAGGTCAGCAATAGCTTCCTGTATAGTTTAAATCGCGGTGGACGCTGAAAAGAAAAATACCTCAGAGCAGAATAAGATATACTGACTTGGCGGAAGGAAAGAAACAGGAAAGCCCGGCATCTCATTTCCGGAATGCCGGGCTTTCTGGTTTATACGACGAAATCGTCCTTCACGGACGGTGTGATTTCCCGGAGCGTGACCTGTGCGTCCCCGGTGATCGTGTAGAAGCGCTCCGTCTCCGTCGGGTAGACGTGGGTCGTAAAGGAGGCGGCGCCGTCGTTGAGGAAAAGCTCCGCGGAGCAGCTGTCGATGAGGACCAGGATCTTTTTAAGGCCGGACTCCAGCGGGACCAGGAGCACCTCGCCGACCGCCTGGTTGTAACGGAGGTCCATCTGCGTCTTGTCCGCGGTGACCGTCTGGGCGGCGGCGTCGTAGGCGAAGGACATGCCACCGCTGCCGTCCTCCTTCGTGAAGAGCTTCAGGGTGAAGTCCCCCGCGTCCTCCGGAAGGCAGATCTCCAGGGCGCAGGGGCCCGGGATGGTCCCGCTGCCCGGGCGGGCCGATCCGCAGATGGACGCGAAGTCCCTGACCGGCGACTGCACCAGCCGTCCGTTAACCAGCCGCAACTCGCGCGGCACGGACATGCTGCCCTCCCAGTCCTCCTCCTCGGTCGGATAGTGGTTATCCGGAAGGCCGATCCAGCCGATCAGGATCGCCATGTCGGGATCGTTTACATTCGCCGCGAACTGGGCGGCGTAGAAGTCGAAGCCGAAATCGAGATAGTGGTAGGTGTCGTCCGGCGTGAAGGTCAGCGTCTCATAGTCCATGGAGCCGACCAGGTAGATATTGTGGTTCGTGCTCTCCGCTCTTCCGGGAAGCTTCGTGTACTGCGGGGAGAAGATGAGAACGTCCTTGCCGCTGATGCGCACAATGCAGGGGCATTCCCACATGCCGCCGAAGTCCTCGAAGCCCGGGACCTTCAGCTCTCCCGCGAATTCCCAGCCCTCGAGCAGGCTGTCCGAGCGGTAGATCAGGGCGCGGCCCTTCTTGTCCAGGGCCTGCGCGCCGATGAAGATGAAATATTTATTCTGCGACGGCACGTACACGACCTTCGGGTCGCGCTGGTGCTCGCTGTAATCCGGGCGCGGCCCGAACAGCGGCTGTAGGAGCTTGACCGGCTTTCCGTCGGGTCCCAGCTTTGCGGCGCAGGTGTAGGGCGTGCGCACCCAGTTCTCGTCCCTGTGGTTGCCGGTATAGAAGAGGTAGAGGTCGTCGCCCGCGGAGAAGGCGGAGCCGGAATGGCAGCCCTTATTGTCAAAGAAGGTATCCGGCCACATGCCGATCCCGGCGTTGGTCCAGTGCACCAGGTCCTTGGAGGTCACGTGATACCAGAATTTCAGTCCGTGGACCGCGCCCCAGGGGCAGTACTGGTAATAGAGGTGCCAGATGCCCTTGTGGAACACGAAACCGTTCGGATCGCTGGAAAGGCCGGTGATGGGCTGGATGTGGAACTTCTGGCGGTACTTCGAGGATACGATCTTTTCATGCAGGCCGATAATCTCGTCCGCACTGTGCAGTTCGCGGTAGCGTTCTTCCGTGGTCCAGGTGCGCATGCTGCTCCTCCTTCTGATATCTCCGAATATCTTCCGGTGTCCGGTGGTATAATCCGTTTGTTCTGTGTTCCTTTGCTCCCATCATATCATAAAATGAAAAAAGATTTCATGGACCTCTTTGCTAATCGCCCGAAAGAGGGTTTTTGCTAAGTGCTAACTGCCATTAGCTGGAACAATAGGATATTATATTAGCAATTGCTAATACCAAAATGTAAAAAGAAGCGGGATGATCATGGAAAATAACTGCAATTTTGAGATTGAAAATGGTGTTTTGATTAAATACTGGGGCTGTGAGGAGGATGTGACGATCCCGGACAATGTGATCAGGATCGGAGTCGATGCGTTCCGTGGGTGTGACAGCATTAAGAACATAATCATTCCAAACAGTGTGCGGGAGATAGGCGACTGCGCTTTCGGTTGGTGTGCCAGCCTTGAGAGCGTGACCCTTTCCGAAAATCTGGAAAGAATCGCGGGACATCTGTTTGAATATTGCCAGAAGCTCAAAGAAGTGACGATCCCGGAGCGTGTGACAGAAATCGG
>CACYEN010000069.1 GCA_902773435.1 uncultured Lachnospiraceae bacterium | reverse complement strand
GAGCCGAACCAGTGCATCTTGGCGCCCGTGTGATAGAGCGGCGGGATGCAGAGGAAGCAGTCACCCTTGACGGTCTCGTGGTGATTGGCCTCCATCACGGCCGACTGGGAGAGCGCCTCGTGACGGAGCAGAATCGCCTTCGGGAAGCCCGTCGTGCCCGACGAGTAGTAGATCGCGCCATAGTCGTCGTCCTCAATGAGAACCTTCGGGGCTGAGGAAGATGTGTTCGACGCGGCCCTGTAGTAGTCCTCCGCGTAGGACGGGCAGGAGTCCCCGACGAAGTAGAGGAGCATCTTGTCCTTGAGGTGAGGGGCGATCGTCTCGATCCTCCCGATGAATTCGGGGCCGTAGAACACGACGTCACAGTCGGCGAGTTTCAGGCAGTAGTCGATCTCTTCGGCCGTAAACCTGAAGTTGAGCGGAACCACGATTGCGCCCGACTTGAGGATCCCGAAGTAGATCGGAAGCCACTCGAGGCAGTTCATGAGAAGCACCGCACACTTCTGCCCCTTCTTAATCCCATGTTCGATCAGCATGTTAGCGACCCGGTTTGCCTTCTCGTCGAAGACGGACCAGGTGATCTGCCTGCGGTAATATGCCGAGGAAGTCGGCTGAATCAGCTCGTATTCCTTCCACGTCACGCGCTGTTCCTCCCTGATTTCGGGGTTGATTTCCACCAGCGCGACTTCATCTCCGTACAGCTTGCTGTTTCTCTCCAGAAGATCTGTAATAGGCATTTTGTTCTGCTTGTCCTTTCAGGTTTATTTTTTCGCGATGCAACGCGTCAACGCATCAAAGTATTATATACGATTCCTCCCCGGATGTCAAACACTGAAAGATTGAGTGTATGTTTTCTATAATTATGTGACAAACACGCTTTAGTGTGTTAAAATGTCTCCGTTCGGCATTCCGCTGTAAATGCAGAGAAACGCCGAACGGTTATCCCCAAAAAACGAAAGGAAGCGATTACCATGAAACAACTCATGCTGGGCAACAAAGCGGTCGCCCGGGGACTCTACGAAGCGGGCTGCTGCTTCGCGTCCAGTTACCCCGGCACGCCGAGTACCGAAGTGACCGAGGAACTGGCAAAGTACGACGACGTCTACTGTGAGTGGGCTCCCAACGAGAAGGTGGCGATGGAAGCCGCGTTCGGCGCCTCGCTCGCCGGCCGCCGTTCCTTCTGCGCCATGAAGCACGTCGGTCTCAACGTCGCGGCCGATCCGCTCTACACGATGTCCTACACCGGGGTGAACGCCGGAATCGTCATCGTCGTCGCGGACGACGCGGGCATGCACTCCTCGCAGAACGAGCAGGATTCGCGCCATCACGCGATCGCCTCCAAGATCCCGATGCTCGAGCCCTCCGATTCCGCCGAAGCGCTCGAATTCGCGAAGCTCGCCTATGAGATCTCGGAGAAATTTGACACCCCCGTCCTTCTCAAGATGTGCACGCGCGTCGCGCACTCCCAGTCCGTCGTGGAGACCGGTGAGCGTTCCGTCTCCCTCAAATCCTATGAGAAGAACATCGCGAAGTACGTCATGATGCCCGGCATCGCGAAGCGCCGCCACCCGATCGTCGAAGAGCGCACGAAGGCCCTCCGCGAGTACGCGGAGACCGCTCCGGTCAACCGCGTCGAGATGGGCGGGACCGATCTCGGCATCATCACGTCCTCGACGTCCTACCAGTACGTCAAAGAGGTGTTCGGCGACTCCGTGTCCATCCTCAAGATCGGCATGGCGAATCCGCTCCCGGAGAAGCTCATCCTCGACTTCGCGTCGAAGGTGAAGGAGCTTGCCGTCGTCGAGGAGCTCGACCCGATCATGGAGAACCACGTGAAGGCGCTCGGCCTCAGGGTCCGCGGCAAAGACCTCCTGCCCATGTGCGGCGAGTTCTCCCAGAACCTGATCAGGAAAGCGTTCGGAATCGACGTTCCCGGGAAATACCCGTTCGATGAACAGCTTCCGATGAGGCCTCCGGTCATGTGCCCCGGATGTCCTCACAGGGGACTTTTCTTCACGCTGAAAAAACTAGGGTGCACGGTCCTCGGCGACATCGGCTGCTACACGCTCGGCGCGGTCGCCCCTCTGGGCTCCATGGAGATGACGCTCTGTATGGGCGCCTCCATCTCCGCCATCCACGGCTTCAACAAGGCCCTCGGCAAAGAGAGCGAGGGAAAGACGGTCTCAGTGATCGGCGACTCCACATTTATGCACTCCGGCATGACCGGACTCGCGAACGTGGCCTACAACCAGAGCAATTCGACCGTCATCATCCTTGACAACTCCATCACGGGCATGACCGGGCACCAGCAGAATCCGACGACCGGGTACAACATCAAGGGCGATCCGGCCGGAAAGATCGACCTCACAGCCCTCTGCAGGTCCATGGGCTTTGAGAGAGTCGCGGTTGTCGATCCCTACGACCTTGCCGCGTGCGAGAAGGTCGTGAAGGAGGAACTCGCGGCCGAGGCGCCCTCCGTCATCATCTCGAGACGGCCCTGCGCCCTCCTAAAGTACGTGAAGAGGAAGCCGGCCCTCCGCGTCGATCCCGAGAAGTGCAGGACCTGCAAGTCCTGTATGCGGATCGGCTGCCCGGCGATCTCGATCCGGGACGGCAAGGCCAGAGTCGACGGGACCCTCTGCGTCGGCTGCGGCGTCTGCACGCAGCTCTGCAGGTTTGACGCGTTCGAAAGCACAGCAAAGGAGGAAGCGTGATGGAGACGAAGAATATCATGATCGTCGGTGTCGGCGGCCAGGGGTCGCTGCTCGCGAGCAAGCTTCTCGGTTATCTTCTCCTCGGCCAGGGTTATGATGTCAAAGTCAGCGAGGTCCACGGCATGTCGCAGAGAGGCGGCAGCGTCGTGACATACGTCCGGTGCGGCGACAGCGTCGCCTCACCCGTCATCGACGAAGGCGAGGCGGACTACATCGTCTCGTTCGAGCTTCTCGAGGCCGCGCGCTGGCTTCCGTACCTGAAGAAAGGCGGCCAGATCGTGACGAACATCCAGCAGATCGACCCGATGCCGGTCGTCACCGGGGCTGCGGAGTATCCCGAAGGTCTCGTCGAGAAGATGAAGGCCTCCGGCGCGAACGTCGACGCGATGGACTGCGTCGCCCTCGCCGAGCAGGCCGGAACCGTGAGGGCCGTCAACCTCGTGCTCCTCGGAAGGCTCTCCCACTACTTCGACTTCGCGGACGACGTGTGGCAGAAGGCCATCGAGGCCTGTGTGCCCGCAAAGTTTCTCGAGATCAACCGGAAGGCATTTGAACTCGGAAAGAAAGCCTGAGGATCGCGGATTGTCCTTAAGTTCCCCGGCCGGGGAGCGGCTTTCGGATATAGTATCAGGAAAGCAAAGCAAAGAGAACTCCGCGCGTCCGGACTTTCTACGGCACGCGGGTTCGGGAAGGAAAGTGAATGGAAAGGTATTATCAGCAAGAGATGGAATGCGCCTCCCGCGAGGACATGATCGCCCTGCAGAACGAAAAGCTTGTGAAGCAGGTCAAAAACGTGTGGGACCACGTCCCGTACTACAGGAAGAAGATGGAAGAAAAGGGCGTCACGCCGGACGACATCAAGTCGATCGATGATCTCTACAAGCTTCCGTTTCTCTCCAAGGCGGATCTCCGCGAGGCATATCCGTACGGCCTCATGGCCAGGCCCCTGAAAGACTGCGTCCGCATCCAGTCCACATCCGGCACGACCGGGAAGCGCGTCGTCGCGTTCTACACGCAGCACGACATCGACATGTGGGAAGAGTGCTGCGCCCGCGCGATCACCGCGGTCGGCGGCACGGACGAAGACGTCTGCCAGGTCTCCTACGGCTACGGCCTCTTTACCGGCGGTCCGGGCCTCAACGGCGGCTCTCACAAGGTCGGCTGCCTCACCATTCCGACTTCCTCGGGCAACACGGACAGGCAGATCATGTTCATCCAGGACCTGCAGGCGACCATCCTCTGCTGCACTCCCTCCTACGCCGCCTACCTCGGCGAGAGGATGAAGGAGCTGGGCCTCGGTCCCGACGACATCCCGCTCAAGGCCGGCATCTTCGGGGCTGAAGCCTGGTCGGAGGAAATGCGCCAGGATATCCAGAACACGCTCGGCATCAAGGCGTACGATATCTACGGCCTGACCGAGCTCTCCGGCCCCGGCGTCTCGTTCGAGTGCTCCGAGCAGACCGGCATGCACGTCAATGAGGATCATTTCCTAGCGGAGATCATTGACCCCGACACTGAGGAAGTCCTCCCGCTCGGAAGCGAGGGCGAGCTCGTCTTCACGTCCCTCGACAAGGAGGCGTTCCCTCTCCTGCGCTACCGCACGCGCGACATCTGCTCTCTCTCGAGAGAGAAATGTTCCTGCGGCCGCACGCTCGTCAAGATGAAGAAGCCGAAGGGCCGCTCGGACGACATGCTGATCAT
>CACYEN010000068.1 GCA_902773435.1 uncultured Lachnospiraceae bacterium | reverse complement strand
CCCGTAAACTCCTCAGACCGGATACTCATCCTGCAGGGCTTGAGGTCACCCAGGCGCTTCGTCGCCTCGATCAGGTAGGCGATGTGGCCGAGCGCGTTCTTCATGTCCTGGTTGGTCTTGTAGGCGACATCGGTAAATGCCCCGAACGCCGCGATGTACACGAACGTATTCTCATTGAATACCCCGACGTCCACCTTGCGCGGGACCCCCGCGATGATTCCCCCCGCGGCTTCGAGAGGATTGAACGAAATTCCGAGGCTCACCGCGAAATCGTTCGTCGACCCGACCGGGATATAGCCGAGCGGGATATTCTTGCCGGATCTCACCATCGCGGTGACGATGTCGTCCAGCGTTCCGTCCCCTCCGGCGGGAACGATCATGTAATAGTCCTCCGTCAGGGACGCGATCTTCCTCCCGGCGTCCCCCGGCGCCTGGGTGGGATAGACCTCGACCGCAAAACCGGCCTTCGTGAACAGGTCGATCACGCCCGGCAGGTAGTGCAGAAACTGTCCTCTTCCGGCTATCGCGTTATATATCAGAAGAATACGATTCGTCATCAGTCACGTAAACCCCCACAGATCAAAAGTTTCCATCTATCATACACCATGATTTCCGTGTCGGCAAGAGATGCGCCCGCCCGTATTTGCCTGACACAGATAAGTCAATTTCGAAACACATTTTTTCCACAATTATGCCGTAAAAATAGAATCATCGCAGGGAGATAAACGATCCCCGGCGGACCGGACAGCCGGAAGACCGGCGGCGGATGAAAACACAGTTAAATAAACTGTTAAAGGAGGCAGTATCATGAATAAATGGAAAAAATTCGGTTTGGTTGCAGCAATGACGGCGATGATCGGCGCGCTCGGCGCGGGAGTGATCACAAGCGCGGAGGACGCGGAGAACAACATCCCTGAGACAGAGGCAGCCGTCGAGGCGGAGGTGGAGAACACCGTGATCGAGAAGCTCGGCTCGGAATCCACGGCGACCGAGGACATGACCATCCAGGAAGTATGTAAGGCCGCGATGCCGGCAATGGTCGCCATCACCAACAAGTCAGTCGAAGAAGTCAGGAACTATTTCCAGGGAGACCCGTTCTCCTACTTCGGTTTCGGCTTCGGTTTCGGACACGGATACGATGATTTCTTCGGCGACTACGGCAGCGAGCCGCAGACGAGGGAGAGCGTCAGCATGGGATCGGGCGTGATCGTCGGCATGACGGACGACAGCATCCTGGTTGCCACGAACGCGCACGTCGTGAGCGGCGCGACGGAACTCTCCGTGGCGTTCATCGACGACAGCGCCGCCCCGGCGGAACTTGTCGGCAGCGACGAGAGCCGCGACCTGGCGGTAATCAAAATCCCGAAGGATGAGCTTGAGGACTCCACACTCGAGGCAATCACCGTGCTCCCGTTCGGCTCCTCCTCGGAGCTCGAAGTCGGACAGTCGGTCGTCGCGATCGGCAACGCGCTCGGCTACGGCCAGTCCGCTTCCTCGGGCATCGTGAGCGCGCTCGGACGTACAGTCACGTCCAATGGCGAGATGGGACAGGCAGTGGAAACACAGGAAATGATCCAGACAGACGCGTCCATCAACCCGGGCAACTCCGGCGGCGCGCTTCTCAACCTGAAAGGTGAGCTCATTGGTATCAACTCCGCCAAAGACGCCGGCACCCTGATTGAGGGCATGGGCTACGCGATCCCGATCGACACTGCCGAGCCGATTCTCACGGACATTGCCAACGGCAGGGTTCCGGAATCCGCGAGCGGCGACGAAGACGGCGTCCGTCTCGGCGTCACGGTTGCCACAATCACTGAGGAATACCAGGCATCCTACCTGATCCCGAACGGCGTCTACGTCATTGAGGTCGAGGAAGGCAAGCCGGCGGACAAAGCCGGAATCCAGGAAGGCGACATCATCACCGCGATCGACGGAATGGACATCTCCTCCGTCGAGGAACTCAAGCAGGCGCTCGCCAATTACGAGCCCGGAGATTCCGCGAGGCTGACGATCAGCAGGGAGAGCGAGAACGCCTTCGGCGATGAGAAGAGTTATCAGACAGGGTCTGTGACCGTCAGGTTCGGAGAGGGCGAGACCCACATGGCGGCTTAAGCTGCGCGGGAACACAAAGAGGTTACTGATCATAAAGAAATTACTGATCTTCAAAGAAGAGATCCGGCCGTCCGGCCGGATCTCTTCTTTCTTTTTTCTTCTTAATTCCGTCTTTATTTCGCAGGGGCAGGCCGGTTGTATCCTTCCATGATCTTCTCCACGAAGTAACTGTATCTCAGGAAGAAACCGTCTTCCATATGCGGCAGCTCGATGTAGATATTGTCCTTCCGCCTGGAGAACAGGAGATCAGACTCTCCGGGTTCGTAGAGATAGCCAACCCTCTTCAGGTCTTTCTCTTTCAGGCCGGTGACGATACTGACAAAATCATGTGCGCGGGGGCCCGCATATCCCAGGCCGACAACTGTCTCGCTGTCGTCCAGGCGAAAGCGGAAAGCATCCTCCACGCCCGAATCATATTCAACGAAGAACGCGAATGTGTGGTCCCGCAGCTTTTTTCGCTTCCTGCTGCTGCTCTCCCTGTAAGATTTCCACTTCTCCGCTATTCTGGCTTTCTTTTCCTCTGTCAGCATTTTTTCCCTTCACTTTCCCGATCCCTGGATTTCAACGGAAGCCCGGTCCGAAGGCAGCCCCCTCTCTTCCGTCACATCGCGGTATATCCGCCGTCCACCGGCAGGTTCACGCCCGTGACGTAGCTCGAGGACGGGGACGCGAGGAAGATCGCCGCGCTGTCAAGCTCGCCGGTTTCGCCGTATCTCTCCTCGGGAATCATCGTCTTCGCGTTCTGCTGGAAGAAATCGGAGTTCAGCGTGTCGCGGGTGAGATCCGTATAGAAGTAGCCCGGGCAGATCGAATTCACGGTGATGCCGTACTTGCCCCACTCCGCCGCGAGCGCGCGGGTCAGATTGACCACGCCGCCCTTCGCCGCGTGGTAGGGGGCGGAGCCCGCGATCTTGTTTCCGACAAGGCCGTACATGGACGCGATGTTGATGATGCGGCCGTACTTCGCGCCGATCATGGCCTTCTTCGCGACCGCGCGCGCGACACGGAAGGAACCGAACAGGTCGATGTCCATCTCGTTGCCGAACTGCTCGTCGGTGATATCTTCGGCGGGGGCGACGGCACCTGTGCCCGCGTTGTTGATAAGGATGTCGATCCTGCCGAACTTTTCAAGAACAGCGTCGACCATCGACTCGACTCCGTCCGTGTCCGTGATGTCGCAGCGGACGGCCAGCGTCTCCACGCCGTATTCCGAAGCGATCTCGGCAGCCACCTCGTCGATGAGGTTCTGCCGGCGGGCGACGGCGACGATGTTCGCTCCCTGATTGGCAAGCGCTTTGGCCATCTGTACGCCGAGGCCGGTTGAGCAGCCTGTCACGATGGCGACCTGTCCACTGAGATCAAAATAGTTCTTCATATAAGCCTCCTCTTGTCTGTGTATTCCCTTACCTTAAGGGTATGCTCCAATTATAGAGCATATATTCAGAAAAAGGAACGGCTTTGGGGACATAAAAAGACGGTCACAACCGCTGAACACGCGGTCATGACCGTCCTCTGTTATCATGTTGCTATTAAGATCAACCGATCCTGAAGGCTCCTCCTTCGGATCAGGCCTTGGCAGCCTGTCTTCTGAATGTACCGATTCCCTCGATGACGAGGATCACTGCCAGAACCACCATCGCAGCCGCAAAGACCAGCTGGAACCAGTGGCCCCAGAGCGGGCCGGAAGCCGCGGCGTCATAGTTCTCGGCGCCGATGATGGCAAGCTTCTTCTGAATCGTGATGACCAGCTGTGTGAGCGTCGCCGCAAGCATGAAGATCATCGGGATGAAGAACATCTTGTTGTTCTTGCCGACCTCACCGAGCCATGCGCAGACCGCCATCAGCGCGATACCCGCGAGAAGCTGGTTGGCAGCTCCGAAGAGGCCCCAGATCTGGGAGAGGCTGAGTCCGCCGAGAATACAGCCGATGATGACCATGAAAGCTGTTCCGACGAGCGGATGAGCGAGACACTTGCGGATTCCCTTCGCGTCCTGCCATGTCGCTTCGTCCTCATGCAGGAAGAGCTCGCCGAACATGAAGCGGCTGAGACGTGTTCCCGTGTCGAGGGACGTCAGGGCGAAGACGGAGACAGCCAGTGTGAGCAGCGCCTTGATCACGGAATTTCCGTGGAACATGGCGGCGATACCGGCCGCGAAAGCCGTCGCCGGAGATCCGAGTTCAGCCGAATATCCGGTAGAAATCATACCGACGGCGATCAGGGAGATGACGCCGAGCGCGGACTCGATCAGCATGGAGCCGTAACCGATTGCCTGGGCATGCGCCTCACTGGCGAGCTGCTTGGAAGACGTGCCCGTCGAGATCAGCGAATGGAAACCGGAGCAGGCGCCGCAGGCGACCGTGATGAACAGGGCCGGGAAGAGCGGCCCGATGCCGGTTGTCCAACCGGTGAATGCCGGAAGCTGGAATGTCGCGCTCTTTGAAAATGTCGCATAGAAGATACCGACGATCGCGACGCCCATCATCGCGTAAAGCAGGAAGCTCGACAGATAATCACGGGGCTGCAGCATGATCCAGACGGGGATCAGGGACGCGACCGCGATATAGATGCCGATGATGATGATCCATGCCACTCTGCCGATCGCGATACCGACGTTGAGGCCGATCGCGAGTGCCGCGATGATGCCGATGATGCCGATGATCGTCGCCGGACCCGTCTTGAGGCCCATCTTATTGGTCAGGATACCGTAGATGATCGCGAGGATAATAAAGAGAACCGAGACCATCGCCGTCGTCTGGTTGTTATTCGGGTGCAGGACGAATCCCGCCTGGCCCGCGTCCGCGGCCGTAAAGAACGTACCCGCAACGACGTTGACGAACGAGGCGATAACAAGAATCAGAACGAGCAGCGCGAAGATGATGAACAGAACCTTCGCCCTCTTTCCCATCGAGTCCTTGATGATCTCGCCGACCGACTTTCCGTCATGACGGATCGACGCGAACAGAGAACCGAAATCCTGCAGGCCGCCGAAGAAGATACCGCCTAAGACGCACCACAGGAATACCGGCAGCCATCCGAATACGGACGCCTGAATCGGGCCGTTGATCGGGCCCGCGCCGGCGATCGATGAAAAATGATGTCCCATAAGAACTGCGGGGGGTGCTGCGACATAGTCCACACCATCCTCCATTGTCACCGCGGGCGTCTTCCTGTTCGGATCCACGCCCCACTGCTTTGCGAGCCATCCGCCGTATACGATGTAACCGATGACAAGCAGAACAATCGCGGCAAGAATGATAACTAATGCCATGTTTTGATCTCCTTTCCCACTCTTGAAGAAATAAAGCTTTTTTTGCCGCAGCCGGATCTGTCCAGAGAGAAATGACGGTATTTCTCAGTTCTTATCCGGACTGCCGCATATATTGTCTATGGTCTTCTTCAGCTCACTGCCCAGGCGGTTTGCGGCAGATAAGCCCGAAGAGAGATCATGTACAACCAGACGGTAATTGCTGTAGCCCCGGAGGCCCATCATGTAGCTCTTCCCGTGCTTCAGCTTTTTTGCGGAGGCGATCGCCTCCGGATCCACCCTGTCCGCGATCACAATCAGCGTGACGTCCGAACTCCTGTGGTTCGGTTTCGGATCCGTCTTTGCCATCCCGTCCTCCCAGGCCTTCCGGTCCAGTTCCTCGAGGAGAGAGGACGTCAGCCTCTCCGGAGTCGCGAAATAGACGAATTCCCTCGCGTCCGACTCGGACAGCTTCGCGCGCTTCACCAGGAAATACTGCTCGTCGTGATGCTCGAAGAGCGCTTCGGCGGCGAATCCCGGGACAGGGTTTGATGTGTTGATATTGTAATAGGTCCTGAAGGATTTCAGGACCTTCTCAAGTACCTCATGCCGCGTCATGCCTGCTCAGCCTCCGGTTCCTTCGGAGGACATGAAAATGATACCCCCGGCATCTTCACCTTCAGCTCATCCATCAGGAGCCTGGCTGCCTTCGTACCCGGAAGCTGGACCTGGGCAAGCTCGCCGGCGTCCCCCTCAAGAACCAGGTTCTCGATCTGGAACTCTCCCTTTCCGCAGCACATCTTCGCGGGCACAAGCTGGACCCGCCTGAAGCATCTTCTGATGTCAGTGTAGGGGATGTAATAATTCTTCAGCCTGGCCTTCACGAACAGGACTGTCTCCCCGACCCTGACGGCTCCGACGGAATGGGCTTCCCTGTACTCTCTCTCAAGGTCCGGCGCGGAGCCGGTCCCTTTCTCCTCCGTGACAGGATAAAATTTCATCGTACTTCCCCGTTTTACCATTTTTTCCCGCAAAACACAACAGCGCTTTACACTAATGAAGAGTATAACATTCCGTAAAAGGGACAACAATAATTTTATTTATTACTTTTGTTTGTCATTTTCTAAAAGAATGTAATAAATCTATGGGCTCCCTTCACCCCTAGAGGCGGATCCCCTCGAAGGTCATCATCTCAAGGAAGAGGACTCTCTTCTGCCCGAACCGGACATGCTCGTCGTACTCCAGTTTGTAGGGAGGAAGGAGCACCTTGAAATCGCCGCAATCCACAGCCCTGTAGCGTTTTTTCGACGTCAGGTAGGGGACATCGCCGTCGCGGCAGAGCCGAAGAAAGATCTCCGAGACCTCGAAATCCGACGTGCTGCTGGTCGCGACCTCCACCACGATATTCGTCCGCTTCTTTCTCTTCATGCGGTCAAGCAGGCGCCCGTCACAGGTAAACTCAATTGACATCTCTGTAACAAATCCTTTCTGAGTATCCGCACAGTTCAAAAACCGGGGGCGCGGCCGGATCCCGCCGGGCAGTATGTCAGAACCGCACTACCCGCCGGATCCGCTCCATCCTCTCCCCGAAAACCGCGAAGAAGTCTTCCTCCCCGGTCGATCTGAGATAACAGTTTTCGAGCACGAACCGGTTGATCTCCCTCTCCTCGTTCGGATCCTCCTCATTTTCAAGGACCTCCTGCAGCCGGGACGTGAACGCGAACCACTCCGCCTTGAACGCCTCGTAGTGCAAAAGATCCGGGATTCCAAGCCAGCGGCTGACCCTGACCTTGGTTCTCGGCCTCCCCGGACAGTTCCCCTCCGGTGCGAAATACGTGACGCCCTTCTCCCCGTACCTCCTCGCGAGGGGGTACAGCCTGCAGATGCCGGGCCGGAATTCATGGATCCCGCACCGGCCGTCGCTCCCGAGAAAGCCGCACGCCTCCCATTCCCCCTTCATCAGGAGGTGCGGCAGGATGAGGCCTCTCCCGACGGCGAGTCCGACCTCCCTGTTTATGAGCGAGGCGAACGGCCTGCCGAGTCCGTTTTCAAGCATGTGCGCGTCATAGGGATCGAGGACGACCGACTCCCCCATTCCCCGGCAGCACTCCCCGCAGCCCTCACAGCCCGCGGGAGCCGCCCTCATGAGGTCCCTCGATGTATATTCTCTGTCCATAACAAATCCAATCTTTATGGGGCTCACGCCCCGAACAGTCTCCCTGCCGTCTCCGCGTCATAGAGGACCGATTCCGTCTCACCGGTCTCGATGCGGTAGAGTGCGTTCGCTGCCAGGTGTTCCGCGGCCTGTTCGAGTTCCCGGATCCCGGTCGTTCCCGCGCATTTCCGGATGACGGCGTCGAGGCCGTCCTCCGTGATCCCGCACTCCTCCCTGCGCATGCGCATCCGTCCGAGAATCTTCGGCAGGACGAAATCCCTGAAAATGACTTTTTTCTCCTCCACGGTATAATCCGGGATCTCGATCACGGCAAACCGCGAGAGAAGCGGGGCGCTGATATCCGCCCTGACGTTCGCGGTCGCGATCGGGTAGACCCCCGAGGTCGGGATCATGCACTCCATATAGTTGTCGGTGAAGCCGAGATTGTCGAGCAGTGTGAGAAGCACGTCGGCGGGACTTCCATTTCCCCTGCCGCTGGACGCCTTGTCCAGCTCGTTGATGATAAACACGAGGTTCGATTCCCCGGCGGCATAGAATGACTCCATGATGATGCCGGGCTTCGCGTTCGTGTAGATCCTTGAGCTCCCGGTCAGCTGGCCCGGGTCGTTGATCGAGCTCATGTCGAGCGTCGTCCACGGCAGGCGCAGGATGCGGGAGACGGCGTACGCGATCTGGGACTTTCCGGTTCCGGCGGGCCCGATCAGCAGGATCCCGTACGCGGGCAGCGTGTGGGTGCGGTTGATCTGGATGACCGTCTCGATGATCCGCTGCTTCACCGACTCCATGCCGTAGAGCTCCTGGTCCAGGATCCGGCGCGCCTCTTCCGGGTCGATCCGCTCGTAGTAGCTGTTCTTCCAGCGGATATTCAGCATGATCGAGAGTGCTCTCTGCGCGTGCCTGCGCTCCTCGGCCGTCACCTCGCTCGAGCGGGCGACCGCGAGATTGCGCCTGGCCCAGAGCCTGATATTGTCCGGCAGCGTCCGGCCTGCGCAGCTCAGAAAATCTGTGATGCTCTGGAGCGACGTCAGCTTCATGTCGTCCCCGGTCTCCTCGCGGTCCTCGTCTTCCTCCTCCGCTTCCGGCGCGTCCGACGCCATCAGGCGCTCGATCATGAACTGAAGGAAGCCGTCCTCGGCCGACAGGCGGGTGTCCCCGCCGCTCGCGACCTCGCGGATGCGGTAGACGGCGTAGCCGTCGGGACGGTTTTCTCCCGAGAGTCTCACCCTGATGTGGTTTTCCCCGAGCCATTTCAGGAGGCTGACAAAGCGGGCGTCGATCCGCAGGATATCGACCGGCCTCACGCCGTCTTCCCCGGCGAACTCGAAGGAGGTCCTCCTGGCGGGGTTGGTGAACAGGCCGGAGGCGTGGTGCGGAAGGTCGCCGGAGGAACGGTCCAGCACGAGCACCGGTTTATCCGGCGATGCCTGCCTCCCGTTCGACTGGAACACCGTGTAGGTGCAGACCGCCTGCTGCGCGCCCTCAGGCTCATGTTTAAAATCAAAGACGGGCATGTCCTTAAGTCTCCCTTATCAGATTTCAGCGGCGACCCGGGTCTGCCGCCCGCAGCCGCTTAAACGGAATTATAGCAACCCTCGTCCGCCTTCTCAAGGCTCTTCTGTCTCCTGTCCCCGGAAACAGCGGAGCGGATAGCGGACGGCCCCCTCCACGGATACGCGCCGGGACAGGGCTTCCGGTCATGGGTTCAGCGACCACCCGTGATCGCCGTGGTAGATCATGAGCTTCGTCATGCCGCCGTCGACACAGATGTTCTCCCCCGTGATGAATCCCGCCTTGTCGGAGCACAGAAAGAGCGCGAGGTTCGCGATGTCCATCGGATTCCCGACGCGGCCGGCCGGCTGCTGGACCGCGTCCGGGCCCGAATACTCCATATATTCGGTGTCGATCCACCCCGGAGAGATGGAGTTCACCCTGACGCGGCCGCCGAGGCTGACCGCAAGCGCATGTGTCAGCGCCGAGATTCCGCCCTTGGCGGCAGTATAGCTCTCGGTCTCCGGCTGGCTCATCCGGTCCCTGGACGAAGAGATGTTCACGATCGACGCGCCCGGCGCAAAATACGGAAGGCACAGCTTGGCCAGATAGAACGGCGCCGTCACGCCGACCGCGAGCGCGTACTGGAACTCCTCATAGGAGCAGTCGCTGATCCCCTTCATGAGCGGCAGCGCGTTGTTGATCAGGCAGTCCACATGCCCGTACCGCTCCGCAACCTCCGAGACAAAGCGCTCGAGAACCGACTTGTCGGAGATATCTCCGACAAAATGATCCCCCTCCGCCTTATCGATCACACAGACGGCGGCGCCTGTCTTCCTGAATTCGTCGGCGATACACCTGCCGATTCCGTGGGCTCCGCCTGTCACAATCACAACTTTCATAGCGAATTCCTCCGATCTCATAGGCCCGGCCGCGCCGCATGGTCCGCATCCCGAAAGAAGACTGGCAGCCGTTCTCACAAATTTCCTGACAGTTCACTATTATATCATGTTGAACAGAACCTTGCGCATCACGGAAATATCCCTTATGCTGAATTCGCCGCAAAGAGAGTAAATGTGACCGGGCTGCTCCACACGGGCAGCCTTTATCGAACCGGAAACAGGAGAGGTGGGATATGACTATCCGATACGCGGAAGAAAATGACTGCAGCGTAATCCTCGCATTTATCAGGGCTCTGGCTGACTACGAAAATATGTCGGACCAGGTCGTCGCGACCGAAGACCTGCTGAGAGAATGGATTTTCGAAAAGAAGAAAGCGGAAGTGCTGTTTGCGTGTGAAGACGGAAAGGAAGTGGGATTTGCCTTATTCTTCCACAACTTCTCCACGTTTCTCGGAAGAGCCGGCATTTACCTGGAGGATCTGTTCGTACTTCCGGAATACCGCGGAAAGGGGTACGGAAAAGCGCTCCTGAAAAGACTTGCGCAAATCACCGTGGAGCGCGGCTGCGGCCGGCTGGAATGGGCGTGTCTTGACTGGAACCGGCCCAGCATCGATTTCTATCTCTCTCTCGGCGCGGCGCCCATGGATATATGGACAACCTATAGGCTGACCGGGGATACGTTAAGGGAGATGGCGGAATGACCGCGCGAATTCTGTGCCTGGTCATCCTGCTCCTGGAGATCCGCGGCTTCTCGCTCAGCCTCCCGGGCAGGAAGCGGGCTGCGCTCATCTTCTACACGCAGCTGTCAAATCTGGCCGCAGCCGCTTCCGCCGCGCTGCTGCTGATTCTCGGGCAGCCTTACCCCGTGACTGTTCTCCGCTATATCAGCACCTGTATGCTCGTCATGACCTTCTTCGTGACCACCTGCGTACTGATCCCTATGGGCGGGGATCCGAAAAAGCTTCTGTGGTCCGGAAACGGGCTGTATCATCACGTGCTCTGTCCCGTGATCTCCACGTCAGGTTATATTCTTGTCGAGGAGCATGCACCCGGAAGCCTGATCTGGCTGCCGGCAGTGCTCACGCTGGTCTATGGGCTTACCATGCTTTACCTGAACGCAAAAAGAAAAGTGGACGGACCGTATCCTTTCTTCCGGGTTCATAACCAGTCCGCCGCGGCGACCGTTCTGTGGATGGCCGTCCTGTCTGCGGCGGTTACAGCGATCAGCGCGGCTGTATGGGCAATATCGCGATAGAAATGATGTTCTGTCGTCAATTCCCGGCCTGCCACTCCGTCAGTAAATTATAAAGGCCATCCTGCGACAAAACGCCCCGTTTCAGGTCAGGCGGGAACAGGCCCGCTTCATCTGCCTCATAATCGCGCTCCCATTCCCCGGAGGTATAGTACTCATCAAGAAGCCTGACTTTCAGCGCCACCTCATCCCGGGACGCGGATGCCTCATGCGGCGTGCCGAGCACTTCGTCATAAATCTGTTCGTAGAAAGCGACCCTCTCTGTCCTGCTCAGGGGGCGGAAGCGCCCGGCTGCTTTCCCGTCGCGTTCCACCGTTTCATTCCACATATCCGCCGGACGGACCCATACGCCAAAATCTCCGTACAGGGCCTGATAAACCACCATCGGCTCCGTTGTTTCACTGTGCCGCGCGATCGAGAGCACCCGGTAATAATTCCCCTTGAAGTGCCGATACAGGCCGGGCGTTATCGATTCCGCGGCTTCCTCATAAGTCATGGCTCCTCCTCCGTTCCGGGTCTTCTTCCGCCCCGGTCCATATCCGTTGATTCCCTGTCATTCCATGCCCCATACCCGGAAGGCGGTTTTCCCGATATCTTCCGCACACCGGGCGGCCAGATTGATCCAGCTGGCGCAGCGGTCCAGGATCACGGAATCAGACGTAATGACATTCTCCCTGCCGTATAAGGATCTGTCCACGTCCCTCAGAATCTGTATATCCAGACCGGGCGAAAATTCCTCTCCGATATCGGCAATCAATGCCTTCAGCCGCCCGGAGTTCGACACCGGTTCGTCAAGCAGGATGGCCGCTCTTCCGACCCGGGCTCTCTCCAGGGTCTGAAGCATCAGCCTGACCGCTGCCGAGGTCTCCGGAATCAGCCGGTATGTTCCCCTGAGCGCTGCCAGGTCCCTCACCGTGCCGTCCATACACGCAAGCAGGATCCCGTCGTTCAGCATGACCTCCAGAGAGATGATCGTATTGAATCCGTCAATCCAGACCTGCTGCCCCTCCAGACCGGATATCGGCACCTGCCGGCTTCGCCGTCCGGCGAGCTGCTCGTCAGTCGCCAGGCTCCGCATAACGGCCAGCCGCTGCCTCTCTGACAGCAGGAAATGGTTGCCGGCAAAAGTTGCTGCCTGCTTCAGGTCATAGCCTTCATTGATCAGATAACGAATATGCCGGGAAGCTGTCCTCATAGTATGAATTGCTTCCGGGGAAAAATTCCGCTCATCCTCCGGCACACAGCCTCTCTTCGCATTCATTCCCGTACCACCTCTGCACTGAGCCGAAACAGTTTCCGGGCGGTTTTTCTGCTCTTCGACCGCTTCGACGACTCCGCGATCCGGCATTTGTAAAAATATCCTCCGGAAATGTGACCGACCGCTTCATCCGTCGCGAGATATATGGCTGTCGCCGCGCCTTCCGCAGGCGTCAGGAAAAACGGTTTCAGCAGCCCCGTAATCGTCTTCCCGAACCCGGTCTCCCGGTCGACGCCCATATTGGTGGCAACGGCCCCGGGATGACAGCAGTTTACCGTGATACCCCTGCCCCTCAGCCGCTCCGCCAGCTCTCTCGTAAACAGGACATTCGCGAGTTTGCTCTGGGAATAAGCCCTGACGACGTTGTATCCGTGCTGCAGGTTGATATCGTCGAAATGGATCCTTCCCACTTTGTGAGCACCGGACGCGACATTTACGATCCTGGATCCTTCGGGCATCCGGTCGAGAAGCAATGTCGTGAGCAGGAAATGGCCAAGATGATTGATCCCGAACTGCCTCTCTATTCCGTCCTTTGTTTCCCGGCGGTCAAGGGAGATAAATCCCGCATTGTTCACAAGGATATCGACTCGCGGATACTTCTCTTTCACGCCGCGGACAAAGCTGCGGATTGACGCGAAGTCTCCCAGGTCGCAGATCATGAGGTCGAGCTTCCGCTCCTTTTCTTTTGTGAGCGTGGCTACTGCTGCCCTGCCTCTCTCTTCATTCCTGCAGAGCATGATCACCGTAGCTCCCTGATCACTGAGCGCTTCCACCGTGGCCATTCCCATGCCGGAATTGGCCCCGGTTACGATAGCGATCCTGTTTTCTAAATCCGGCATGGCATCCTTCCTCCGCCGCGAGCTGTTGAAACACCTGTCTGCAATCAATCTTCAGTCTTATCTTTCTTTCCTCATATATTTTACAGGCACTTCCTTTGTCAGCCACACATGATTGGCCGATTCAAAGAACCGGTATCCATCCGTCGCCATCTTCCCGCAGTCAATCTCATAAATGACCGGCCTGCCGTGCCGGCTGCCCACCTTCACCGCGGTTTCCCTGTCTGAAGAAAGATGCACATAGAGCCGGCTCATCGGAATCAGCCCCTGTGCGTCAATCGAAGCGACATACTTCTCTCCGGTGCCGTGCCAGAGGATATCCGGCGGCATTTTCTCCTCCAGCTCCACATCTACCGGTATGGAATGCCCCTGGTTTGCCCTGATCAGTGTGTGGTCCTCATTGAAGGAGTAGCGCTGCTTCTCGTCAGAACGGACAATCTCCTCCAGGCCCTCCATATCCAGAGATTGTCCTTCCGCCCGATTGACGCCGTCAATCAGCTCCCGCACATCCGCCCATCCGTGCTCGTCGAGGGTAATCCCGATCGTCTCCGGTTTATGGCGCAGGATCAGCGAGATGAACTTGCTTGTATTCTTATTTCTATCGGATCTCCCGCTCCTCATCTATGATCTCCGCCTCCGTATTATTCTCCCTTTTATTATCCGTTTCTTTCCTTTTCCGATCCGGCGTGTGCGTCATGGCGGGATTGACCGCAATTACAGTCTTTACGGACTTTACTGTCTCTCAGCGCTCTATCCCATTTTCAAATGATCACACCCTCAAGATGGTCTAACTCGTGGAGAACTATCTGGGCTGTCCATCCGGAGAATTTCTGGCGGTGCTTCTTCCAGCTTCCATCCAGATATTCCACTTCAATATTCTGATAGCGGGTCGTTTTGCGAACTCCTTCCAGAGAAAGACAGCCCTCTTCTGTTTCGTAGGGTGTATCCTTCTTCAGGAGCACCGGGTTATACATCACCAGGTCCATGAAGCCGATATTCACAATAATGATCCGTTTACGTATGCCGATCATGTTTGCGGCCATTCCGACGCATCGATCCCGGTTTGCGCTGAGCGTGTCCTGTAAATCCTGTCCTGCAGACAGGTCCTGCTTTACTGCCGGATCTGATTTCTGTCCGAGAAAGAATACATCTTTTACGATTGGTCTGATCATGGGAATTACCTTTTCCACTGAGTATTCTGCTTCGTTTTTTGTCATCCGGGCGCCAACGGTCTCCGTTTTATGTCAACCTCTCATTCGTCGAACAGCCGGTGAAGGATCTGCTCCCTGTTGTTGATAAACATGGATGTCACCCGGTAACTCTCTGTCTCCTCATAGGTACATGGGTGGATCGGACCGTCGTCAAAGCTCAGGATCTCCGCCCCGGGCAAACCGAGAAGTATGGGAGAGTGTGTCACAATAATAAACTGGGAACCTTCTCTCACGCACCTGTCGATCTCCATGAGAAGTGTCAGCTGCCGCTGCGGGGAAAGTGCGGCCTCAGGTTCATCCAGCAGATAGATTCCGTCCGTGCGGAAGCTGTTCTGCACCAGCGCCAGGAAACTCTCCCCGTGTGATTTCTCATGAAAATGCTGCGGCCTTCCTCCCGGCCCCCGGCTGTATTCCTCTTCCCTGGTGGCGACGTTGTAAAAGCTCTCCGCGCGAAGGAAATAACCGTATCCGGCACGGCGGACGCCACGGGACAGGCGGACCGCATTGCATAGTTCGGAGTGGGAATCATAGGTGGAGAAGTTATAGTTCCGCGTCCCGCCTTCCGGATTGAAACCACAGGCAATGGCAATTGCCTCCAGCAGCGTCGATTTGCCGCTGCCGTTCTCGCCGACAAAGAACGTGACGGGATTCTCAAACGCGATATTCTCCACACTGCTGATCGCAGTGATGTCCCGCAGATAACTGTCCGGATCTATCTTGTCCCAGTCAATCATCACACCGTTGATCAGTTGTGAATTTCGCACAGATAATCAACTCCTTTGCTGAGCGCCCCGCAAGCCTCATCAAACCCGCACGATATAAGCCCCGAACGGGCGCAATGCTAATTTCGCTATCTTGAAAAACTGCCTGCCAAACGGGATTCCGATAATCGTGACACACCAGAGACAGCCGATCAGGAAGTTGCCGAGTGCCATCCACCAGCCGTTAAAGATGAACCAGATCACATTTACCAGAAATGAAACCGCTCCCCCTCCGTACTCAATCCGTCTGCCAAATGGCCAGAATGAGATCTTCGCGAACTTGAAGCACTGCAGTCCGTACGGAATACCGATGATAGAAATGCACCACAAAGCGCCTGAAAAGACCCAGGCCAGGCCGCTGATGCAGCCACCGAAGATAAACCAGCAGATATTTCCCAATAATCGCATTTCAAGCCTCCTGTTGATCAGATATATTATTGTGAATTTCCCTTGCCATATCCGGCTGCGACCAGATGTTTTCGTGCCCGGCCAAATCCGGCCCGGAGTGCCGCAGCATCCCTGCCGCCGTCAGATTTCCATGAATTCGTCGATTGCCTTCAGCACGGGGACGGCGAATTCCTCCCCTCCGAAAAGCCACTGTTCATGCTGCATATCGAATTCCCGGATCTCCGGGTCGCGGAAGTATTTCCTGTATCGCTTCAGGTATCTCCCGCCCATCCTGGCGGCATAGATGAAGTGCACCTTCGTATGTTCCACATGAATGTCGTCCTGAAGATGGGTGCGCAGGTCCGTATAATACTCGTTCCTGATGGAAACAGGATCAAACTTCTCGAAGCAGGAAATAAACTGATTCGCGGTCTCGTCATCCATCTCAAAGAAGCGCTTCAGTTTTTCCCTGCTCCCGGCTTTCTTCTTTTCGTTCTTCGTCAGGCCGGTCAGCAGCCTCTCAGCCTCTTATTATCAGGATCCCAGGGATAAGAGGATGCTTATGATTTTATCCCTCGCGGGTTTTGCTTCCGGGATCGGGAACAGCGGATAGACATGATTCATCTCTTCCCCTACGATTAATTCGTTTGACGGATCCTCATCGAGCATCCCGTAGAATTTCGTGATATCGGGGTAGAAGATTCCATCCGTTCCCACGAACACCGTGACATTTCGGATCCCTTTCAGGTCCCCATAGATCGGACTGACATGCCAGTCATGCACGTCAAGATCACCTTTCCACAACTCGGCACTATCACAGAGTGGCTTGACTTTCAGGAACGGATCCACGGATTCGTAATCTTTGATCTCTTCGTTATCCATGGACGCATCGACCCACGGGGACAGCAGAATCAACCGGTCGGGCAGGTGGATCCCCTCTGCCTTAAAGAGTTCTGTCAGGGCAAGCGAAAGGCCTCCTCCGGCAGAATCCCCCATCAGTACTATGTTCCGATCCGGATGTTTCTCGCAGTATTCCCGGTACAGCGGAACAATCAGATCAAAAGCTTCCCGGTAAGTCGCAAAAGGCACAAGCCGGTACGCGGGCGCAATCAGCTGTATGTCCGCTTCCCTGACCAGCGTCTCCAGGAACTTCCAGTGGGAGACGGTAAAGTCCATAAAATACGCGCCGCCGTGGATATAAAACACCACGGTTTTTGAGTTACTTTCCTCATTCGCATAGAATACACGGCCGTTTTGACTGTCCTCGTGTCTGGTCTTCAGCATTTTGGGCGGCGGAGTCGGCTTTTCTCCTTTGCTCAGGGCCCCGGCAATCATCTGGTCACTGTTTTTCTCTGTGTACATGCCAAACAACTCAAGCAGGTCAGATAAGACTTTTGCGCTGAAACTTTTACTCATCTTGAATCCCTCCTTTACGGTTTCAAAACTCACAGTTCACACACCATGATGAATTCTTCATCATTTTCACCGACAGTGTGAAAACCAAGTTTCTCATACATGCGCACCGCGTAATTTGCCTTCTGCACCGCCAGCGACGCTTGCTTAAATCCCTTCGCCTTGAGCAGACAGAGCATTTCCTTCATCAGCGCGGTTCCGATGCCCTGCCCCCGATATTCCCTGTACAGGGATATGGCGAAAGACGGCGTCTCATCGTCTATGTGGCCGTAGTCGTTCATGATCCTTGTCCAGACCGCGCCGACAGCTTTATCCCCGTCGACGGCGACCAGGCAGTTATCTCCGTGTCCGGCGCCGAAATCGTCCGTATACACCCGGAGCTCCGGCTTTTCTACGATATCTTCTTGCGGGGGCGCCGCGCCCTCCGGTATGAATATGGCCTCATAGAGAAAGACCTTCAGAAGGCCCCTCTCATCCGGCCTGAGGCTTCGTATACTGAATCTGCCGCTCATCTTCTGTCCTTCTTCACCCTGCGCCGCTTCCGGTCACGGCATCCTTCCAGGCTCATAAAGCTTCGTTCATTAACTCCGCGAGGGCTGCCTCTCTATTCTCTTAGAGAGAAAGAGCACGAGCTCATCGTCATTCGCAATTTCTGTTTCGTACTGCGCACATGGCTGATCCCGGTACCAGACGCCCGTCCCGTCCGGGATATAGCCCCGTTTGACATACATCCGCTGGGCACTTCCATACCCGCTGTGAAGTCCGACGCCAAGCCAGACCGTGTCGGCATACTGCCCGGCGATCTCTTCGGCGGCATCCATCAGCCTGCTGCCGATTCCCCTTCTCCGGTATTTTTCCAGCACGCCGAGATCAACGATCCCGGGGAATCCTCTTCCGCTGAACGCGCCGCCAAGGCTTGTCAGGCAGACATTCACATATCCGGCAGGCAGTCCTTTATATACGGCGGTCAGTGAGACACATTTTCCGGCAGACTGATCCTGAAGTCTCGCCAGGTACTTGGAGATATCCGCATTCCATCCCTGCGCGATCTCTTCGTCGGTGAAGATCCGGGCATCCGCTTCCTCCATATCGCGGATCACCAGTTCGCTGTCCCTGTAATAAACCATGGTCCCTCCCTGTGGCCTGACCGGGCGGAAAACGACTTGTCTATTGATCAAACCTGTATCTGGCATTCAGCACATATTCTTCATCATTACCGGCATCGGAATAAAGTGTCTTCTCAAATCCGATACCGCTGTGCTCAAGGCAGATGTCCATGAAGCAGATGAAGATCCCGATATCAATGCGGTTGTAGAACGAAACCATATCCGCGGGCATGATCCCTCTTCTGCCGGGCTTCCTGTATCTGTAAACCCAAAGCTCACCATCGTTCTTTACAAACCACGGCTGTGAATTACAGGCGCTCGGAGCAAATCTCACAATATCGCTCACGCCCGGGATCTGTTCACCTTCCCATATCTCTTCGACGCGCTTTCTTTTGCTCTTAAACATATCCCTGCGGAATCTTGAGTCATCACGGATTTTCCGGACGGAAAACATAATGACGAACTCCATGCCCTCATAAGACTTCTCTTCTGTTTTGCCAATCCCGGACCAGAGCGTTCCGATGTTCCGGGATACAAGGTAAAGATCGAGCTGCTCGCCGAGATAACCTATGTTCTGAAGATACCCGTCTTTCTTCTCGCTGTAAAGCAGTATGCAGTACTCCCCGCCCCGTCTGCAGGTGGTCCGGTCTTCCGGAATAATGCGAATGACGGTCCTGATTTCCGGAACCAGGGGAACAAACTCCGAATACGCGTTCTTGATGTCGCCAAGTTCGTCTTCACCGATTGACGCGCCGCCGACATTTCTGAAGATATGAAACGACTTTCTCTTAAATATCATTTCATAAAAAGTGCTGTTCAATGAAACCTCCTCCGCAGGCCTGAATCCAATGCCGCCGCGATCTTCCGGTTCCGCGCAAATGTTGCTTTCTCATATGTCCGGATCAGACGCCGCTGTTTACGATGGCGGCGTACTGCTCCTCGGGAATCATGGGGGATGTGATCTCGGCCAGCAGAGAAGCCTCTATTTCTCCTTTTTCGGCGTACTGCCGCCCTGCCTGCCGCACCAGCTGAAGCCTCGGCTCCGTTACGATCGCCGCCGCGGCCGCATTGAACATCGGGCTCTCCGGAACCGTCATGATCGTGTGCCCCGCCGGGAAGAGGAGTTTGAACTGGGCCACCGCCGGCTCAAAGTTGTGCCTGCTGTTCGGGAATCCGCAGCCGCAGATCATCAGATAGCGCAGACGCGAGAAATCCGCCTGCCCCACATGCTCGTACCGGTCCCCGACCTTCTGCATCGCCATGCTCGAAAGCGGCAGGGTGCGGTCGATGATCGCTTTCAGGGGCGCAGGCATGCCATAGCAGTAGAGCGGAAAGCTCAGGATCAACAGGTCGCTGTCCAGTATCTCCTCCAGAATACCGCGCATATCGTCTTCATGGATGCACGTTCCGCCATTGTGCATACAGGCAAAGCAGCCCGTGCAGTATTCAACGTGCTGATCAATGGCGTCGAGAATGTGCACCTGCTGCTCCCCCGCCTCCCGCATTCCGTCCAGGAAGGCGCGGGTGACGCAGAGGGTGTCGCTTCTCTCTTTCTTGGGACTTCCGTTCAGTACGAGGATCTTCATTTTCGGTTCTCCTTTTCTTCCAGGTCAAGACGCATGAGCACCAGTTCCTGCCATCCGCTCAGCCGGGAACGGAAGCCTTTTGGATTTCGCCCGTATTCCCTGAAGCCGGCGCTCTCATAGAGGGCGATGGCTTTCTCGTTATCCGCCACTACTTCCAGCTCCATCTGGACAAACCCCGCATCCGCGGCGCATTCGATACAGGCCTCCGTCAATGACCTCCCGATTCCAAGACCCCAGTACGCCTTGTCTACGCTGATGCCGAACTCTGCCCTGTGCCTTACTTTGTCTGTTTTTCCGACACAGCCGAACCCGGCCGAACCGACAACGGTCCCGTCGATTACCGCTATAATTTCGATCTCATTTTCGCTTTCCGTTTTCTCATTCAAATACTGCGCTTCCTGCTCCACCGTCATCGTGCATTCGTCCGGATAGGAAAGCAGGTAGTCTGTCTGCGAATGAGTCAGAATGAAGATATCCAGCAGGCTCTGTCCGTCCTGCCCCGTGCCATTCCGAAGAGTACATGTCCTTCCGTCTTTCAGTGTGATTGTTTTTGTATATTTCATTTCGGTTCGCTTCCTCAGGTATTTGCGCGGGAGCCGGCTCACCGCACGGGATGCGCCGGATCCCGCTTTTTGTTCGCTGCCCGTTTCAGAAGATCTGTCCGGGGAGCTTCAGCTTCACTTTTTGGGGAAACGCTCTGTCGAATTCCTCCACGTCGGCATCGTCCACATAGTAGCCCCGCGGTGTCTGATATACGCCGGTGACGCCGGCGAGATACCCGGGGATCAGCTCCCTGCAGAGGAAGAAGGAGTCGTCCGCGCCTTCCGGAAGATCGTGGTAGCGGATGCCGAACCTGCGGGCATAGTCAAAGCCGCTCTTTCCATAGAAACCGATGTTCCCCTCGAAGAGTACCGCCCCGAAGCCCATTTCCGCCGCTTTTTCAAGCGAGTAATCCAGCAGCTTTTTCCCATAGCCCCGGCGTTTGTACTCCGGGGAAATGCCGATGGGACCCATGGTCAGAACGGGGATCACCCTGCCGTCATCCGCATCGATGACCGTCCTCATGAACATGTTCTGCCCGATCAGCCTGCCGCCCTCTTCCGCGGTGGAATGATCAGAAGGATCATTCTCCCGCGCGCTGAGGCACATCACGAAATCCAGCTCCTTTACAAAAGCGGGATCGTCCCGGAGCACATGGATCACATAGTGCTCGCTGCAGCCGGGACGGTATACGTTCCAGAACGCCTCCCGGACAAGATTCTCAACTTCTCTGTAGTCCCCGGTTCTTTCCGGACGGATAATATAGTCATTTGTATTCACAGTCTTTCCTCCATCAGGTCCGCGAACAGCGGAGAATCGCGTCATGCCGGACTCACCGGTGAATATACATCCTCGTCATCTCCGGCTCACCGTCGCCCTGCACCATGCAGAGGAACTCCCAGCCGTAGCGCTCATAAAAACCGGTGTGGTCCGTGACCAGGTACAGCGGTGTGATGCCCTTTGCGCGCAATTCCTCCACTGCCATGTCCAGCAGCTGCCCGGCGATTCCCTGGCCGCGGCAGTCTTCCTCGGTGTACACCGCACAGACATTCGGTGCCAGATCTTTGCGGTCATGGAAGTCGTTGTCGATGACCCCCAGCCCTCCGACGATTCGCCCGCCGCTAAGGCACAGATACCAGCCGTATTCCGTCTCCCGGTTCAGATATGGCGTCATGCAGTCGAGATAGGCCTGCCTGGGTACACCCCATTTCTCATGAAACCAGGATGCCGCGGAGTCTTTCAGTTCAGGGCGGTCGCGCAGGGAAATGAAGGAGTATCCCTTCAGGTTCCTCAGCGCGTCCCGATTGTTCCCGGTGATCATGCCGAGCTTTTCGCAGCCGTCCATCCCGCTGCAGCTTCCGCAGGTTTCAACACCCCGGCTCAGGGCACACTGCCGAATCGGGCACAGCGAATCGCAGTAAACCGTTTTAACACCTTCGATCCGGCAGCCGGAGCAGTTGATCATCTCCGGCGTGATCTCTGTGCCGTTCAGTTCCGACCACTCGGCCGCGACCTTCTGCCTCAGGGAATCGTCATTATTCACGGTTGCGAGACGGGCTTCGCATCTCTCACAGTCAAGCCCGCAATATGCAATATACTTATCCATAATCAACCACCTTCACTCACTTCTTTCTGACTGCCGGCTGAAATACATACACACATCGGGTCTAGTGATAAGGCCATACCGGATTCGCGAGGAACGCCAGAAGAATCCCGGCCGGCAGGCAGATCATAAACTGCCGGACGTCCCTGTAAAGAACCGCGGCTGCTCCGCAAAAAACCGGCAGATACAGTATCCCTTTCAAATCAATGTAGAAAAAACCAACGGCAAAACAGGCCAAAAAGAATACGGCAATGATTCCGATATCCAGGAGGATACTTGCGGGGCCAGTGCCTTTTGCGTACCAGCAGAGCACGGCGGGGACCGGCGAGAGCAATGTGATCCCGTACCAGATCATCATGTAGGATGACGGATTAAACCCGCTGAACACTGCGGTATATACATGGTACGCGACGCACATTCCCGCGAAAAAGCAGAAAACATTCAGCGCCGCCCGCAGCGCCGAGGGGCTGAAGACGGCAATCAGCAGCGCAAGCAGCAGCCAGATCGCGATGTCGGAAAAGAAATTTCCGAGATCGAGAGCCTCGATCCATCTGTGCCACCGGATGGCACCGTCCAGGGCCAGATTATCCAGCCACTTGGAAATAACACCGAGCACAATGCCCGTCGCAAGGCATCCCGCGGCGGAGATCAGCCCGCTTCTGACGGAACACCGTTTTGGCGCCCGTATCTGATCCAGTCTTTCCGCTGCAGTCATCCGGGGTTTTCCCCCTTCTCCGCCGCTCCGTATGTCCTGACAAAATGCCTGCTGAACTCCTCGATCCGCGCCAGCGCCTCGTCGGTTCTCTCCGGCTCCCGGTCACAGAGGTGAATCAGCGCGGAGATCGGCGCGGTGTAGGCAAAGGCCAGCATTGCGGGATCATCGCGTCTTAAGAGCCCCTTCTCCATCATACCGGAGAAGACCGCAGTGAACATCTCCGTAAGGCCCGTCAGAAAGTGTTCCGTCGCGAGTGCCCGGGCACGGTCGTCCCGGAACTGCTCAACGGAGAGGACCTTGCGTATCATGACAATTTTTTCGTCGCGGACCGTGAGACCCACCATCCGCATCGTCATGTCCACCAGCGCCTCCAGTGAGTCCGGCACGGGAGGAAGGTGCCTGGCTGAACCGAATCGCTCCCCATAGTAGGCGATCATCCTGTCGAGAAGCGTATTCCAGATCTCCTCCTTGCTCCCAAAATGCTTATAGATTCCGGACTTTACAAGCCCGAGGGAAGCGCTTAGTTCCCGAATGTTGGTGCCCGCGTAGCCGTTTTGCGAAAACATCTCCAGTGCGGCATCCAGT
>CACYEN010000067.1 GCA_902773435.1 uncultured Lachnospiraceae bacterium | reverse complement strand
GTCAGCTCGCCCAGAGGATTGTTCTGATCCATGAACTGGGACAGCTGGGAGGAACCGAAGAACTCCTTGATGGCCGCCACGACCGGCTTGGGGTTGATCAGCGACTGCGGAGACACGGAATCCGTATCCAGCGTCTGCATGCGCTCGCGCACGACCCTCTCCAGTCTCGACAGACCGATCCGGAACTGGTTCTGGAGCAGCTCTCCGACGGCGCGGATGCGGCGGTTGCCCAGATGGTCGATGTCGTCGTCATTGCCGATGCCGTACTCGAGATGGATGTTGTAGTTGATGGAGGCGAAGATATCCTCCTTCGTGATGTGCTTCGGGATCAGCTCATGGATCCGGCGCTTGATGGTCTTGGCGAGCTCCTCGTCGGAGAGCTCCTCGTCCAGGATCTCCTTGAGCACGGGATAATAGACCAGCTCCGTCACGCCGGCCTCCTTCTTCTCCTCGTCGCTCATCTCGATCCACTTGTCGATATCGACCATCATGGAGGAGAGAACCTTCACTTCCTTCTTCTGCTCCTCGCCCTTGTCGTCCCTGTAGGTGGCGAGGACAGACACGGACGGAACGCCCGCGAACTGGATCTCGTCCGCGATCTCCGGCGTCACGATGGTGCCGGCCGAGGCGAGGACCTCTCCCGTCGACTCGTCGACGACGTCCGCCGCCAGCTCGAAGCCGCGGATGCGGTTGCGGAGCATGAGCTTCTTATTATATTTGTAACGTCCGACCTTGGCGAGATCGTAGCGTCTCGCGTCGAAGAAGAGGTTCTGGACCTGCTGCATCGCGGAATCCACCGCCAGCGGTTCGCCCGGGCGGATCTTTTTGTACAGCTCAAGAAGACCCTCGGTGTAATTGGTCGCGGGGTCCTTGGAGAAGCTGCCGAGAATCTTCGGCTCGTCGCCGAACATCTCGAGAATCTCCTCGTTGGTCCCGACGCCGAGGGCGCGGATGAGGACCGTGATCGGCACCTTTCTGGTGCGGTCGACACGGACGTAGAAGACGTCGTTGGAGTCGGTCTCGTACTCGAGCCAGGCGCCGCGGTTGGGGATCACGGTGCAGGAGTAGAGCTTTTTGCCGATTTTGTCATGATTGATGGCATAGTAAATGCCGGGAGAGCGCACCAGCTGGCTGACGATGACTCTCTCCGCGCCATTGATAATGAACGTGCCCGTGTCCGTCATGAGGGGAAGGCGGCCCATGAATTCCTCATGCTCCTTGATCTCCCCGTTCTCTTTATTATGAAGGCGGACGGTCACTTTGAGGGGCGCCTCGTAATTGGCGTCGCGCTCCTTGCAGACCTCGATCGGATACTGGACCTCGTCCTTGCAGAGCTGGAAATCCACGAACTCGAGGCTCAGCTTGTCAGAATAATCTTCGATAGGAGAAATGTCATTGAAGATTTCCTTCAGGCCATCGGTGACAAACCAGTTGTAGGAGTTTTTCTGAACCTCAATCAGGTTCGGGATCTCGAGAACTTCCTTCTGTCTCTGATAGGTCATTCGGAATGACCTTCCGGACTTAATAGGACGAATTCTGTTTTTCTCCATTCGACACTTCACCCCGTATATTTAAATATTTATTATGAAAACGTCTTTTCCGCCGGCCAAAACCGGAATCTGAATTTTTGCGCGCAAAAAGACACTGCTCCATAATAGTGCATTGTCCACTGTACCACAGACTTTTCAAGAAGTCAAAGCCTTTTTGTAAAAAAAACGTAAGAATTTTTCTATTGACAAAACAACAGCGCCGGTTCCGCATGATCGCGGAACCGGCGCCGGGTATCTTCCGATGGAGGTCCGAATTACTTAAGGGCGACCTTCGCGCCGACTTCCTCAAGCTTCTTCTTGAGATCCTCAGCCGCTTCCTTGTCGAGCTGCTCCTTGACAACCTTCGGAGCGGAGTCGACCAGATCCTTGGCTTCCTTCAGGCCGAGGCCGGTCACTTCACGGACGATCTTGATGACCTTGACCTTGGAGGCGCCGGCTTCCTGAAGCTCGACGTCGAACTCGGTCTTCTCTTCGACTTCTTCAGCCGCCGCTGCCGGTCCGGCAACAACAACGCCCGCCGCCGCGGAAACGCCGAATTCTTCCTCGCAGGCCTTGACAAGGTCGTTGAGCTCGGTGACTGTCAGTTCTTTGATCGCTGCAATAAACTCTTCAATAGACATTTTAGCCATTGTAACTTCCTCCGTTTAAAATTATATTTTCCGATAAATCAAATCTTACAAAACTCTGCCCTGCCGGGCAGGCGCCGGATTATTCCGCCGCGGGAGCTTCTTCCGCCGCGGGGGCAGCGGCTTCCGCCGGAGCTCCGTCCTTCTCCGCGATCTGCTTGACGACGCGCGCGAAGTTGGCAATCGGGGACTGCATGCTGCCGAAGAGCCTTCCGAGAAGGGCTTCCCTGGACGGGATGTTCGCCATCTCTGTCAGCTTCGCCTCGTCAGCGTAGGCGCCTTCGACCACGCCCGCGACCATGTTGAAGCACTTGAACTGCTTTGCGTACTTTGCGAGGATCCTCTCGGCGACGATCGGATCTTCCTTGGAAACAGCAAGAGCGTTCGGGCCGTCGAGGTGCTTGTCGAGCTGCGCGAAATCAGTTCCTTCGAACGCACGGTGCATCATGGTATTCTTGTAAACCTTGTAGTTTACGCCGGCTTCGCGAAGTTCCTTGCGAAGAGCCGTATCCTGCTCAACCGTGAGTCCAAGGTACTGAACGAGCACTGCCGCCTGAGCGCCGCTGACTGCGTCCGCGATCTCCTGAACGATCGGCTGTTTCAGTTCTACCTTTGCCATGAACTCTTTTCCTCCTTCTTCAGTAATATAACCGAAAACGCCTCCCGCGTCGAAAGACAGGGGAGGCGTGAATATGATCTCCGGTAAAGAAAATCAAATCCTCGGCAGGCGCGTGGCTTACGACCGTAGTGCGGTCACCTGCTGTCTTCGGCTTGATGCTTATGTAGATTAACACCGTTTTGTTCCGATGTCAATCCATTATTCGCGCCCATCGCTGAGCGGATTTTTCAAAACAGAAACCCCTGACGGGCTTTTCTCACTGAACCTTGAGCGGGTTGACCTTGACGCCCGGGCCCATGGTGGAAGCCAACGTGATGCTTCTCATGTAGGTGCCCTTCACCGCCGACGGACGGGCCTTCACAAGCGCTTCCATGAGGGCCTTGAAGTTCTCGGCGATCTGCTCTTCCGTGAAGGAAGCCTTGCCGACCGGCACATGGATGATGTTGCTCTTGTCGAGACGGTACTCGATCTTACCGGCTTTGATTTCCTTGACGGCCTT
>CACYEN010000066.1 GCA_902773435.1 uncultured Lachnospiraceae bacterium | reverse complement strand
CTGTACTCAAATAAATACAATTTCGAAATCAGATATCCACCTTCGTTTCGCCGACCTCCGTTCCCTCCTGTTCCCCCGCCTCGCTCTCGGCTTCCTCCCGGAAATCTTCCAGTCTCACCGGACTGATCTTCGGTAGGGTTTCCTTCGACGTGACGCCGAACACGCGCAGAAATTCCCTGGTCGTGCCGAACAGGATCGGCCTTCCCGGCTGCTTCGCCCGTCCGAGTTCATCGACCAGGTGGTACTCGACCAGCCTGTTGACGGCGTGGTCGCTGTTCACCCCGCGGATGTGCTCGATCTCCGCCTTCGTAACCGGCTGTTTGTAGGCGATGACGGACAGCGTCTCGAGCAGGGCGTCGGTCAGGCGGGGTTTCACGGGATGGATCTCCAGCGCGATCAGCTCCCTGAAGTATTCCTTCCTCGAGCACATCTGCCACGCGTCGTCAAGCTCGATGATATTTGTGCCGCGCTCCTCGGAGTTCCAGCGCTCCGCCATCGCCCTCACGGTCTCTCTCATCTCGTCCTCACCGGTGCCGCACGCCTCCGACAGTTCCCTGAGGGTGACGGCCCGCCCGGTCGTGAACAGGATCGCTTCGATTGCGGACTCAATCCTCATGGTCTTCCTCCCCTTCGCTGAATCCGGATTCCCGTATTTTCTCCCGGATACTGCTGAAATCCGCCCCCGGGACATTTTCAATCTCGATGTCGTCGTCCATTCCTTCCTGAACGGCCCTGACACAGCCGATGCTGATGAGTTCAAGGACGGCCAGGAACGTCACGACGATCTCCATCCTGCTCTTCCGCGAGGTCAGCAGCTCCCTGAAAGAAAACTTCCTGTGCTTCTTCGCGTATCCGGCGACATTGTCCAGCGTGTCGGGCAGGGAGACGTCCTCCCTCTCGATCCTTCCGAACCGGCTGCGGATCGGGTCGATCTTGTCCGCCTGCCGCAGGACGACGGATTCAAAGATCTTCCTGAGTTTCGCGAGCGTTATATCGCCGACGACTTCCGACGGATCTATCTCCGGCCTGAACTTCCTGACTTCCTCGGGGGTCGTGTCGTCCTTGAACACCCTTCCCGACACTTCCTCCATGCAGTTTCTGAGTTCCCCGGCCATGTAGCGGAACGTCTTGTACTCAAGCAGCCTCCTGACAAGTTCTTCCCGGGGGTCGCCCTCGTCCTCGGCACTGTCCTCTTGCTTAGGCAGCAGCATCCTGCACTTGATCGCGATGAGTTCCGCCGCCATCACCGTGAACTCGCTCATGACGTCGAGGCTCTCCTCCCGCATGTTGCGGACATACTCGAGATACTGGGCGGTTATTTCCGCGATCGGGATGTCGAAGATATTGATTTTATTTTTCTCTATCAGGCTGAGAAGCAGGTCAAGCGGACCGTCGAATACTTTCAGCTCAACTTCAAGCGCCATGGGTTCTCCTTGCTTTGAGGCGGATCACGACGATCTCCGTGGGGTCGTTGATCCGAAGGGGCATGCCGTGGTCTCCGAGTCCCGAGGTGATGATGACACTGGAGCCCGCCTCCTCGACGAGCCCGTATCCGTACTTCGGAAACGGAAGCCCGTAGGGACTTACGAGGCAGCGGTTCCCGCTGAGCCGCATGATGCCGCCGTGGTAGTGGCCGCACACGGTGAGATCCGCGCCCCAGCTGAGGTAGCGTGCTGTAAATGCCGGATTGTGGGCGAGAAGGATCCGGAAACCCTCCTCCGGCACTTCCCCGATGAGTTCCTTCAGTTCCTCCGCGGAGAGGCGGGGGACACGCAGCTTCCTGTATTTCTTCACAGGAAGCTCGAGGCCCGTCAGCGAGATCCGGTTTCCCCTGACCGCGAACTCCTCCCCTCTGTTCGCCAGCATATGGACCCCCGCCTTCCGAAGGGCCTGCATATATTTTCTGTGAATTCCGGGAAACGCGCGGATTTTCGTCTCGTGATTGCCGGGGGACATGAACACGGGCGCGGACCCGGCGAGCGCGGCCAGGAGGTCCACCGGGATATGCATCCTTTCGGGACATCCCGCTGTCAGCATATCCCCGGGGCAGAGAATGAGATCCGGCTTCACATCCGCGCAGGCCCGGACCAGATCGGCATTGTGATCCCCGTAGGTGGTCTCATGCAGGTCCCCAATGAGAAGAAGGACCATATCGTGAGATATACGGTCCGTAAAGAGCCTGTATTCCGTTGAGGAAAAGCGGGAATTCTTCATCTTTTAGCGTAATAATGCCCCGACATGAAGCCGGGGCATAAAGGACTATACTCTATCAGTTGTACTTTCTCTTGCGGGCTGCTTCGGATTTCTTCTTGCGGCGGACCGACGGTTTCTCGTAATGTTCGCGCTTACGGATCTCCTGCTGGATGCCTGCCTTCGCACAGCTGCGCTTAAATCTTCTTAACGCGCTGTCGAGAGATTCGCCCTCTTTGACAATAACATTTGCCATCTGCTGATTTCACCTCCCCCTTACCTTAACGGGGTATTTTTCAAACATCAAACATTATACACATATGACTGCCGGTTCGTCAACGCCTTTTTCGGCGGGATATCGTCCCCCGCTCAGATCTGGGAAAGAGCCGTCGACCTGGCCTCGGCCAGGGCCTCGTCGATCTTCGAGACGTCCTTTCCGCCGGCCTGCGCCATGTTCGGCCTTCCGCCTCCGCCGCCTCCGCAGACCTTTGCCGCGGCCTTGACGATATTTCCGGCGTGGGCTCCGGCCTTAACAGCCGCGTCCGTGGCGGTAGCCATGAAGTTCACCTTGCCCTCAGAGACAGAGGCGAGGATCACGATGGAATCCCCGAGCTGCTCCTTCAGCGTGTCCCCGAGATTTCTCATATCATTCAGGTCCACGCCGTCGAGCTTCTTCGCGAGAACCCTGATGCCGTTCTTCTCCTCCGCTTCGGCGCCGGCGTCTCCCATACTCGCCTGCGCTGCCTTCGCGCGCAGTGACTCGACCTCCGAATTCGCTGCGCGAAGCTCGTCCATGAGATGCCTGATTCTCAGGCTCACCTCCGCCGGGGTCGTCTTCAGAAGCCTGGCGGCCTCGGCGAGCTCGCTCTCCTGCTGCCTGTAGTACTCGAATACCGCGGACCCGGTGAGGGCCTCGATACGCCTGACGCCGGCCGCGATGCCCGATTCGCCGAGAATCTTGAACGCGCGGATTTCTCCGGTCTCCCTGACGTGCGTGCCGCCGCAGAATTCCTTTGAGAAATCTCCGATCGAGACGACGCGGACGCTCTCTCCGTACTTCTCTCCGAAGAGGGCCATGGCTCCGGTCTTCTTCGCCTCTTCGATCGACATCACGTCCGTGCGGACCGCGATGGCCTCTCCGATCTTTTCGTTTACAATCCTCTCGACCTCCGCGATCTCCGCGGGCGTCATCGGCTTGAAGTGGACGAAGTCGAACCTCAGGCGGTGGGGATCGACGTAGGATCCCTTCTGCTGCACGTGGTCGCCGAGCACGGTCTGAAGCGCCTTCTGGAGAAGGTGGGTCGCGCTGTGATTCTTCTCGGTGTCATGCCTCGTCTCATCGACTTTGAGATGTGCCTTGTCCCCGGTCCGGATCGTCCCATCCGTGACTCTGCCGACGTGACCGGTCTTCCCCCCGCGGAGCGGGATCGTCTCGCGGACCTCGAACTTTCCGAATTCCGTGGAGATGACGCCCGTGTCCCCTACCTGGCCGCCCATCGTCGCGTAGAAGGGCGTCTCGGCCGTAATCACGGTGCCCTCGTCTCCGTCGGCGAGCGCGCTCACGATCTCTCCGTATTTTTCGTCGTCGATCTTCGATGTGAGGACGAGGATCTCCGAATCCCCCTCCGTGGTCTCATAGCCTGTGAAGCGGGTGGTCACTCCGGAGTCGATGTCGTCGTACACGGTGGCTCTCGCTCCCATGTAATTGGACTTCGCGCGGGCTGCTTTCGCCCTCTGCCTCTGCTCCTGCATGCAGGCCTCGAAGCCCTCCTCGTCGACCTTCAGCCCCTTCTCACCGAGAATATCCTTCGTCAGGTCGAGCGGGAATCCGTAGGTGTCGTAGAGTTCAAACGCCTTCTCACCGGAGAGAATCTCCGTCCCCTCCTTCTTCATCTCAGCTTCGCGCGCGGCGAGGATACCGAGTCCCTGGTCGATCGTCTTGCCGAAAGCGGCTTCCTCGGCGGCGATGACGTCGTGGATGAAGCGGAACTTCTCCTCGAGCTCTGGATAGCCCTCCCTCGACGTGTCCGCGACGGTCTTGGCGAGATCGGCGAGGAACGTGCCGGAGATGCCGAGCTTGCGGCCGTGGCGCGCCGCACGGCGGATCAGTCTCCGGAGGACGTATCCCCTGCCCTCGTTCGAGGGGGTGATGCCGTCGGAGATCATGAACGTCGCCGACCTGATGTGGTCCGTGATAATTCTGACTGAGACATCGGTGTCCCTGTCCTTCATGTACTCGACGCCGGCGACCTCGCAGACCTTGTTTCTCAGGGCGAGAATGGTGTCGATATCGAACATGGAATCCACGTCCTGGACCGCGACGGCGAGCCGCTCGAGGCCCATTCCGGTGTCGATGTTCTTCTGGGCGAGCGGGGTGTAGTTGCCGTTGCCGTCATTTTCGAACTGTGTGAAGACGTCGTTCCAGATCTCCATGTAGCGGTCGCAGTCACAGCCCGGTGCGCAGTCGGGCTTTCCGCACCCGTACTGCTCCCCTCTGTCGTAGTAGACCTCCGAACACGGCCCGCAGGGACCGGCACCGTGCTCCCAGAAGTTATCCTCCTTGCCGAAGCGGTAGATGCGGTCCTCCGGAATGCCGATCTCCTTGTGCCAGATGTCGTATGCCTCGTCGTCGTCGAGATACACGGACGGATAGAGCCGGTCCGGAGCGAGCCCGACGGTCTCCGTCAGAAATTCCCACGTCCAGTTCAGCGCCTCTCTCTTGAAGTAGTCGCCGAAGGAGAAATTGCCGAGCATCTCGAAAAATGTGCCGTGACGCGCGGTATGGCCGACATTGTCGATGTCCCCGGTGCGGATGCACTTCTGACAGGTAGCCATCCTGCGCCTCGGCGGGACCTCCGCTCCCGTAAAATACGGCTTGAGCGGCGTCATTCCCGCGTTGATGAGCAGGACGCTGTCGTCATTGTGCGGGACAAGCGAAAATGAATTCTTCACGAGGCAGCCTTTGCTCTCCATGAAGTCAAGAAACATCTTTCTGAGCTGATTTACTCCGTATTTCTCCACAACTGACCTCCAAAATGAGTTGTGCCGGCATCCCCCGCGGTTCGCGGGAGGGGTAGTGCGGCTGTCAATCATGTAATATAGCACAGTTCACCTGTCAATTACAAGATGGACCGGCTACTTCCTGAATTCGTCGGCAGCGTCGGTCGCAAGCCTGTCACAGCGCTCATTTTCTGGATTTCCGCTGTGTCCCTTCACCCAGATCCAGTTGACGCGGTGGGGCTTCGCGGCCGAGAGCAGCCGCTCCCAGAGGTCGATGTTGAGAACGGGCTTTCCGTCGGACTTCTTCCAGCCCTTCTTCTGCCAGGAATCAATCCAGCCGCTGTTGAAGGCATCCACGAGATACTTCGAGTCGGAGAAGAGGTCCACCTCACAGGGGCGGTTCAGCGCCTCAAGTCCGGCGATGGCGGCCATGAGCTCCATGCGGTTGTTCGTCGTCTTCTCATACCCGCGGGAGAGCTCACGCCTGTGGACAGTCCCCTTCGTGTCCTCATAGAGCAGCACGGCCCCATAGCCGCCGGGTCCGTCAGGATTCCCCTTCGCCGAGCCGTCCGTGTAGATCGTCACTTTCACAGCTTCCACTCCCCCGTCTTCTCAAAATATGCCGCTCTCGCCTCGGCCCGGTCAGCCGTCTCCCCGCCAAATCCCGCGGACCGGAGCAGGCGGATAGCGTTTCTTCCCTCTGCTCTTCCCTCGCGGATCCTGTAGTCGAACCGGATGTCGCCGTCCACGCAGGTCTCGTCGAAATGCAGGTTCCTGCAGGTGCCGTCCAGCATGACGGCAAGTTCGATGTCGTGCGTGGCGGCAAAGAATCTGATGTTCTTCCCGGCGAGTTCGCTGAGGATCTGCGAGGAAGCGGCAATTCTCTCAACCGTGTTGGTTCCCCTCAGGACTTCGTCGATGACCGCGAGGACGGGAAGCCCCTCCTCCTCCGCTTTCTTCCAGATCCTGAGAAGAGAACGGATCTCGACGGCAAAATAGCTCTCGCCACCCATCATGTTGTCCCTGAGAGCCATCGACGTCACGATCCTGTACATGGGGGCCCGGTAAACGCGGGCCGGCGCGAATCCGAAGGACTGGGCAAGGATGGCCGCGAGCGCGGCGCTCTTCATGAACGTGGACTTTCCCGAGGCGTTGGACCCCGTGATAAGAATCTGGCTCTCCGCCCGGATCGAATTCGCGACGGGATCCGGAAGCAGCGGGTGATAGAGATCCTCCGCGAGAAATACTCCCCCGCCGGACCCGGGCGCGGGAGAAAACTCCGGTTCACACGTGTGCGGCAGAGAAGCCTCGTAAGAGGCCGCCGAAATCGCTGCGTCCAGCGCGCCGATATCGGAGATGAGCCCCTCCGCGTCGGCCGCGTGCTCCCTGATCCCGGCCAGCATGCCGTTAAAGCGGATCAGGTCCAGGTGGAAAAACATGTTGAGGTTCTCGATGAGCGCGTCCGAAAATCCCGTCCCGACGTATCCGCCGGTCATAACGAGGAACGTCCCTCTCCTGAACCTCGAAAATGTTTCTCTTCTTCTCCTCAGTCTCCCGACGATCTCCTTGAATTCGGGGCTGTCCGTCCTTACGGCGCAGAACGCGTCGGCCGTGCGCAGCATCCTTAAGACAGCCTGGAATCCCATGAGATAAGGTCCCGTCTTCTCCCTCATGGAGATGTGGACGCGAAAGTCCAGGAAGAGAACGGGTATAAGGAGCAGGATCGCCGGCAGCGGGAAGAAGAACAGAAGGGCAAGAAGCGCGACAGTCGCGGCGGACAGAAAAATATAGGAACCCTTTCGGATCGGCTCCGCCTCTGAAAGACCGCTGACCGCCTGGTAGTATGAGGCGGACCGGAGGCGCCCTGTCCGGCTCAGAATGCCGGCTGCCTTCAGGCGAAGGTCCGGATCATCCCTGAAGAGCGTGATCAGCGCCCGGCGCGAAGCGAGGGCGCCCGGATCGGTGAGAGGATTCCTGAGCTGTGAGTAGAGGACTTCGTCGCCCGGCGCGGAGTATGTTCGGCATGCCTCGGCGAAAACCAGGTCCAGGTCGAGATCTCCCGCGGTGATGTCGTCGATCGCGGTATCCTCTCCGCCTCCGGACCTTCCAGGCCCGTCGGAGTAAGCCCGGACCGATGATATCTGCTCAGCAGAAAACAGCCGGGTCAGACGACTGCCCCAGCTGCGTTCCGCATTCTCCTTTATTCTGTTCTTCTCATCGGACCGTCCCCTTACCGCCGCTGCCGCGAAGAGCAGGACGAGGATGGCCCCGATGACGTAGAGTGCTGTCAATGAATTCATTATTTAGGATTTATGCATATTTCTGGATAAACTCACAGCATTTCTTGTGCCGTGACCAGAAGATCGAATCACCGACCTGGTAGCTGCTCGACGTGTCCGCCTGGTCCTTCTTCAACGCCCACATGATCGTGTCGAGCGTGTAGCTCTTCTTCGCCTTACAGCGCTGGAAGATCCTGTCGGCTCCGCTCTTACCGCCGAGGTGACGGATCTGGCAGTACATCATCGTCGCCCAGGTATTCGTCGTATACTCGGCATTGCAGGAGCTGACGAACTGCTTCATGAGAGAAGTGACCATCGCGTCCTGGATCGCCTTGCCGGTCTTGGTCGTGATCAGCTTGATGAGCAGGTTTTTCTCCGTCGCGTTCGGCTTCCATCTCGTGGACACCCAGTTCTTCTTGAGGGCGGCCTGAATCAGGCCCTTGCTGTCGATCTTCTTGAATGTCGTCGGATCCTTCTTCAGAATCTGGGATACGAGGTACTGGGCCTCCTCGCCGTAGAACGCGCCCCATCCCAGCGTGCAGGTGTGCTCATTGCTTGTATTCGCGTAGGGAGGCGTGTAGTCGGCGTAATCCCTCTGGCCGTAGACCTGTCCTCCGGTCTCGACCGCTCCTATAATGTTGTTGAGGACCTTGTAGTCCTCGGCGCTCATACCCGTCTTCGAGGAGTACTCGTAGACATGCGGGATCGTCTCCTCCCTGTCCGACCCGGCGGAGGAATTTCCGGAGAACCTCCTGAGGATCCAGTGTTCGCCCTTCATGCCGTAGTGCAGGCTCTGGATACGGACCGGCGCGTTGTTGAGGGACGAGCTGTTCCTGACCGCCAGGAGGTTCCTGGAGATCGTGGACTGGATCATGTAGTAATCGTGGTACTTAAAGATATACCATCTCTGGTAATTGCCGCCGGTAAACGACCTCTGACGGACGACTGCCCCGCTTTTGGTCGACTGGCCCTTGATGCCGAGATAGAGGCGGGAATTCTTGTTCTTGAGCGTGTAGGTGCCGTCGCTTCTCCTGTTGAGGTAGAAGATCTGGCTCGCCTTTCCCGTATACTTCGCCGATACGACCGACGCGTTCGCCGCCGTGGAGTCATTTCTGATCGTGAGCGCCCTTGTCGGCGCGCACTGCGGAATCAGGACATAGTAGCCGTTGGAGAACTTTCTGTTCGCCCTGATGCTGGATACCTTGTTCTTATCTGCCGAGACGGAAATCGATGAAAGGACCACAGTAAGAATCAGTCCCCAGAAAATGAAAAACCTTTTCATAACATTCCTTTCAAAACGTCCTCAAACACCTTTGCTAAAATTTCTTAACACTAATTTAACATTTATGTAGCTGTTTTGCAAGATGTTTTTTCCCGGACGGGCTTTCGGGAGACCGGGGACCAGCTCTCAGCGAAGTGCTTCAGCGTATATTTCCTCTTCGAGAAAGCGCTCATAAATCCGCTTTCCCCTCTTCACGAGGGGCGTGTAGATCCCGAGGGCTCCGGCATTCCGTCTTCGTCTCTCCCCGGGGTCCTCCATCGCGGCAGTATACCGGTAGACGGCTGAGTACAGGGCTCCGGCCGCCCCGAGGATGAGCGCGGCTGAAGCGGCCTTCTCTCCCGGCCCCGGCCCTGTTCCGGGGGAACCGAGGGTGTCGATGAGTTCCCCGCACAGCTCGAGAAGACCGACACACCTTCCCGCCCCGCGGCAGCTTCCGGTTTCGTCCTCCTCCCCGTCCGTACCGGGGCTCTCCTCCACGGGCACATCGCATCCCGGGATATCGGCCTTAAGTTCTGCGATCGCCGCGGCGGCCAGGATCGCCTCTTCCGCGGCCCTCAGAATCTCCCCGCACGGATCTCTCCCGTCGGCGGGGCCGCCCGCCCCGACAACGCCTCTTACTGTTTCTGATTCATAATTCTTCATAAATATATACCCCGGTATGACCGCAGTGAGTTGTGACCGCCCGGCGGTCAGTCTCTGGATTCATCGGATTTCGGGATTCCCGCGGACCTCCCCGCGTTCCCGAGTGATCCGGGCAGGCGCACCCGGCTCAGGATCGTCTCGCAGAGCAGGGAGTTGATGACGCATAAGAACGCGGTCTGCGGGAGCCTCGTGACCCATGCCGCCCGAAACGGCACGCCGTACACGAGGTGAAGGCCTAGCACGGTAAATCCCTGCGACGTCAGCAGCATCGCGGGACCCACGACCGCGAGAATGCGGGCGAATCTCCGGGGGCCTCCGGCGCCGCTCCTTATGTAGTTCCTGAAGAGCCCCGGAATGACGCCCATGAGCGCCGCGGACAGCGAGATAAAGGGATTCGGGACGTAGCCGCTGACAGCGCAGCCGATCAGGTCGCCGGCAGCGCCGGTGATTCCCCCGATCACGGGGCCGAACCACACGCCCGCCAGGATCACCGGGACCTGGCCGACCGTAATTCTCAGAATCTGTCCCACTGGAATTGATACGAGTCTTGTCAGTATGACGTTCAGGGCAATCAGAACCCCTGCGCAGACAAGAACAAGAGACCGGTTTCGTTTCATCGGACCATCTCCTTTTCGCCTGCCGCAGTAAAAAACGGAGATAATCCTTCTCCGGCCTGCAGCGGATGCGGAAACACATCGCGGCCGGATAACGGCCTTCGTCCGCGGTCAACCTCCCATACGCGCGGCACTTCACGCATGTTTCCTACTCTACATGTCAGTGCATATTTTAATGCATCGCGCCGTTTTAGTAAATCACAAAAAATGCCGAGGCTCCTGCCGTGCCCTGTCATTAACAGATTTATAACATTTACTTATGTCATGCTTCATATTTGTGTGGTAAAATTTCAGTACCTTTGAAAATTCATCGGGGAGGTACTATGGAGAAAACTATTCAGCTGAACACTGGGCATGAGATGCCGAGGCTCGGTCTGGGGCTATATAAAACCGCTGTCGGAAATGAGCTCAGTTCGGCTTTCCGGTCTGCGGTCACCATGGGATACCGTCTCTTCGACACCGCTTCCTCTTATAAGAACGAGGACGGGCTCGGCGGCGCGATCGCCTCCTGCCCCGTTCCGCGCGAGGAGCTGTTCATCACGACGAAGATCTGGAACAACGCCCAGAGGATCGGCAGCATCGAGAGCGCGTTCTCCAGGTCGCTGGACCGCCTCGGGCTCGAATACGTCGATCTCTACCTGATCCACTGGCCCGTGCCCGGCTGCTATCTTGACACCTGGATGGCTCTGGAGGATATCTTCCGTTCCGGAAGAGCCAGGGCGATCGGCGTATCGAATTTCGACGAATACCAGCTCGACGAGATACTCGAGCACGGCAGTATTGTTCCGGCGGTCAACCAGATCGAATACCACCCGCTCTTTGTCCAGGACGGCATCCGCAGGTTCTGCCAGCAGAACGGCATCGTCGTGCAGGCCGCGGCTCCGCTCGCCAGGGGCGCCTATCTCGAGAAGGACGTTCTGGCGGCCATCGCCGAAAAATATAACCGGAGTCCCGCTCAGGTCGGACTCCGGTGGATTCTTCAGAAAGGCTGCTGTGTGATCCCGAAATCGGTCAGGGATGACCGGCTCCTCGAGAACAGCCAGATCTTTGATTTTGAACTCGATGAAAATGAGATGACGGCGATCGAAGCTCTCAATGAGAACTACCGCTCCTCCAGCATTCCGGAAGATCTTCTGAAGTAAAGCTCGTCTCCATCTTCCGGTCCCGCAGCATCAGCTCGCGCAGGGCTTCGTGAGCGTTCTTGCCGTCAAACAGAATATGGTTGACTTCTTCAGTGATCGGAAGCGGCGTCTCGTACTTTCTTGAAAGGGCGAGCGCCGCTTTTGCCGAGTAGACGCCCTCGACGACCTGGCCCACCTCTTTCATCGCCTCCTCCATGGACTTTCCCTGACCGATCAGGATTCCGGCCTGACGGTTTCTCGAGTGCATCGAGGCGCAGGTGACGATGAGGTCCCCGATTCCGGAGAGTCCCTGGAGCGTCTCCCTCCTCGCGCCCATCTTCAGCGCAAGCCCGCCGATCTCATGGATTCCCCTCGTGATCAGGGCGGCCTTGATATTGTCGCCGTATCCCATCCCGTCCGCCATGCCGGCGGCGATCGCGATGACGTTCTTCAGGGATCCCCCGAGCTCGACCCCGAGGACATCGGGGCTGGTGTAGACGCGGAAGTTTTCGCTGATAAAGACGTCCTGCACGAATTCCGCCATGCCGCGGTCTTCCGAGGCGGATACGATCGTCGTCGGAAGGCCCGTCACGACCTCCTCCGCGTGCGTCGGTCCGGACAGCGCGCCGATCACGCGCCCGGGAAGCAGGGATTCGAGGATCTGGACCTGCGTCATGAGCGTATTCTCCTCGATCCCCTTCGTGACGGTCACGACGCGTCTTCCCTGCCCGATCACCCCGGAGAAGGCTTCGCATGTAGCCCTTGTGAACGGGGACGCCACCGCGAACACGATGAGCTCCGCGTCCCTGACCGCCTCGGCCCTGTCATTGGTGTAGCGGATCGATTCCGGGAAGAGGATTCCCGGGAACGTCCTCGGGATCGAGCGCTCCGCGGTGAGCCGTTCGGCCTCCGCCTCCGAGTGCGCCCAGACCATTACATCATATCCTTTTCTCGCCAGATGTGACGCGATGGCCATTGCCCATGCCCCGCATCCGATCAGCGCAATCCTCATCTCTTATGTTCCCCCTTTTTAAAGATATAGGTCTTCCTCTCCTCCCCCTTTACGAGCCGGAGGATATTTCCCCGGTGCCTGAAGAACATCTGTCCCACGATCACCGCCGTGACGATATAGAATTCCGTCAGGGCAGGACCCGCAAGGCCGGCCTTTCCTGTGACGCCCATCACGACGGAGCCGATCATGAGCATGGCCCCGACAAAGAGGCTGCCGAGCGACACGTAGTGCGTGATGGCGATCGTCGAGAAAAACAGGACATTTCCGATTATCGTCATGATAAGCGAGATCGAGTTGATGTATCCGGCCGTGCAGGCGACGCCCTTCCCCCCGCGGAATCCCATGTAGAACGGGTAATTGTGGCCGAGGATACAGCCGAGCCCGGCGTAGGCCCTGAGCAGGAAATCCATATCCCGGTGGGACGGGACGAGAATCAGCCTGACGAGCGCCACGGCCAGGATACACTTCACAATGTCGCCGGCCATAACGATCGCCCCGGCTTTGAGCCCCATCGTCCGAAGGGCATTCGTCGTCCCGGCGTTGCCGGATCCCTTCGTCCTGATGTCGATCCCCTCGTGTTTCCCGTAGAAGTAGGACATCTGGATGAGACCGAACGCGTATCCAATTAATAGAGCAATCAAGCGAACCATCAGTAAACCGCCTCCTTAAACTGTTATTATTATCTGCCGATCGTCGTCGAGTCCTTCTCGGATCTCTCCCTGATGATAAACTTGAGGGATGTGCCCCTGAAGGCGAAAGACTGCCGGATCTGGTTCTCAATATATCTGACGTAGGAAAAATGCATCAGTTCCTTGTAGTTCACGAAGATCACGAACGTGGGCGGGCAGACCGCCACCTGCGTGATGTAGTAGAGCTTCAGCCGCTTCCCCTTGTCGGTCGGGGGCGACTGGAGGGCGACTGCCTCTGTCATGATCTCGTTGAGCACGCCGGTCGCGATTCTCCGGTTCTGGTTCTCCAGGACCATGTCAACGGTCCGGAGAAGCCTGTCCAGCCTCTGCCCGGTCTCCGCCGAGATGAATACGATCTCCGCGTAGCTCAGGTAGGAGAGAACGCGGCGGATCTCCGCCTCGAATTCCTTTGTCGTCCCGGTCTGCTTGTCCGGCACCGCGTCCCACTTGTTGACCGCGATCACGATCCCCTTTCCCCTCTCGTGGGCGATCCCGGCGATCTTTGCGTCCTGTTCGGAGATGCCCTCGACGGCGTCGATCACGATGACCGTGACGTCAGCCCGCTCAACCGCGGTCACCGTCCTGATCACAGTGTAGCGCTCGAGTTCCTCCTTCACGCGGCTCTTTCGGCGCAGCCCGGCGGTGTCGATCAGCACGTACTCCCTGCCGTTCCACCTGACGGGCGTGTCGATCGCGTCCCTCGTCGTCCCGGCGATATCGGAGACGATCAGCCTGTTCTCGCCGAGCAGTCGGTTGACGATGCTCGACTTGCCGACGTTCGGCTTGCCTACGACCGCGATCTTCGGGATGTCGCTCTCCTCCCGGTCATCCAGCTCGTCGGAGAAGTAGCGGGTCACCTCGTCGAGAAGATCCCCGATTCCCTGCTTGTTGGCGGCCGAGATCGGAATCGGGTCCCCGATGCCGAGCTCGCAGAACTCATAGATGTAGGGCGACTGCTTCACGTAGTTGTCGACGGCGTTGACGCAGAGGACCACGGGTTTGCGCGACTTTCTCAGCATGTCCGCGACCTTGCCGTCCGCGTCCTGGAGACCGCTCCGAAGATCGACCATGAAGACGATGACGTCGGCGGTTTCGATCGCGATCTGCGCCTGTTCCCTCATCTGCTTCAGGATCACATCCGACGATTCGGGTTCGATTCCGCCCGTATCGATCATCGTAAAATGATACCCCGACCAGTCCACGTCCGCATAGATCCGGTCGCGCGTGACGCCGGGCGTATCCTTGATGATCGAGATGTTCTTGCCGGCCAGCGCGTTGAAAAGCGTCGACTTCCCAACGTTAGGCCTCCCAACAATCGCCACTATCGGTCTGCTCATAGCTCTGTCTTCCTTCTTCTTTCACGGGCTCAAGCCCGATCACTGCTCTTACCAGGTCCTCCCCGGAATCCTGTACGACCCTGACGGGGACGCCGAGTTCCCTCCCGACGTCCTCAACGGTCACATCGTCCAGAAATACCCTCTCGTCCCGCTTCAGCATGGTGACGGGGATGAGAAGCTCATCGCCGATCTCCTGCCCCTTAAGCTGGGCGATCAGGTCTCCGCCGGTGATCAGACCGGCGACGGTGATCCTCTCACCGAAAAAGTCATTGCGGATCGCGCGGACCCGGACTTCATTTCCCGGAAATGCGCCGCAGATCCTGCGCGCGAGTTCCCGGATGTAGGGGGCCGCGAGAATGCCGGTCGCGGATGTGACGACCCGCTTCCGCCCGCGGGGAAGATCGCCGATCTCCCCTCGTTCACCGGCGAGATCGCTGATTGCCCGATTCGTCTCGTCCTCGAGGAGCCTCAGCATGCCGACGCCGTTCTCATACTGGACGAACCCGTCGTATCTCTCTTTTTCGGGCAGCTCCCTCCCGGCCAGGATATACCACTCGTCGGAGGCGTGGATAAAATGTCTCGGCGCGCCCTGCGCGAAGTCGGGCACCGGACCGTCCTGCTGTCCATGCCAGGATGCGGCCATCTCCTTCATGATCTTCACCTGCCAGCGCTCGATCATATCGATCACCTCGCAGGCGTCCTCCCTCGTGAACGGTTCAAGCGGCGTGAGCCCTTCCCTGTACCGGCTGAGCCCGACGGGCACGACGGACACGCTCTGCATCTCCGGCAGAAAGGCCGTCAGGTCGCGTATGGAGCGCTCGAGCTCGGGGCCGTCGTTCCAGCCCCTGCAGAGCACGATCTGGCCGTTCATGGCGATATGCGCGTCCTTCAGCCGCCGCATCTTCCCGAGTAGATCCCCGGCGAACCGGTTGTGCAGCATCCTGGCCCGGAGCTCCGGGTTCGTCGTCTGGACCGAGATGTTGATCGGCTCCATCCGGTAGCGGATAATCCGGTCTATGTCCCTCCCGCTCATGTTCGTGAGCGTCACATAGTTGCCCTGCAGGAAAGAGAGCCGGGAGTCATCGTCCTTAAAATACAGGGTCTTCCTCATCCCCGGCGGCATCTGGTCGATGAAGCAGAATATACAGTGGTTGCTGCAGGACCGGTAACTGTCCATCAGCGAACTGTCAAAGCTGACGCCGAAGTCCTCGTCCTCGTCCTTGTCGATCTCAAGCAGGGTCTCCTCTCCGCTCTCCTCGCGGATCAGCACGTCCACGTGCGTGTCCTGCATCAGGAACCGGTAGTCAAAGATATCCTCTATCTCATGCCCGTTGACGGAGACGACGCTCATGCCGGGGAGCACCCCCAGCTCATACGCGATGCTGTCCTCATCCACCGTCCTGATTCTGTGACCCGAAGAACCCATGACCCTCCCAATGGAACCCCCGCTTCCTGCCTGTATCATGTTCGCGGGCGGCCCCGACTATCCCGACAATCATAACAATTTTCCGATTTTTTGTAAACCGCGGCGTGGTTCTTGAAGGAAGAAACCCCAAATGGTATAATTATTTTCAGCCTTACAGCATACGGAGGATAACAATGTCTGAGTCGGAAAAGAATGAGAGAATGCTGCCTGTCGCACCCCTGAAGATCGCATATATCGAAGGCAGCCGTCCGATCGCCAAGCAGGTTGACTCCAGTCTTGTCAAGATGCGCCGCGGCATCGCGTCGCGCGATCATTCCGCTGAATCGGTCATGGGCTACATCGAACCCACCTATCTCCTGGACACGAGACTCTCAAGATTCGGAACCGGAGAGGGCCGGGCCATCCTCAACGAGTCCGTAAGAGGAACGGATCTCTATATCCTCGCGGACGTCATGAATTACAGCGTCACCTACAAGGTTTGCGGCCGCGTCAACCACATGTCCCCCGACAACCATTTTCAGGATCTGAAGCGGATCATATCCGCCGCCAACGGCAAGGCACACAGGATCAGCGTCGTGATGCCGTTTCTCTACGAGAGCAGGCAGCACAAGCGCTCCGGGCGCGAATCGCTCGATGCCGCGATGGCTCTCGTCGAGCTGAAGAATTACGGCGTCTCCGAGATCATCACGTTCGACGCCCACGACCCGAGAGTGAGGACATCCATCCCGAGAAGCGGCTTCGACAATTTCATGCCGACCTACCAGTTTCTCCGCGCCCTGCTCAAGTGCGCGCCCGACCTGAAATTCGACAGCGGCCATTTTATGGTGATCAGCCCCGACGAGGGAGCCATGAACCGGGCCGTCTACTTCTCGAGCATCCTCGGCGCCGACATCGGCATGTTCTACAAGCGGCGGGACTACTCCAGGATTGTCGACGGCAAGAACCCGATCGTCGCCCACGAATTCCTCGGCGACTCGGTCAGGGGAAAGGACTGCGTCATCATCGACGACATGATCTCCTCAGGGGGGTCCATGCTCGACGTATGCCGGAAGATCAAGGAGCGCGGCGCGAACAGGATCTTCATCTGCACGACGTTCGGGCTCTTTACGGAGGGCTTCGACAAATTCGACGACTACTACGCGAAGGGATACTTCACGAAGCTCATCACGACGAACCTCTGCTACCGCCCCGTCGAGATCCTGAAGAAACCCTATTACGAGACGGCGAATATGTACAAGTATCTCGCGAGCATCATCAATTCCCTGAACCACAATATGTCGCTCGACAGCGTGAAGAGCACGACCACGAAGATCACGAAGGCCCTGAACAAGCTGAAGCGCGGATCCGGCGCCGTTGTCGACTCGCAGTCGATCGAGCTCCAGTAGGTCCGGCAGGAATACATCTGCCTTTTCAATACCG
>CACYEN010000065.1 GCA_902773435.1 uncultured Lachnospiraceae bacterium | reverse complement strand
TATCTTTGATGTGGATCTGACAAAACTCGATCCGGTCGTCTATTCGGGGAGATATCACAGCATCGGGAAAATGCTCGGCGAAATAGGGGATTTCACTTAAGGGCTTCGGAGATCTGCCCAAGCATGTATGCGGCGTATTCCCTGGCCGCGGCTGTATCATAGGAAATTTCCGTGCTGCCGGCATACTCTCCAAGGGCCTCCCGTATCAGCGGATGATACACTTCCGGAAGACTGCCCAGAGCCCATTCGCCGCCTTCCTTCTTGGAGAGGACGAGTTTTGTCCGGATATAGGCAAGAACCCTGGCAAGATTCAGTATCAGATACATCGGATTGCCGGCGATCTCCTCCTCCGCATCGGCAACATCGTTCCAAATGGAGTCAATGTAATCCCGGACAGGAACTTCGGCAAAAACAGCGTCAGCCGGTGCCCCGTACAGGCACCGGCCTCTTTTCTTTATCACCGTAAAATGAGCTGCGAGGTCCTTGTCTGCACCTCTCATTTTCCGGATGTAACCGTCGGGATCATTTCTGTACCACTCAAGGTGAGCCACGGAAAAGTGCAGAATAAAGGGTGTGGGATATACAAACGGCCTGCAGACATCCTGCGTGACGACGCTCATCTCGATCCCCTTCGCAGGCCCGGCGGAGCTGAGCTCTGTCACCATATCCATGTATGCGCGCCTGACCGCCGGGGACACCGGCCCCCTGACCACAGTAATAAGGTCAATATCGCTTTTTGCCGGATTAAAGCATCCCATGGCTGCGGAGCCGTGCAGATAGATCCCGGTCAGATTATCCCCAAGCAGCTCTATGGACCGATCTGTAAAACTTGTCAGTAACTGTTCCATTCTATCCCCCCGGGCAGGTCTGCCCGTGCATGCGATACAAAGCTTCGCAGCTTACATCTATTATAGTCCGGATAAAGCGGTTTCCGAACCGGCCTCGGATGAGTTCCCTTAAGCTCTGGAGTATAATTGTCTGTAAGAAACGGATATGGCTGCGGCTTTCGCAGAATCGCCGTTTCCGGCTCATCTATCCCTGCGGAAGACCCGCAGCACATGGCCGCAGGCGGTGAAAAAACAATTCTGATAGGAGTTGGCGACATGAAAAGGATATTGATCAACAACATCGGTTATGACAGCCTTTGCAGCAAACGTGCCATATTGCAGGCCACAGAGCCGGTTGTCCCGCTGGGATTTGCCGTGGTGAATGACTCCACCGGCGAAGAGGAGTTCTGCGGAGAGCTCTCCCAAAGCGGCCCGGTCGCGCACTGGAACAAGGGCGACTTCTGGGTCATGGATTTCTCGGAGTTCTGCCCCAACGCGGATAAGAACTACAGCGATTATTATTATCTCCGTGTAAAAACGGAAGAAGGGCCGGTGGAATCGACGGTATTCCAGATCTACGGCTCGGTGATCGAGTTTTCGACGATTTCCTCGGTGGTTTATTACTTTAAAGGACAACGGGCGACCGGCGAGTGGGAAGAGAAGGACAGAAGGATCGGCTTCCGGGGTCCGAGGGAGGGAACCGTGGACATACACGGCGGATGGTTTGACGCAACCGGGGATGTGGGCGTTCACCTGACCCTCCTGTCCCACGGCACCTGGTTCAATCCCCAGGAAGCGTCGTTCTCCGCGTTTGTGTTTTACCGCATGCTTGATCTCCTTAAGGAGAATACCTCTCCCTGGTACAGCATCTTCGCGCGCAGGCTCCTGGATGAGGCAACCTACGGCGCCAACTGGCTGATGAGACTACGCACGGAGAGGGGATCCTTCTATAAGTACGGACCCGGAAGGCGCAACGCGTATGAACCTACGGAGAAGAACCGGTCAGTCGGTTTCGAGTACCGAAGCGCTTCCTGGAAATTTGCCGCGGACAAGACGAAGAATGAGGCAGTGACCGACGAGGATTATGAGTCCTCGTTCCGCGCGGGAGGCGGTTATGCCATTGCCGCGCTTGCCGCTGCGGCAAGATACCCCTATCCGGCGGCAGAGTACAGCGGGATGGAGTTCCTGGATGCGGCGAGGCGTTCCTATCTGTTCCTTGAGGAGCACAACACGGAATTCACCAACGACGGCAGATGGAATCTGGTGGACACCTTCACGGCGCTGGACGCCGCGGTGGAGCTGTACAAGTCCTCCGGGGAGGTTGGCTTCCTGTTAAGGGCGAGGGCGCTCGCGGAGGACATGCGGAAGCGTTTTGTCGCCGTTGACGGGGAGAAAGGATATCTTGCCGTGGATGACGGGGACCGCCCGTATTTCTCCGCCTCCGACGAGGGAACTCCTATCGTCGCGCTGCTGAATTACTGCGGGATAGAGAACGACAGGGAAAGACGCGGCGCTGCGGTTGAGCTCGCGGAGAAGGTGATGCGGTTTGCCCTCCGGATCACCGGCGAAGTCGAGAATCCTTTCGGGTACGCGAGGATGTACTGCCAGCACGCCGACGGGACCAGAAGGAAGCAGTTCTTCTTCCCGCACAAGACGGAGCTTTCGCCCTGGTGGCAGGGAGACAACGCGCGCATACTGTCTCTTTCCGCAGCCGCCAGGTATACGGCGTGGTACACCTCGGATCCGGAGCTCGCGAAAGCACTGTGCGTGTACGCGGACAACCAGATCAACTGGGTGCTCGGGCTCAATCCTTTCGATACCTGCATGCTGGAAGGCGCCGGACACCGGAATATCGATTACTTCTTCGAGAACAAGTACGACTTTATCAGCGCGCCCGGAGGAATTGTCAACGGCATCACGGGCGGCATCGACGACGAGGACGGGATCGAGTTCATCATGAAGCCTACGGACAACCCGGAGATCGTGGACAACTGGCGCTGGGCCGAGCAGTGGGTGCCGCATGCCAGCTGGTACCTGTATGCGCTGATGCTC
>CACYEN010000064.1 GCA_902773435.1 uncultured Lachnospiraceae bacterium | reverse complement strand
GCGGATGATGTGATATCTGGTACCCGGAAGGTCCTTGACACGGCCGCCGCGGATCATGACGACGCTGTGCTCCTGAAGGTTGTGGCCTTCGCCCGGGATATAGGATGTCACTTCAATTCCGTTGGAGAGACGTACTCTGGCGATCTTTCTCAGAGCGGAGTTCGGCTTCTTCGGCGTAGCGGTCTTGACTGCCGTGCAGACGCCGCGCTTCTGCGGAGAGCTGGCCTTCACGGCGCGGTTCCTCAGAGAGTTGAAAGAACTCTGAAGGGCCGGGGCCTTGGATTTCTTAACAGAAGTCTCTCTTCCTTTTCTGACTAACTGATTAAATGTAGGCATTCCCTGATGTTTCCTCCTTTTTCAAAGTCCGCGCTTCACGCGGCGTTCGGCTGTTCACTTCTACTTTTTCGCATAAAAATGCGAGCGTGTCAGCGGCACGCCCGATTATTATAAAGCAAGAGAGTTTTGGAGTCAAGATATTCCTGCACGGTTTCCCGCCGTTATTTCGATGTTTTCACGGGTGTCCCGCACTGGCGGGCCTTCCGCCTCCAGATGAGAAGCCCGGCGCACGCCGCGGCAAGGAGAAGGAGCGGAGCCCTGCCGTCCGCGCCGGCCGAAACCGTCACGTTCACGCGCTTCTCCGGGGACATGTTCCCGGCGGGGTCCACAGCGACGGCCCTCAGCACGTGCCTTCCCCGGTTTTCGGCCGGGATGACCACCTCGGCGCGGCCGCCCCTCATCGTGACTTCCCCGGTGAGACTCGTCCCGTCCAGTTCGAGCAGCGAAAAGCGCGCGTCCGGATCATCGGACACAAGCCTGACCAGGATGTCCGGCGATTCTTTTCCCCCTCCCTCCGTCACGCAGGTCAGGACCGGGGGCGTCCTGTCGATGAGGAACTCGAGCGGCTCCATCGAGCAGACGTGCCCGGCGGAGTCCACCGTGTCGACCGTCACCGCGTACTTCCCGTCCTCCGCGATCTCCCCGTCATAACAAAGGACGTCCCCGTCCCTCGTATAAGGGGCGTCGCTTCCGTTCACCCTGAATCCGATGACCGTGACGGGATCGACGTCCGCGATTCTGACGCTCGGGCTCACCGCCTCCCGGAGGACCGCCCCGGCCGGCGGGTACAGTGCCTCGAATTCCGTCCCGCCCCGGTTGACCGAAAACGCCGTCTCCGCCCTCCCCTCAAGCCCGGCCAGGTCGGAAGCGGTGCAGGTGAGCCTGTAGTAGTCATCCTCCTCCGGGATCGCGGCGCGGAAACGCAGTCCCTCCTCCGTCTCCTCCGGTGTCAGCGGCAGAGTCCTCCTCCCCGTCCGGTCCCCGGTGATCACGGCCCGGACGCTGTCGGGGTCCGGGTACCCGTCGGCGACAAGGACGTCGACCGCGGGCACGGAAACACAGGCCTCGTTCTCCTCAACTCCGGCAAATGACACCGCCGGGGCGCTCCGGTCCACCGTCCACCGGGCCCGGATCTCCGTCCTGTTTCCCGCGAGATCCGCCACCGCCCCGTGAAGATCGTAGCTGCCCTCCTCCCCGAGGACAATCTCACAGGCGCCGTTCCCGGGAACGCACTGCCGCTCCGTCCCGTCGGGCAGAAGGACCCGAAGATCCGCCTCATCCGATGGATGTTCATCCTCAGCCGCGATCGTCAGTATCCGCGCCCGCGTCAGAAAACACCGGCTGTCCGCGCCGTCCCAGACGCTCTCCCCGCTGTCCGCCGAGAGCTTCACCTCCGGGGGCGTCCTGTCCACGACGAAATGGTCCGGGGCCTCCCCGAGACAGACCGCGCCGTAAGCCGGGTTTCCGAGAAGGTCCGCCCCCGTCACGCCGATGCTGTACTCGCCCTCCTCCACGCAGACCAGCGACCCGGTCCACTCCTCCGGTCCCGTCTTCTCCCAGTCCGCAAGAAGGGCGTTTCCCGGCCCCGTCTCTATGAGTTCCGGTGAAAAATGCCGCTCCGTCACCCTCACGGAAGCCCTCCTCCCCGCCGGGAAGTAGAGGCCGTTCCGGGCCCTGTCCCCGCCGAAATCCACCTCGATCCGCGGGGGATACGCGTCGATTCCGAAGGTGATCTCCCCCGAGTCCATATTTCCCGCGTTGTCGAGGACCACGAGCCTCACCCTCACCGAGTCCGAGTAGTGGTTCGGGGAGACGGTGATGCCATCCTCAAGACGCATCTCCATCGCGTCCTCTGTGTAATTTCCCTCGAACGCCCTCCTGATTCCGCGGTGAAGCACGAATTCCTCGCAAGGGGCCTCCGAGGGGCCGTCGGCGACACTCAGGCAGACGTCCCCGATCCCGGTTCCCCCGCTCCCGTCCGGGTCGGCGACAATGATCCGTACGGGGACCTCCCCTCTGTAGAGGGGAGTCCCATCCGCACAGAGAGCCGGTTCGGCGTCTTCGGTGAGAAGGAGGATCTCCGGGGGCTCGCAGTCCATGTATATGGGGTCGGACGGCCTGCCTTCCGTGACATTTCCCGCGAGATCCTCCATGAAGAACTCCTCTGTCCGGAACACGCCCGGTCCGCCGACCGGGAGGCAGACGGCGTTCCCGAAGCGGAAAGCCCCGTCCTCTGTCCGGACCTCCGCTCCGTCCGGGAATTTCGCGCTCCCCTCAATCCGGACGGGCGAGTGCTCGTCCTCCGCCGGGCACCGGAACTCAACCGAGAGCTCCCGGACCGCCCGGTAGGGCTCGGAGAAGCTCACCCGCCCGGAGGAATCCATCCGGTAGACCTCGGAACCGTTCTCGAGAACTGTCACGAATCCCGAAGGAGCCGCCGTATCCCTCACGATGTGGGAGCTCCACCCGCCGTCGAAAAATCCGTCTGCGCAGCGGACGGGGTTCCCCGCCCTGTCGGTCCCCTCCACCCTGTACCGGTACACCCCGTCCTCCGAGACGTTGTCCGCCGCGAAAAAAGCGCCTCCCTCCTCAAAAAACGGAATGGCGGCATCGCAGTCCCGGATCTCCACCGCCGAGGCGTCATATTCCCCCGACGAGCAGGAGCCGCGCAGCAGGGAGAAATCACCCGCGTCCGCCCACTCGTCCAGGATCTCCGCGGCGGCCGAGAAGTCGGCGTTGTAGTAGTGCCGGCTCCCCGGCTCCATGATCCCCTGCCTCGCGGCGCTCCCCGATTCCGAGGAAAACACCGCGACAGGGGCGGTGGTATCGAGGATAAACTCGGCGCCGGCCGCCGTCGGCCTCACGCCCCGGCATTCATTCTCTATGGGGACACAGTCCCGCTCCGCCGCCGCGACGGCGACCTCATGCGGGCCGTCAGGGAGAAGCCCCGCAACCTCCCACGCCTGGTAACAGACGGAGAGCATCCCGGGAGCGCCGGTCTCCTCCGCGGTTTTCGCCGTGTCCTCCCTGCCGTCTATGCGGACCTCGAAGAGGGGAGGTTCCCCACCGTCCTCCCGGAAGTCCGGCACTTCGAAGAGGACCCGGATTCCGCAGTTGTCGGCCCTTAAGTACGCGTTTCCGTCGTCCGCCATCCGGGCCTCCGTCAGGAACGAAACCCTGGCCGGCTCCGGCTCCGCGCCCTGTACCGGTTCCGAAGTTCCTCCCCCCTCCGCCGCCGCAAAGAGCAGCAGGGCCAGGATGGCGGCGCGGCAGCATGTCCCGGCCGTCTTCCTTCCGCGATTTGAATTCCTCTTTCTCATCCGCGCACCTCCTCCCCGCCGAGGCGGGCGGTTCCCCCGCCGCCGTCCCCCGCCTCTTCCCCGTCATGTGTTACGATCACCCGCCTCACGATCCGGTACCTGCTTCCGCGGCCGGCCAGGGGACGGCCCCGCCATCGCCTCACCGTCCGGAGTGCCTCCCGGATCTCCAGCTTCACAAAGAGGACCGCCGAGAACGCGAACATGACGGCCGCCCATGTGAAGCAGGAGTACATCGCGGTCCGGGCGGCTTCAAAAGTCATTTCCCGAGCCTCGCCCGGATCTTCTCATAATCCGGGCCCCCGGACAGCTCGCACTTCTCCATGCCCGTCTCGAAGATTCTTCCGGCGAAATCCGTGTCGCCGATCTCGATGAGCCAGGAGCAGTACCCGAGATAGGCGTCCGCGTCCTCCGGGTATTCCTCGATCAGCATGTCGTAGAGGCTCTTAACGAGCTCTCTGTCTTCGGTCATCGTCATTGCCGTCACCTCCCTTATCTTCGCTTTCCTGACCAGCTGCCTGTCGCCGGTGCTCCCCGCGAGCTTTCTGGACCAGCCCGCGGCTTCCTCCGCCGTCTCCGGACGGAGAAGGCAGAGCTCCGACAGCCTGTCGTAGATCTTCTGCGGCAGGTCCCCCACGTCCGTCCCCTCCCCGCCGAGCAGTTCCGCGTCGGAAGCCGCCCCGCGGAGCAGGTCCCCGGCGTATCCGACGGCGTCGAACCCGATGTGCTCGAACTCATGCCGGTTGACGGCGCAGACGTCCGCCGCCAGGATGAGGTCCCTCACGCGCCTCGTCCCGAGCGCCTTGTTCCGGCACCTGCCGGCAAATGCCCTTAAGGCCTCCGCGACCCCCGCCCAGTCGACTTCCCTGCCGAACACCCCGAGCGCCGAGGCGATCTTCGCGCACTCCCCGGCCCCGGGATACGCCTTCGGGTCAAGCATGGAAAAATAGCGGGCCGCCTTCCTGTAGTCCCTCCTGAAGTCCGCGTCGCCCTCATTTCCGGAGAAGTACAGCTCCGCGACGCGGTAGATCAGCTCCCCCGTCCCCGGCCCCCCGGCTGCCCCCGAGTCGATCTTCGGGCAGATCACACTGAGGGCCGCCTGCGTCTCCCCGAGATCGGAGCAGTAATCGAGCAGCTGCAGGCAGGCCTCCTCCCGGGAGGGATCTATGCTGATCGCCGCGATGCACCGATCCACGACCTCCCGGTCGAACTGTCCCGCGGCGACGCTCCTCGCGGCGAGTTCCCCGGCGGAGAGCAGCGCGCCTGCGTAGTCGGACCGTCTCGCCTCGCCCGCCTTCACACCGAACAGCACCCCGGAGACTGTGAGTGCAAGTCCCGCGCAGAGGGCGGCGGAGAAAACCTTAACCCTCCTCTGCTCCTGCCTGAGATACTCCGCGTCGAGCCGCCGGTAATCCCGGAGCGCCGCGGCGAGTTCCGCGCAGTTCCGGTAGCGGTCCGCAGGGTTTCCCGCGGTGCACTTCGCGATGACCGCCTCGAGTCCCGAGGAGAGTCCCGGGTCGATCCGGCGGATGGGAACCGCGCCGTAGGGAGGAAGCGAGGGATCCCGCCCTGTCACCAGATGGTACAGCGTCATCCCGAGCCCGTAGATATCCGTTCTCTCGTCGGTCTGCCCCCTGCCGCCGAACTGTTCCGGGGCGGCATAGCCGGGCGTACCGAGACACACCGTGTCCGAGCCGCTCTCGGCCTTGAACTCCCTGGCGATCCCGAAGTCGAAGAGCACGAGCCGGCCGTCGGGGCAGAGCATGACATTTCCAGGCTTCATGTCCCGGTAGATGATCGGCGGCGTCCGGCTGTGGAGGAACCCCAGCACGTCAGCGAGCCGGATTCCCCACCTCGCGACCAGCTCCTGGTCCTGGGGCCCGCGCCTCCGGACGACATCCCGGAGCGTCTCCCCCTCGATATAGTCCATCACGACGCTCAGGCGGTCGTCCTCTTCGATCACATCCACAATCCCGGGGAGCCCGGGGTGCCGGAGACGGCGCAGGATAGAGATCTCCGCGGCAAGGCCCCTCCGGCAGAGCCTTCCCCCGTCGGCCCCTTCGCGCCCGACCGTCTTCATGGCGCGGCGGGTCCGGAGCTTCAGGTCCCAGACAAGGCACACCTCGCTCATCCCGCCCCTCGCGATCGTCCTCTGGACCCGGTAGCGTCCGCCGACGACATCGCCCTCCCGGCAGAACCTGATCCCCTCCCCCTCCGGGCCGGTACTGCGGGCGAACCCGGCACCTCCGCCGTTCACAGCACCTCCGCCCTGACCGCGACCGCGGTCATGTTGTCGCGCTCGCCTCTCGAGAGCGCCGCCGCAGCGAGCTCCCTGAGCGCGAGGTCAAGTGCCCGTCCGTCCTCCCTGCCGCCCGCGCGGCGGATCACCTCCGCGATCTCCTCATCGGAGATTCTTCTCCGGAAGCCGTCGGAGCAGATCAGGAAGCAGTCGCCCCTTCGGACGGAGCCGGAGCGGAATACCGGCTCGACACGGGGATTTGCCCCCACGCACTGAAGAAGGACTGTATCCGCGCCGCTCTCCCTCGCCTCGCCGGGCGTCATTCTCCCGGCCCTCACTTCTCGCTCCCCGAGCGTCTGGTCCCTCGTGAGAGGGACGCAGCGCCGGTCCCTGATCCTGTAAATCCTGGAATCCCCTATGTTCATGGTGAGATACCTCCGCGCCGTGAGGAAGAGGGCGGCGCAGGTTGTCCCCGTCCTCTTTCCCCTCTCATTTCCGGCTCTCATGAGGCTGTCGTTGACGGCCCTGATCATCTCTCTCCACCCCTCCGCGACCTTCCCCGGGGACGGGACTCCGGCGGACAGCGCGCCGCTGAACCAGCTGTCGACCGCGCGCACGACGGTCCCGCTCGCGACGCTCCCGTCCGCAAGGCCGCCCATGCCGTCGCAGACCGCGGCGCAGACTGCGGTACGCGGGCGCAGGAAGACCCGCTTCCCGTCCCGCCCGTCCTCCGGGCAGGCGACGGCGAAGTACAGGGAGTCCTCGTTCCCGCGGCGGCATCCGATTTCATTGAGGCAGGCGAAACCGGGGTACATACGCGCACTCTCCTTAAATGACTCTTCAATATCCGATTGCCGATGATGATATGGGGAGAATAAAAGCGGCCCGGACGGGCCTTGATCTGACAGGACTATTATGGACGAAAAACGCCCGCATTTCAATAAAAAAGAACTACGATCCCGCTCACGCGGAACCGCAGTTCTTATTACTTTATCATTATTCCTCGATACCCGCCTCGGATGCCTCCTCGAAAACGGGATCGTCGACGATCTCCGGTTCTTCCGGATCCTCGGAGATCATCTCCTCCATGCTCTCCTCCACGGCCTGGTCGTCCGTTGAGAGCGAGATCGACCTGTAGCGCTTGAGCCCGGTTCCCGCCGGGATCAGCTGGCCGATGATGACATTTTCCTTGAGTCCGATCAGCGGATCGACCTTGCCCTTGATCGCCGCCTCGGTCAGGACCTTCGTGGTCTCCTGGAACGAGGCCGCTGACAGGAACGAGTTGGTCGCCAGCGCTGACTTCGTGATTCCGAGCACGATGCGGGTTCCCTCGGCGGGCTCCTTGCCCTCCGCGGTCAGCTTCTCATTCGTGTCCTCGAAATCCAGGTGGTCGATCAGCGAGCCCGGGAAGTAATCGGAATCCCCGCTCTTCTCGATGCGGACCTTTCTCAGCATCTGGCGGACGATCACCTCGATGTGCTTGTCGTTGATCTCAACGCCCTGCAGGCGGTAAACCTTCTGAACCTCGCAGAGCAGGTAATCCTGGACGGCGCGGACGCCGCGGATCTTCATGATATCGTGCGGGTTGATCGAGCCCTCCGTAATCGGTTCGCCGGCCTCGAGCACCCTGCCGTCGATGTCCTTCGTCCTGGATCCGTAGGGAATCAGGTAAGTCTTCTGATGGTCCCTGGCTCCCTCGGCCGAATTCGTGTTGGTGACGATGACTTCTTTCTTCTTCTTGCTGTCCACGATCTGGGCCAGGCCGGGGATCTCGGTGATGATCGCGAGACCCTTCGGCTTGCGGGCCTCAAAGAGCTCCTCGACACGGGGAAGACCCTGTGTGATGTCGCCGCCGGCGACGCCGCCCGTGTGGAATGTTCTCATCGTCAGCTGTGTGCCGGGCTCGCCGATCGACTGGGCGGCGATGATGCCGACGGCTTCGCCGACCTGGACCGCCTCGCCCGTCGCCATGTTGGCGCCGTAGCACTTCACGCAGATGCCGTATCTCGACCGGCACGTCAGGATCGTCCTGATCTTGACCGACTTCAGGCTCTCGCCGTTCTCGTCGACGCCGTCCTTCACGACGCGGGCGGCGCGCTTCGGTGTGATCATGTGGTTCGTCTTCACAATCACGTTGCCGTCCTTATCGGTGATCGTCTGCGCCGCGAACCTGCCCGTAATTCTCTGCTCGAGCGTCTCGACTTCTGACTTGTTCGCGCCCTCTCCCTCGGTAAACTCACTGACCCACATACCCGGGATCTCATCCCGGTCCGCGGAGCAGTCCGTCTCGCGGATGATCAGTTCCTGCGAGACGTCGACGAGGCGGCGTGTCAGGTAACCGGAGTCGGCCGTTCTAAGCGCGGTGTCGCTCAGGCCTTTGCGGGCGCCGTGGGCGGAGATGAAATACTCCAGAACATCGAGTCCCTCACGGAAGTTCGATGTGATCGGGAGCTCGATCGTATGGCCCGTCGTATCCGCCATGAGTCCGCGCATACCGGCGAGCTGCTTGATCTGTTCATCGGAGCCTCGGGCACCGGAGTTCGCCATCATGTAGATGTTGTTGTACTTGTCGAGGCCTTCCAGCAGCTTCTTCTTGAGTTCATCGTCGGTGTTCTTCCACGTCTCGACGACCTCCTTGTAGCGCTCTTCCTCTGTGATGAACCCGCGCCTGTAGTTGGAGGCGATGCGGTCCACGGTCGCCTGGGCCTCGGCGATCAGTTTGGGCTTTTCCGGCGGAACCGTCATGTCGGAGATCGAGACCGTCATGGCGGCGAGCGTCGAGTACTTGTAGCCCATCGCCTTGACATGGTCGAGAACCTCGGCCGTGACGGTCGCTCCGTGCGTGTTGATCGTCTTCCAGAGGATCGATTTCAGCTTCTTCTTGTCCGTGAGGAAATCGATCTCCGGCTTGAGGAAGTTCTCGGGGACCGTGCGGTCGACGAAACCGAGGTCCTGCGGAATAATCTCGTTGAAGAGCAGTCTTCCGAGCGTGCTTTTGATATTCCCCGTGACCGTCGTGCCGTCGGGCTTTGTCTTGGAGACGCGGACGGTGATCGGGCTCTGCAGTGTGATGTACTTGTTCTCGTAAGCCAGGATCGCCTCGCTGACCCCCGAAAACTGCATGCCCGCGCCCTTCGACTCCGGCCTCTCCTGCGTCAGGTAGTACACGCCGAGGACCATGTCCTGCGATGGGACAGCGACCGGGCCGCCGTCGGACGGCTTCAGGAGGTTGTTCGGGGAGAGCAGCATGAAGCGGCACTCCGCCTGTGCCTCGACCGAGAGCGGAAGGTGAACCGCCATCTGGTCGCCGTCGAAGTCCGCGTTGAACGCGGTACAGACAAGCGGGTGAAGCTTGATCGCCTTGCCCTCGACGAGAACCGGCTCGAACGCCTGGATACCGAGGCGGTGCAGGGTCGGCGCGCGGTTCAGCATAACAGGATGCTCGGTGATGACGTCTTCGAGCACGTCCCAGACGCCGTTCTCAAGGCGCTCGACCATCTTCTTCGCGCTCTTGATGTTATGGGCGGCATTTCTCTCGACGAGTTCCTTCATGACGAACGGCTTGAAGAGCTCGATCGCCATCTCCTTCGGAAGGCCGCACTGATAGATCTTGAGTTCCGGCCCGACGACGATAACCGAAGGTCCAGAGTAGTCGACGCGCTTGCCGAGCAGGTTCTGGCGGAAGCGTCCGGACTTGCCCTTCAGCATGTCGGAGAGGGACTTCAGGGCCCTGTTGCCGGGGCCGCTGACCGCGTGTCCGCGCCTGCCGTTGTCGATCAGGGCGTCGACGGCTTCCTGGAGCATTCTCTTCTCATTTCTGACGATGATGTCCGGAGCGCCGAGCTCAAGCAGCCTCTTCAGGCGGTTGTTCCTGTTGATGATCCTTCTGTAGAGATCGTTGAGATCGGACGTGGCGAAACGGCCGCCGTCGAGCTGGACCATCGGGCGGAGATCCGGCGGAATCACCGGGATCGCGTCCATGATCATCCACTCCGGACGGTTTCCGGACTCGCGGAACGCCTCGACGACCTCCAGCCTCTTGATGATGCGGGCGCGCTTCTGGCCCGTGGAGTTCTTCAGCTCCGCCTTCAGCTTCTCGGACTCGTCGTCGAGGTCGATCCCCTTGAGGAGCTCCTGGATGGCCTCCGCGCCCATGCCGACGCGGAAATCCCAACCGAAGTTCTCACGGGCTTCCTGGTACTCGCTCTCGGAGAGAATCTGCTTCTGGACGAGCTGCGGGACGCCGGCGGGATCGAGGACGATATAATTCGCGAAATAGAGAACCTTCTCGAGGGTTCTCGGGGACATATCGAGAATCAGGCCCATTCTTGAGGGGATTCCCTTGAAATACCAGATATGGGAGACGGGGGCCGCAAGTTCGATGTGGCCCATCCTCTCTCTTCTCACGGAAGCCTTCGTCACCTCGACGCCGCAGCGGTCGCAGACGACTCCCTTGTACCTGATCTTCTTGAATTTGCCGCAGTGGCACTCCCAGTCCTTGGAGGGTCCGAAAATTCTCTCGCAGAACAGGCCGTCCTTCTCGGGTTTCAGCGTCCTGTAATTGATCGTTTCGGGCTTTTTCACTTCCCCGCGGGACCAGGCGCGGATCTTATCAGGAGATGCAATGCCGATCTTGATCGCGTCAAATGTCGTCGGCTTGTATTCTTCCTGCTGTCTGTAAAATTCTGCCATCTGAACCTCCATTCGGAAGGCGCAGCGGATCAGCTGCGCACGATTCGCGGGTTACATATCATCTTCGCTGCCGTCGCCGTACACACCGAGGAATTCGCTGTCGACGTCTTCCCCGACGTCGCCGCCGAGAAGTTCCTCATCGTCAACCAGCTGCTCAGACGCCTCGTCGAAGCGCTGCTGTGTAAAGCCGTGTCTCGCGAATTCCTCGTCCTCCCCTCTCCGGTTCCTCGAGTCTCCCTCGATGACGGAGCGGAAGTCCGTGTCGCCGTAGTCGATGGTCTCCTTGATCTGGACCTCGCTGCCGTTCTCGTCGAGAACGCTGACGTCGAGACCCAGCGACTGCAGTTCCTTCAGAAGAACCTTGAAGGACTCCGGAATTCCGGGGCTCGGGATATTGTCGCCCTTGATGATCGCCTCATAGGTCTTGACTCGTCCGACGACATCGTCGGATTTCATGGTCAGGATCTCCTGCAGCGTGTAGGAGGCGCCGTACGCCTCGAGAGCCCAGACTTCCATCTCGCCGAAGCGCTGGCCGCCGAACTGCGCCTTGCCTCCCAGCGGCTGCTGGGTGACGAGCGAGTACGGACCGGTCGAGCGGGCGTGGATCTTGTCGTCAACCAGGTGGTGAAGCTTCAGATAGTGCATATGTCCGATCGTCGTCGGGGCGTCGAAATATTCGCCCGTCCGGCCGTCCTTCAGAAGGACCTTGCCGTCTCTCGAGATCGGGACGCCCTTCCAGAGTTCCCTGTGCTCCAGGTGCTCGCCGAGGTACTTGTAGACATCCGGGTGAAGGAGGTCCTTGTACTCCGCCGAGAATTCCTCCCAGCTCTTGTTGACATAGGAGTTCGCCATTTCAAGCGTTTCCTGGATGTCGATCTCCTTGGCGCCGTCGAAAACCGGCGTGGAGATGTTGAAGCCGAGGGCCATCGCCGCGAGCGACAGATGGATCTCAAGAACCTGCCCGATGTTCATTCGGGAGGGCACGCCCAGGGGGTTCAATACGATATCCAGCGGGGTGCCGTCGGGGAGGAAGGGCATGTCTTCTTCCCGCAGG
>CACYEN010000063.1 GCA_902773435.1 uncultured Lachnospiraceae bacterium | reverse complement strand
TTCCCTTAAGGAGGCAGCGGCATATGGATGTCAGGGAGCATGAGGAAAATACGGGCGATTTTCGTCCGGACAGCAATTTTCTGATCGGTTTTTTTGAGGAAAAGGAGAACAGCCTCTTCTACAGGTATGACGCGGAGCGCGTCCGGATCGAGCCCTGGGGAGACAATTCGCTCCGGGTGCGGGCCACGAAGGAGGCCTCCATGGACGGGGAGGACTGGGCACTCTCGGAGGCGGTGAGGGAGCCGGACGGCGTCAGGATCGGGATCGGCGAGTACTCCGCGGAGATCCGGAACGGGAAGATCCGGGCCGTCATCAACAATATCGGGAAGATCTCATTTTTCAACCAGAAAAATGAACTCCTCCTCGAGGAATTCCTCCGCAACCGCGAGGATATGTTCGCGAGCACGACGAGCTCGCTCCTCATCGAGGCGAGGGAGTTCAAGCCCCTGACCGGCGGTGTGTATCACCTGACCGCGCGGTTCGAGTCGGACCCGGAGGAGCGCATCTACGGGATGGGCCAGTACCAGCAGAATTTCCTGAACCTCAAGGGCGCGGACCTGGAGCTCGCGCACAGGAACTCGCAGGCCAGCGTCCCGTTCATGATCTCCTCGCTCGGATACGGGTTCCTCTGGAACAACCCGGCGGTCGGCAGGGTCTGTTTCGGGAAGAACGTCACGACATGGGAGGCCTGTTCCACAAAGAAGCTGGACTACTGGATCACGGCCGGGGACTCGCCGTCCGAGATAGAGGAGGCCTACGCCGAAGCGGTGGGAAAGCCGCCGATGATGCCGGAATACGGGCTGGGATTCTGGCAGTGCAAGCTGCGCTACCAGACGCAGGAGGAGCTGCTTGAAGTCGCCAGGGAGTATAAGAGGCGGAACATTCCGATCGACGTGATCGTCGTCGACTATTTCCATTGGCCGAAGCAGGGGGACTGGAGGTTCGACGAGACCTACTGGCCCGATCCCGACGCGATGATCGCGGAACTTAAGGAGATGGGGATCGAGCTGATGGTGTCGGTCTGGCCGATGGTGGACTACCAGAGTGAGAACTTCGAGGAGATGAAGGCGAGGGGCCTGCTCACGAGGGTGGAGAAGGGCGTCCGGATCGACAGTCTCTACATGGGCAACACGATACATTTTGACCCGACGAATCCCGAGGCCAGGGGCTACGTCTGGGGTAAGATCAGGAAGAACTACTACGACAGGGGCGTCCGCATCTTCTGGCTCGACGAGGCGGAGCCGGAGTACGCGGTCTACGACTTTGAGAATTACCGCTATTTCCTCGGGCCGAATGTGCAGATCGGCAACATCTACCCGGTCATGTACGCCAAAACCTTCTTTGACGGGATGAGGGAGGCAGGGATGGACGGGATTGTCAACCTTCTCCGCTGCGCCTGGGCCGGAAGCCAGAAGTACGGCGCCCTGGTCTGGTCCGGCGACATTCAGTCCAGCTTCCCGAGCATGAAGTGCCAGATCGCCGCCGGGCTCAATATGGCGATCGCCGGGATTCCGTGGTGGACGACCGACATCGGCGGCTTCTTCGGCGGCGACAGCAGGGATCCGGCATTTCACGAGCTGCTGGTCCGCTGGTTTGAGTACGGGACGTTCTGCCCGGTGATGAGGCTGCACGGCTACCGCATGCCCTATCAGCCGCAGCACGGGACGACCGGGGGCGCCGCCTGTGTGTCGGGAGCGCCGAACGAGATCTGGAGCTACGGGGAGGACGTCGAGAGAATCCTGGAGAGGTACATCCGGATCCGGGAGGCTATGAGGCCCTACGTGAGGGAACAGATGAGGAGAGCCCACGAGAAAGGGACGCCGGTGATGCGCCCGCTCTTCTATGATTTCCCCGAAGATATGGGGGCCTGGGAGATCGAGGACGAGTACATGTTCGGCCCGGATATCCTCGTCGCCCCGGTGACGGAGGCGAAACAGGAAGAGAAGGAGGTCTACCTCCCGGCCGGACCCGCGTGGACGGACGCGTGGACGGGGCAGGTGTACGAAGGAGGAGAGCGGGTCAGGGTCTCTGCGCCGCTTGACCGGATCCCGGTCTTCACGGCGAACGGATACGAGCTGGCCATCCGCTGAACGGGGAGAAGTCTGCGAATGGAAATTTCGGAAATTACGAGACGGGAAGCCGGGAGGTTCCTGCTGACGAAGCAGGGGCTTCTCGGCCGTCACAGATTTATCGGCAAGGAGGGCGCCCTCTCCTATGTGCGCCAGGCGGGCTGCATCCAGTTCGACCCGGTGGACGTCTGCGGGAGGAACGCGGAGCTGACGCTCCAGTCCAGGGTGAGGAATTTCCGGAAAAACACCCTGGAGGAGCTTCTCTACCGCGACCGGCGCCTGGTGGACTACGCGGACAAGGAGCTCTCGATCCTGCCTGCGGAGGACTGGCCTTTCTTCTCCCCCTACAGGGAGAGGAGCGTCTCCCTGGGCCGGCAGTTCGAGGGAATCGGTGAGCTGGAGGAGGAATGCCTCCGGTATATCGGGGAGCACGGTCCGGTGAGCAGCGCCACGCTCCCGATCAGGGGAGAGATCTTCTGGCACTCGTCCATGCACTGGAGCGGAAACTGGCAGGGGAAGTCCCAGGCGGCCCGCTCCGTGCTGGAGCAGCTCTATACGGACGGCACGCTCGTTATCCACCACAAGGAGGGGTCGAGGAAGTACTACGACCTGGCCTCGAGGCACCTCCCGGGGGAGATCCTCAGCGCGGAGAATCCCTGCCGGACGGAGGAGGAGTGGCTCTGCTGGCGGGTGAAGAGGCGCATCGGCGCCGTCGGGATGCTCTGGAACCGCAGATCGGACGCGCTGCTCGGGATCGACCTCCCGCCGGAGCGGAGGAACGCCGTGTTCGGGAGGCTCCTGGCTGAGGGCCGGATCCGGGAAGTTCGGGTCGAGAAGATGCGCGCGCCGCTCTACATTCTCTCCGGGGACGAGCCGCTGCTCCGGGATGTTCTCGCGGGAAATACGGACACCAGGGAAAGGTGTGAATTCCTCGCCCCTCTGGATCCCTTCCTGTGGGACCGGAAGCTGATCGAGGCGGTCTTCGGGTTCCGCTACAGCTGGGAGATCTACACGCCGGCGGAGAAGCGGAAGTACGGCTATTACGTGCTCCCGGTGCTGTTCGGGGAGGGCTTCGCGGGAAGGATCGAGATGGCCGCCGACCGGAAGGAGCACATTTTCCGGATCAGGAACGTCTGGTACGAGGAGGGCGTCAGGGTGACGAAGAAACTGAAGAGCGCGATACTCCGCGGCGTTCACCGGATGGCCGTCCTGAACGGGTGCGGGGAGATCCGGGGAGAGGAAGTCCTGCTCTGAGCGGGCTGAAAAACCCGGAGGATGGGGCGCGAGAGGACGCTGATGTGCCGTCACAGTGAGAAGGAGCCGCGATATGGAAAGAAATTCCGAAGTCTATCAAACTTACGTGAAAATCCTGCGTCATGAGCTGGTCTGCGCCATGGGATGCACGGAGCCGATCGCTCTCGCGTACTGCGCGGCGACCGCGAGGGCAGCCCTCGGCGCGCTTCCGGACCGGATTAAAGTGGAGGCCAGCGGGAACATCATCAAGAACGTGAAGAGCGTCATCGTCCCGAACACCGGCGGAAGGAAAGGGATCGCCGCCGCGGCCGTCATCGGCGTGCTCGGAGGGGACGAGAAGGCGCGGCTCCAGGTCATTTCCGATGTATCCGACGAAGTGAAGGCCGGGATGGGAGCCTATCTGGAGAAGACCCCGGTGGAGGTGCTCTTCCTGAAATCGGACTGCCTGCTGGACATGATCGTCACGGTGTACAGCGGCGAGTCCTGGGCGAAAGTCCGCATCGCCAACGAGCACACGAATATCGTGCTGATCGAGCGCGACGGGGAGAAGCTCCTCGAGAAGGACGTTTCCGCCTCGTCTTCCGACGGGGAGGAGCCCGATTACACGCTCCTTACGGTGAAGGACATCTACGACTTCGCCTGCACGTGCGACCTCAGAGACGTCCGCGAGATCCTCGACAGGCAGATCGAGCTCAATACCGCCATCGGAGAGGAGGGCCTCAGGCACGAGTACGGCGCGAATATCGGGAAGGTGCTGCGTACGACCGGGGATGACCTGAGAACCCGGGCGAAGGCGCTCGCCGCCGCGGGATCCGACGCCCGCATGAACGGCTGCGAGCTCCCGGTGGTCATCTGTTCCGGGAGCGGCAACCAGGGTCTCACCGCCTCCCTGCCGGTCATCGAGTACGCAAGGGGGCTTCACTCGGACAGGGAGACGCTGTACCGCGCGCTCCTGATCTCCAACCTGGTCACGCTGCACGCAAAATCCGGGATCGGGCGGCTCTCCGCCTACTGCGGGGTCGTGAGCGCCGGGGCGGGGGCGGGTTCCGGGATCGCCTTCCTGTGCGGAGGGGACGAGGGCACGATCGCCCACACGATCGTGAACACGCTCGCCATCACCTCGGGTATCGTGTGCGACGGCGCGAAATCCTCCTGTGCCGCGAAGATCGCGACGGCGGTGGAGACCGGCATCTTCGGCTATGAGATGTACAAAAACGGCCAGGAATTCTACAGCGGGGACGGCCTCGTGGTGAAGGGCGTGGAGAACTCCATCGCCAACTTCGCGAGACTCGGGCGCGAGGGTATGCGCGAGACCGACCATGAGATCATCATGATGATGACCGAGAATATCTGAGAGAACAGCACTAGAATCGGAGGGTACAGAGTGAAAAAAGCAATCGGAAGACAGATACTTCTTGCCGCCCTGCTCACAGCCCTGGCCGCACCGCGGGCCGTCTCGGCGGGGACAACTCCTCTCCTCGGTTCCTTCTTCGGAATGTTCGGGGGCGTAGGCAAAACGATAACGGTCTCATCCGGCAGCATGGAGCCGACGATCAGCGCGGGCGACAAGGCGGATTACGACGGGGAAGCCTATGAATCGAAAGATCCGCGGCGCGGAGATATCATCCTCTTTCACCGTCCCGCCGACGGCGGGAAGGGTGCCCTGCAGATAGGAAGGATCGTCGGCCTTCCGGGTGAAAATATCGAGATCCGGGAATCCAGGGTCTACATCGACGGATTTGCCCTTCCCCTCGAGGAGCCGTATCTCGTTAACGAGTGGAACCATATGAACGACGGTCTCCTGTTCGATGTTCCCGCGGGCTGCTTCTTCGTGCTCGGAGATAACCGGGATTATTCGTTTGACTCCAGATACTGGGCGCTCGAAGCGGACCCGGGCAGCGGCGATGCCGGCGATGAGGGATCATATCTGAAGAGGGAGGATATAGTGGGCAGGGTCACCGGAAAGAACGGCGGTGACCCGGTTTACGCGGAAGGGATGTCCCCCGAAGACGTGGAGGAAGGTGTTGAATACACGGATCTCAGGGGAAACCTGAAATTCTCCGACCGGGAAGGAAATGTCCTGCTGGATGTCAGCGACCTGGATTCTGTGGTTCTCAGCAATCCCGGGGGAGCGGATCCCGGCACGGTCTATCATATTGTCAGCCTGAACTTCTCCCGGGAGGGCGCCCTGAAGTTCAGGGAGGTGACAGGGAACATGGCCGGAAACGTGCTGTATATCAGCGTCGACGGCGTGGTTGTCATGGCTCCGATGATCACGGGTCCGATTGAAGGCGGAGTGTGTGATATCAGCGGCAGTACGGAGGAAGAGAACCGGGAGCTTGTGGCGAAGATCGTGGGATAAAGCATATCAGGCGGCTGCCGGCGAGGACGGCAGCCGCCTGTTTAACGTTACCCCTTCTTTTCCGCCCGGCTCTCCCGGGGACCTGTCAGCGCTCGTAGCGGAAGGTCCGCAGGAATTCCTTCGCCCGCGGGGTCTCCGGCTCCGTGAAAAACTTCGCGGGGTCGCGGCTCTCTTCGACGATCTGGCCGTTCTCGAGGAAGATCACGCGGTCCGCGATCGCCTGGGCGAATGACATCTCATGGGTCACGATCAGCATCGTGATCCCGGAGCGGGCGAGGGTGAGCACGACGTCGAGAACTTCCCTGACCATCTCGGGGTCCAGAGCCGCCGTGATCTCGTCGAGGAGCAGGATCTCCGGGTGCATCGAGAGGGCCCGGACGATCGCGACCCTCTGTTTCTGCCCGCCGGAGAGCTGGCGCGGATAGTCGTCCCTGCGGTCCGCGAGGCCGACCCGGTCGAGAAGGGCGACCGCCTCCTCCTCGGCGTCCTTCCGCGTGCGCTTCTGCACCTTGATCGGCGCCAGCGTGATGTTGTCGAGGACGGTTTTGTGGGGGAAGAGGTCATAGCTCTGAAAGACCATCCCGATCTTCTGCCGCATCGCGGAGATGTTCCTGGCGTCCCTCTTCACCGGGACGCCGTCCAGGAGGATCTGTCCGCCCTGGATATCCTCCAGCGCGTTGATGCAGCGGAGGAGCGTGCTCTTCCCGCAGCCGGAGGGTCCGATGATGACGATCACCTCGCCCTTCTCCACGACGAGGTTGAGGTCATGGATTACCCCGTGCTCGTCGTAGGCTTTTTCGATGTGTTCTATTCTAAGCAGCGCATTGTCCATTACTCGGCCCACCTTTTTTCGAGATATACCGCGGCTCTGCTGACAGGCCAGCAGATGAGGAAATAGAGAAGGAAAACCACGAAGAATACGCCGAATGCCGCGTTCGGCGACGACTTCCTGTTCGCCTCGATGATCTGCTGTGCGACCTTCAGCACCTCCACCATGCCGATCATCATGACGAGGCTCGTCGTCTTGATCATTCTCGTGATCAGGTTGATGGAGAGGGGGATCAGCCTCCTCACCGTCTGGGGGAGGATCACGTGCCGGAAGAGAGTCCCCTCCTTCATGCCGAGCGCGCGGGCGCTCTCATACTGGATCTTCGGGATGCTGATCAGCGAACCCCGGACGAGGTCGCCCATTTCCGCGGTTCCCCAGAAGCTGAAGACGATGATGGCCGCGTATTCCGCGGACAGGTTCCAGCCGAACACCCTCGTCGTCCCGAAGTACACGATAAAGAGAAGCACCATCTGCGGCATGATCCGGACGATCTCGAGGTAGATCCTGCAGAGGATCTGCACTGGCCGGTTCTTCAGGGTCATCAGCATGCCCATGAGGATGCCAAGCACAATGCTGATCGCCACCGAGATCAGGCTGATCCGGACCGCGACCCACAGGCCTCCGAGGAGACGGAGGAAATTTCTGCCCTTGAACAGAACGTCAATCCCCATATTCTGCATGGCGCAGCCTCCTTTCCACAAAGCTCCCCAGTATCGACACGGGGAGCAGCATGATCAGGTAGAACACGACGAGAAGGGTCAGGCATTCGATCGTCTTCGCGTACATGCCGATCAGATCTTTCGCCGTGAACATCAGGTCCATGAGGCTGATCGTGGAGAACACGCTGGTCTCCTTCAGGAGGAAAATGGTGTTGGCGAGAAAACCGGGCACACTCGAGGCGACCGCCTGCGGGAGGATCACATAGCGGAACGCCTGCAGGCGGTTCATTCCGAGGCTCTCGGCACTTTCCTGCTGGATCACCGGGATGTTGTCGAGGCCGCTCCGGAATGTCTCCGCCATGTAGGCTCCCCCGAGAAGCCCGAGGCCGAGACTCCCGCAGAATTCCGGGGAGAGCCGGATCCCGATCTTCGGCAGGGCGAAGTACAGGAAGAACAGCTGCACGAGCAGGGGGGTGTTGCGGAACAGCTCGATGTAGCCCTTCACGATTACCCTGACCACCGGGACCTTGAAGCGGATCGCGGTGACGCAGAGAAAACCGATGATAAACGCCAGAAGGACGCCCTGCCACCCAATCCGGAGAGTGAGCAGCAGTGCGTCTCTGTAAAGCGGGAGATATGACTTGATAACGCCAGGGTCCATACGTGAGTCCTCCGGGTTGCGGGACCTTCGGGCTTACGCGGCTGCTTCCGGTGCCGCTCCGCCTTCGACCACGAGCGTGTCCTCGTAGTCTTTTCCGTAGGTGTCGAGCAGGGTCTCCTCATAATCCCTGTGGAAGAACTCCTCCTCGCCGAGAGATCTGATCTCGTCGTTCAGCCAGTTCAGGAGGCTCTCATTTCCCTTGGTCACCGCCGGGGCGATCGTATCCTGGCTGCCGAGAGACGGGATGCCGACGACATAGCCTTCGTTTTCAATGGAAAACGCGATGACTTCCGTGTTGTCATTGGCCCAGGCGACACCGTTTCCGTTCTCGAAAGCGGTCTTTGCCTCCGCGTACGCGTCGTACTTCTGGAGCTTGATCTCCGGGTTGTTCTTGACGAGGTAGGTCTCCGCCGTCGTTCCGGAAATGACGATAACCTGGTCGTCCGGCCCGATGTCGTCGAGACTCTCGATGACCGCGTCTTCCGGGGAGACGACGCCGAGCGCCACATTCATGTACGGGAGCGCGAAATCGACTTCCTCGGCCCGCTCTTCGGTTACCGTGAAGTTGGCGAGAATGATGTCGACCTTTCCGGTCTGGAGATACTCGATGCGGTTCGCCGCCTCCGTCGAGACGTAGTTAATCTCCACGCCGAGGTCCTCGCCGATGCGGTTCGCGAAATAGACGTCGTAGCCCTGGTATTCGCCGTACTCGTCCACGTAGCCGAACGGGCTCTTGTCGGAGAAGACGCCGATGTTGACGGTGCCGCTCTCCTTGATCTCATCCAGCGTGCGGAAGGCGGCTCCGGCGTCGGCCGAGACGGAGACCGCGCTGATCTGTCCGGCGAGCAGAAGACCGGCGATTCCGAGTCCGGCGGCAGCGGTTCTGATTTTTCCTGTGAGCGTATTTTTCATAATAATCATTCCTTTCCTGGTAAAACATATAATTCCTACCTGCATAGTAGGCATTATGCACGCCGCAGACGTATTTGTCAAGACATTTTTTTATCCGTTTTATAACCCGGAAAACCGTCTTATCTGAGGGACCGGCCAGCCGGAACACCTATGAAAAATGCATGAATCATGGTATCCTCAAAGAAAAAAAGAAAGGACGCAGCCATATGGAACGGACAGCCAATTCAAACCTGATCACAAGGAATTATTTTGATTCGCTTCTCATCGAGACAAGATACATGAATGCTTCGAATCCTTCTACGGAGTGCACCATTTTCGGAGAGAAGTTCGCGACGCCGATCATGACCGCGGCCCTGTCGCATCTGGATCACTTCGTATTCGAGGGAGCGGGCGCGGCTCTCGCGAAAGGTGCCGCGGACGCGGGCGCGCTGCTCTGGTACGGCATGGGTCCGGATAAGGAGATCGAAGAGCTCGCCTCCTTCGGGGCAAAGATGGTTGAGATCATCAAGCCCTACAAAGACCGCAGCCTGATCCGCCGCAAGCTGAAGCATGCCAGGGCGTGCGGACTCCTTGCCGTCGGTATCGATATAGACCACGCGTTCGGGCCTGACGGTGAAAATGACGACGTGGACGGGTTCGAAATGAAGGCCCTGACGACCGGGGAACTGAAAGAATTCTGCAATTACTCGGATCTCCCCCTCATCGCCAAGGGCGTCCTGAGCGTCTATGACGCGAAAGAGTGCCTCTCCGCCGGGGTATCCGGTCTCCTGGTTTCCCACCACAATAACCGGATCGAGTACGCGTGTCCGCCGCTCATGGTGCTTCCGTCCATTCTTGAGGAGGTAAAGGGTTCTGTCCCGGTGTTCGTCGACGATGAGATCACAACCGGGCTTGATGCCTTTAAGGCGCTTGCGCTCGGCGCATCCGCCGTCGGGGTGGGACGGCCCCTGATGGCGGCGATCAAAAAGGATCCTGAAAACGGCGTCTGCGCCTGCCTGACAGAGATGACGAAGGGCCTCAGGAAGGCGATGGCGTTTACGGGCTGCCGGGATCTGTCGGAGATGGATGCGTCCATCATTCACAGGTATTGATGAGATAGAAGCCAAAGACCAGCACAGGGCTCCGGACAGGACGGGAAACCCTGACGCCCGGGGCTGGAGAGAGGAAGAAAATCCGCCATGCCGGAGTCCATACTTGCGCGAATCGACGACGTCATGTACTTCCCGATCCTGATCATCGTGATGACCCTGGCAGGTCTCTATTTCACGCTCCTCACGAGAGGTGTCCAGATCCGGCTCTTCCGGGAATCCTGCAGGCTCGTGGCGGAGCCGACGGAAGAGAGCGGGAAGGTTTCCTCCTTTCAGGCGCTCATGGTCTCCACGGCGTCCAGGGTCGGCACCGGAAACATCATCGGCGTGACAACCGCTCGGCGCCGTCGCGATCAACGCGCTGAGGGATTACGAGAAGCAGAAAAAGGCGGGGAAGAATCCGGTCTTCAGAGGGGCGGATATCGGTCTTAAGGAGGAGGACCTGGATTACTGGAAGTGAATCAGTGCGTCATGATCCAGTCGATATACTCGAACTCATCAAGCCCTGGCGGCGGATCGTCACTGTTCCGCGACTTTTCATCAGGCGCCTTTGGCGCCTTTTTTCTTTCGGCAAATGACATGAAAACCTGATCCGCCGTCTCCGCTGCCGCCCGTCCCGTCTCCTCCGGGACGCTGCTGCCGAGTGCCTCTTCAAGCGCAGAGACAAAGCCCTTTTCTTCGATGAGGCCGTTTGTGCACTTGTAGAGGAACATGGCAATCTCAACGTTCTCTTCATCGGACCAGATACCCGCGACCGCATCCTCCATGAGTTCGCTGTACAGCTGCCCCTTAATTTTCTCCGCGCTCTCCGCGTCAAGACCTTCCGCATCCGCAAGCGTCTTTTCAAGCCGGCCGCACAGATACTGCAGCAGAAGAATCCGGGTCTTCACCGTCCGGACAGAATCTTTCCGGCCGGAATTTGTGTCACTGGAATCACGCCGGCCTTCGTCGATCTTTTTCAGGCCCGCGTCAGCCGCGTCCCGTAAAGCTCCGAACCAGTCGCGGACAGCGTCTTCTTTCATCATAGGTGTCGAACCCTCCCTTCGTCAGCAGATAAAGCGGTCGAGATATCCTTTTTCCCTGAGTATGGTTGTCTTGTGCCACTGTGATCAGCTGCTCCCCTTCTGCCTGATATTACCATTGATATTACCAGAATACAGCAATGATTGAGTGAAGCCAATGCCGGCCGGGCAGAAAACTTCAGAAAATGGAAATTTCGTGCGGAAGAAAAAGAACCGGCATGTTATTCTGTAAGCAGGTACCGTCTGTAAGAAGAACGAGGAGTGAGCAGGTGCCGTTTACGGGAAGTACGATGACTGAGCGATTATGGAGAAAGACGTTAAAATGACAAAACAGAGCATCCCCATCGTCATAGGCGTGACCGGCCGCTGCGCCCTGCGGGAGCAGGATCTCTCCGCGCTCCGGGCTGCGGTCACCGGAGAACTTGAGAAGCTGATGAAGCAGTATCCGCATTCGGAATTTGTGATGCTGAATTCGATCGCCCGGGGAGCCGGTACGCTGTGCGCGGAGTGCGCGCTTGAGCTCGGGATGAAGCTGTGGTGTCCGCTTCCGCTTTCCGCCGGGGAGTACCGGAAGGACTTTTCGGCTGAGGACGCGGCGGTCTTCGACAGGCTGCTTGGACGCGCGGACGAGGTGTTTGTCACGCCGGACACGGAAACGACGTGGAGCGCGGGACAGGCACCGGAGCCGGTTTCTGACAGAGACTTCCACTACCGGCAGGCCGGACTCTATGTGGCGATGCACAGCCACATCCTGATGGCGCTCTGGGAGGGAAATGATCCGAAACCGGGAGGATACGGAGCCGCGGAGATCGTTGACGCGGTGCTTAACGGATCCTGTTACCCGCCTGACGGCAGGACGCTGTACACCGGAGAGAACAGCGCAGTACTCCAGATCTTCACTCCCCGCAGCAGAGCTGAGGCAGGACTCACGGAAGAAACTGATGTGTCCGGGTTTGAGGAAAAGCCTGCCGGGGAGATCACCTGGCACGGGGACGAGGCCGGTCTCCGGAAACTCCTTGAACAGACCGACGAGTTCAACCGTCTTACCGCCGCCCATCCCGCCGGGAAATCCGGCGTACTGATTCCCGAAGGGGATGCGGGGAAAGATCCGGTCCTTGACCGGACAGAGAGGCTCTATGACGCGGCCGACCGGATCAGTGTCGCCTACGCGGAGCGGTTCCGCAGGACGCTGGCATTTCTCGCGGTGATCGGGACGGTCGTCACGCTGGCGTTCCTTCTCTACGACGAGGCGGAGATGCATTTTATGATTCTGGTCTGCGGCGCCATGCTGGTTTTCGCGGCCGTGTGCAGGTATTACGCCGTGAGGTCCGACTGCCAGAGGCGGTATATCGAGTTCCGCACACTGGCCGAGGGACTCCGGGTGCAGGCGTTTCTCCGCTACGCCGGAAGCGCCGCATCGGCCGCGGAGTTTTTCTCATGGTCGCAGCGGGTCGAGACCGCCTGGATCATGCGGGCGCTGATGGCCGTGTCCGCGGGCCGGCCTCCCGAAGAGCGGCACGATATCACAGACTGCTGGGTGAGGAATCAGCGGGATTATCACAGGAACGCGGCGAAGCGCACCGGGTTCGCGTTCGCGAGGAGCGAGCGGATCGTGAATATCGCGCTTGTCCTCAGCATCGCGGTCTATCTCATCGCGCTGGTGTTTGAGCTGACGGCCGGAAGCCTGGGCATTGCCCCGGTCCGCCCGGCGGCCAGGCCGGATTTCTGGCGCATGATCCTGAAGATCGTGCTGGGGTCCATCTCCGCGGGGACTCTGTTCATGGGGAACTATTACGGGAAGCAGTCCCTTCCGAGGCGGGTATCGGATCACGAGAAGATGGCGCTCTTTTATGAAAAAGCGGAGAAGCAGATCGGGATGTCCGGGCAGTCGGAGGCAGTTCTCCTTCTGCTGGCGAGAGAGGAGCTGGTCGAGAACAGCAACTGGTGTTCCTACCAGCGCGACAATAAGCCGGACATCAGCCTGTAAGGCCCAGGGAGGCGGCACCTCTTTATAGCGACGGGGATCTGCCCGAAGCGGGCGGAAATACTTTGCCTTCAGCCCGATTTTGGGGTATCCTTCAATTGGAGGGGATGAAACGTAAGGAGTCTGTACACGGATGTCACAGAGCCTGTCATAAATCCGCACCGGCAGCACAATTCCGATCCCGAAGAAGGAGGAGAGAACCATGGGATATCGCGCACTTGAGAAGATGAGGGAGATCAACTTACGGAGATACGGCATTTCCAAAACCGTACGGATCCCGGAACAGCCGGTGACGAAGAGGAAGTACGGCAGGGAAGCGCTCGCCTTCCTCCGGGACTGCTGTGAGGATCTTCGCTTTGACTGCAGCACGCCGGAGCGCGCGATCCTCGCGGACGCGGGAGGAAAGAGCGCCGGCAGGAACCAGATCCCCTACAACATGGAGAAGGACCTTGACCGCCTGAGCTTTGAGATGGCGGCCGCGAGGTTCCTTGAGTCGGGTTCCAGAGAGGACGCCTTCGACATCTATTACTGCTACTGCGAGATGTTCCAGCCCTTCGGCGCGGGCTATGATTCGGCGGGCCTCCTGCTCGAGCTCCTGAGCGAGCACGAGGTCAACGCAAGCTCGCTCCTGATGAAGCACAGGGACCACTACTCCCACAGCGTCTACGTGTTCCTGATCGGGCTGGCGATCTACAAGAATCACGAGGCCTTCCGGCAAACCTACAACAGGAAGTACGGCTTTGCGGACGAGAAGGAGGCGGCGTGCCATTTCCTTGAATTCTGGGGACTTGCCTCGCTGTTCCACGATGTCGGGTACCCGTTCGAGATCGCGCATCAGCAGATGAAAGCGTACGTCTGCAAGCTGGACAGCAGCAACAACGACGAGTACGGGTTCGCCCCCTATGTCTCCTACAGGAACATGAGCGAATTTACGATCTCCAGGCTGGGGGACCTCAACGAACTCTACGCGAAGGCGATCATCAGCCGCCTGGAGAAGAGCTATCTCGCCCGGACGGAGATCGAGCCGTATTACGCCGAGTATACTTTGAGGAAGACGCTGAAGGACCGCGGGATCCACGAGAACCCGAACGAGAAGGACTATCTCTACATGGACCACGCCTATTTCAGCGGCCTGATGATGGCGAAGATCTATCTGAAGAGGCATAAGAAGATCCGGAGCTTTGAGGAGCTCCCGGAAGCGGTGATGGACGCCTTCTGCGCGATCATTCTCCACAACAGCCTGTTCAAGTTCACGATGAGGTCGTTCCTGCACACGAAGGAGCCGCTCCGCCTCTCGGACGGGCAGCCGCTGGCCTATCTGCTGATGCTCTGTGACGAGCTGCAGTGCTGGGACAGGGCCTCCTACGGCCAGAACAGCCGCGGCGGGATCTACGCGTTTGATTTTGATATGGAATTCTCCGAGGAGGGCATGCGCTGGATCTACTATTTCGACAAGACCTACGAGCAGAAGGTGCGCGGCGCGAAGGCTTTCAGGGATATGCTCCACGACGGCTACACGAAGAAGTCCGGAGCGGTGAGGGAGAACCGGAGCAAATTCGTGGACGACATCGACGAGATCATCGCACTTAAGGATATGATCCCCGATTTTGAGCCGGATGTGACGAAACCGGATCCGAGCAGCGTCATCAATGTCGACATCGTGGAGAAGCAGAAGAGGACGGGCCTGTTCCTCTCCGACAGCAATTATCTCAACCTTTATAATTTCGCACTTGCGCTGAACGGGCGATATATGGGTGCCGAGAGCGAGGTCGAGATGAAGCGCGCGTTTGAGAAGAACCTGTCACTGGAATACAAGCTCTCGAATATCGCGCAGGCAAAGGGTTTCGCCGCCCAGCTGGAGTCGATCGGCTGTTTCTATACCGACCGCGCGGTGGATTATATGCCCGTAACCAGCTTCTCCGAGCTGATCCGGGAAGAGGGGCATGAGGATGACCTGGATCGTATCTCCGAGGCGGAGCACATCCGCTGGTGCAGGGAGAAGGAGAGCCTTGGCTGGGATTACGGAACGGCCCACCTGGGCGCGCTCGTGACAGAGGACGGGGAGAGAAAAAACAACAATATCATGCGCGAGCAGACGCGTCTGCACCACGACCTGACCGGGTTCCATTCGCTCTCCGATGACGAGAGGGAGAAGGACACCCGGGCGATGAACCGGATGCTGGAGCTGATCCGGGAGTATGACGGGCTGACGATCTACAGGATGAGATGACGGGGGAAGAGGGATTCCCCAAAATGCCAAATATGAGCGTCTGATAATTGTATTCTTTGTGTAAATGTGCCATAATCGATTTAACCGGCAACAACAATCTTTTTTTGCAAAGGAGGACAATGATGAAGAAGTTACTGACGATTGCTGCAGTCGCTGCAGCGGCTCTCAGCATGATGATCGCACCCGCGGCGGCGGACGAAGAGCCCGTCAAGATCGGCTACATCTCCCCGGGCCCGGATACCTGGTATCTGAGAGCGGAAGAGGGCGCGGCGTGGGCCGCTGACCTCGCGGGCGCCGAGATCGTGACCTACAATTCCAACCGTGACTCCGAGCAGGAGAAGTCGAACATCGAACAGCTGATCAACGAGGGCTGCGACTGCATCGTCATCCTCTCCTGGAACGAGGCAGGCTGCGTCACCGCGGCTCAGGAGTGTGAGAAGGCCGGCATCGGCTGCGTCGTATTCGACGCGTGCGGCGTCATGGCGAATCACGACGACGTCAACCTGACGGCTGCGGTCGACTTCGACTGGCAGGGCATGGGCAAGATCTATGCGGACTGGATGAAGGAGAACTACGACGGCGCGAAGTTCGTCTTCATCAACGGAACAGAGGACTCCGTCGTCTGCCAGACCGTCGAATCGAGCCTCAAGGCCGCGACCGAGGAGCTCGGCTCCAACGAGTGCGTCGACGTCCGCTATGGCCAGTATGATCCCGAGAAGGCAGCCAATGAGATCGAGGATCTTGTCAACTCCGGCCTTGAATTCTCCGTCATCGGCGTCATCAACGAGGACTGCGCGGCAGCGGTCGCGACACGCCTCCAGGATATGGGTGTCGCGGATCAGTATCACGTATTCGCGCAGAACGGCTCCGATACGGGCGTGGATCTGATGAACGGCGGCATGCTTGAGTTCACGATCGCTTCTTCCCCGGGTATGGAAGGTGCCGTCGCGGTTCTCGCCGGCATCGACGGCGTGAAGAACGACAAGCTCTATGACAATGCGGCAGTCGCGTGCCCGATCGCCCCGGTCACCCCGGACAAGGCCAATGACCCGACAGTCGTCATTCCGTGGCAGGTCGACGCTGAGGCGTGGACATCGGTCATCTCCGAAAATGCTCCGGAACTCGCATATTTCTTTGAATAATACGCGGAAAAGGGCATAATCTTCAGCACGGTGCAGCAGGAAGGCGTATGCCTTCCTGCTGTTGTTGAGAGCGGAACGTAGTCCGCGGGGAAAGGAAGGCGGATGGAACATCTACTGGAACTAAAGGACATCTCGAAATCATACTCCGGGGTTCTTGTGCTCTCGGGAGTCGAGGTGACGCTTGACGCCGGCGAGGTGCTGTGCCTGGTCGGGGAGAACGGCGCGGGAAAGTCCACGCTGATCAAGATCGTCTCGGGCGTCGTGACGCCTGATACCGGGACAATCCGGGTCATGGGAAATGTGTGTGAGAAGATGACGCCGCGCCAGGCGATCAATCTTGGCATCGCGACGATCTATCAGGATATCGATCTCGTCGACAACCTGACGGTCGCGGACAACGTCTTCCTCGGCTGCGAGATCCGCACCCGGCTCGGGACCGTCGACCGGAAGAAGCAGGAGGAGCAGACCGGGAAGCTGCTTGACAGACTGGAGCTTCACGGCATAAGCCCGGACGTTCTGCTCGAGGACCTGTCGACCGCCCAGAAGCAGTGCGTCCAGATCGTGAAGGCCCTGAGAAACGAGGCGAGGATCCTGATCCTCGACGAACCGACGGCGTCTCTCGGGGACGAGGAGACGAGGATGCTTCTCCGGATGGTCCGGGAACTCGCCACAAAGAGCGGAATCGGTATCATCTATATCTCCCACTACATCGAGGAGCTGTTCGAGATCGGGGACCGGATGCTGATCCTGAAGGACGGCAGGCAGGTGAGCGTGAGGAACGTGAAGGAGACGACGCAGGACCAGGTGATCAGGGATATGATCGGCCGCGACGCCTCGAGCTTCTACCACAGGGAGTACTTCGATCCCGGAAAGAGGGTGCTCAGGATTTCGCACTACGCGAACAGGAGGACCGTCCACGACGTGAGCCTTGAGATTCGCTCCGGCGAGGTGTTCGGGCTCGGCGGACTCGTGGGCGCAGGCCGGTCGGAGCTCGTCAGGATGGTCTACGGGGTCGACCGGAAGGAGTCGGGAAAACTTCTCCTCGACGGGGTGGACATCACGCCGAAGAACCCCTGGGACGCGATCGGGCGGGGAATCTACATGATCTCCGAGGACCGCAAGGGCGAGGGCCTCCTCAACCTGAGATCCGTCCGCGAAAATATCATGGTCACCCACAACGAGCGCCGGGAATTTATCAACCTCACGAAGGAGGCGGAGGCCGTCAATGATCTCGTGGACCAGTTCGAGATCCGGCTCCCGGGGATCGAGGCGGAGGTCACGTCCCTGTCCGGAGGAAACCAGCAGAAGGCGATCATCGCCCGGTGCGTGGCGGACCCCGGGGAGATCTACATCTTCGACGAGCCCACGAAGGGCGTCGACGTAGGCGCCAAGGAGGAGATCTACGGCCACATCCTGAACCTGGCGAAACAGGACAAGTTTATCATCATCATTTCATCCGACATGCCGGAGCTTTTGGCAATGAGCGACAGGATCGGCGTCATGCGCGAGGGCGTGCTTGCCGGCATCGTCGAAACAAAGGACACAGGGGAAGAGGAACTCATGAGGATGTACCTCGGGCTGGATTGAGGAGGAACGTATGGCAAAGACAGCGGAAAAGAACGGAAGAGCCGCAAAGATACTGACATCGCAGCCCTTTGTGCTCTTTGTATTTATCATAGCGGTGAGCATCATCACCAACGCGATTAATCCACGCTTCCTGACGTGGAGCACGATCAACAGCGTCATGAGCCAGGCGACGACGCTCGGGCTCATCGCCTGCGGGGCGACGATCCTTGTCATCTCCGGCCATTTCGATATCTCGGTCGGCCGCATGGTGGGGCTCTGCACCTGCACGATGGCGATTCTCATCAACTCCGGCATGAATGAGGTGCTGGCCGGGCTTCTCGGCGTGGGCCTGTGCATCCTGTGCTCGGTGATCAACGGATCGCTCTCCATCCTCTTCAACGCGCCGACCATGATCGTCACGCTGGCGACGGGGAGTATCTACTACAGCATCGCGCTTATCATGACGAAGGGCTATATGCAGACGCTCTACGGAAAGTTCAGGTTCCTGGCCTCCTTCAGGTTCTTCGGCAGGATCCCGTTCCTGTACCTGATGCTCCTCGTGGGTTTTGTCTTCGTATTCCTGCTTCTCCGCCACACGAGGACCGGGCGCGAAGTCTACGCGATCGGAACGAACGCCAGATCCGCCTATCTCTCCGGCATCAACGTCAACCTCTGCAGGGTGAAGTTCTTCGCGCTCAGCGGCGCGCTGATCGGTTTCGCCTGTATGTTCATGCTGTCGAGGGTGAGCGCGGCCCAGGCGACATCCGGCGACGGGATGGAGCTCGAGGCGATCGGAGCGGTCGTCATCGGCGGATCCTCGATCAACGGAGGTAAGGGCGGCGTCGTGGGGACATTTTTCGGAGTGATCCTCCTGAGCATGATTTCGACCGCGATCAACATGCTCCACATCAACGCGTTCTACGAGTATTTCTTCTACGGGCTTGTCATCCTGATCGCGCTTGCCATCACGGCGCTCCGCGAGTACGCGGTGAGGAAGCAGAGGGGATGAGGGAGATCCGCCGGGGGACAGGCGCGGAAGCGAATCATCGTTTTGAGGAAAGGACGGAGAGGTGACGTATGTATCACATCGCAATGACACAGTGGATCGTCGGGGACGAACCACTCGAACTCAGCTGCAGAAGACTTGAGAGCTGTGGATATGACGGAATCGAGTTTGCCGCCGAGCCGTACACGCTGGACGCGGACGAGTGTTTAAGGCTCATGGACAGGCACCATCTCAACTGCAGGAGCCTCTGCGGGATCTTCGGGGAGGACCGGGATCTCACGGCCTCCGGCGAGGCGGGGGAGAAGGCGGTGCAGTACATCCGGGACAGCGTCGACTTCGCGGGGAAGGTCGGGGCAGGGCTGCTCATCGTCGTGCCGTCCCCGGTCGGCCGCACGGTAAAGCCCGCGGATATCCCGATGGAGGAACTCCGGGCAAACGCGGTGGCGAACATACGGAACGCAGCGGACTACGCCGCGGAGCACGGGGTGAAGCTCGCGCTCGAGGCGATCAACCGCTACGAGACGTATTTTGCCAACACGCTGACAAAGACGCTGTCGCTCGCCGAGGAGATCGACCACCCCGCCGTCGGCCTGATGGCGGACCTCTTCCACATGAGCATAGAGGAGGCGAGCATACCGGACAGCCTCTATATGATCCGGGACCGGCTGCTCCATGTGCACATCGCCGACAACACGAGGGAGGCGGCGGGAATGGGCAGCACCGACTTCGCGGCGGCGCTCAGGGCGCTGAACCGGATCGGATACGGGGGATCCCTCACGATGGAGTTCATGTACAGGCTGGCGAATCCCTACGCCGCCGTCGGCATGAGCACGCTGACGGGCATCATGGACCACTACGCAAAGCAGGCGATCGACTATATCCGGATGATCGAGAGGAGCCTTGAGAGCGTATGAAGATCGATCTGAAGACACTGCCTTACAGCGCGAGGGGATCCTACATGGTCTTCTCGGAGGTTCCCGCTGACTTCCGCGGAAACGGCAACCGGGCCGGCCTTTACCTGAGAACCGTCCACGGATTCTTCTACACGCCGCTCGTCGCGAAGCTGACTCTTTACAGCCGGGCGCAGCGGGGGGCGGAAGGCGCGTGCGGGAGCAGAGAGGCGGCGGAAAGCGCAGGCGGGGAGGGAGAGAAGACGGAACTCTCCTGCGAGAGCACGCTCGAGGACACGGTTCTCTGCCTTCAGACAGGGGATGGCGCGGTCAGGCTGTGCTTCGCGGACGACCGCACCGTGTACGTCCGGGGCAGCGGGCCGGCCCTCGTCCTGGATTTCCTGACGGAGACCGGGCCCTACGACTACATCTACGAGATCCCGTCGCCGGCGGGCAGGCTGTACATGGCGAACTGCTACAAGAACAACAACCGGTATCTCATCGTGCCCCGGAGAGGAACGGCGGAACTCGACCAGCAGTGGGAGATCTCTTCCTCGCTCTTCTCGAGACTCTGCTTCTCCGGCCCGGAATTTGAATTCGTCATCAGGGAGATCGACACGGAGTGGGACCACACCCTGCCGGAGCTGACATTTGAAGAGGCGGCGGCCGCGATGAGCCGCGGGTTTGCGGCATTTTCCGAAGAGATGCCCTCCTTTCCCCCCGAGCTTTCGGAGACGGCGCGGAAGGCGGCTTATCTCAACTGGTCCAGCATCGTCCGTCCCGCCGGCTTCCTCAGGCGCGAGGCGATGTTCATGTCCAAGAACTGGATGTGCAACGTCTGGAGCTGGGACCACTGCTTCAACGCCATGGCCCTGGCCGGGAGCCACCCGGAACTCGCCTGGAACCAGTTCATGATCATGTTCGACTACCAGGACCCGACGGGCCTCATCCCCGACAGCGTCAACGACGTCCACATCGTGTGGAATTACTGCAAACCGCCGGTCCACGGGTGGGCGCTCCGCCGCATGCGGGAGCGGATGAACCTGAGCCGGGAACAGAAGGAGGAGGCCTGCGCCGCGCTCGGGAAGTGGACGGAGTGGTGGATGGGTTTCCGCGACTATGACGGCGACGGACTCTGTGAGTACAACCACGGCAACGACTCGGGCTGGGACAATTCAACCGCGTTTTCCGCTCTTCCGCCGATCGCAACTCCGGAACTGCAGGCATTTCTCATCATCCAGATGGACGAGACCGCCTCTCTTTGTGACGAGCTCGGGATGCCGGAGCGGGCTTCATACTGGCGGGAGAAGTCGGACGCCCTGATGGGGCGCTTCCTCAAGGGGATGTTCCGGGACGGGCTTCCGGTCGCGGTCCGGAGCGGGTCGCACGAGATTGTTGAAAATGAGAGCCTCCTGCCCTACGTCTGCATCATCCTCGGGGAGCGCCTGCCGGAGGACATCCGCAGGAAGATGCTCCGCGAGCTGTCCGGGACCCGGTTTCTCACGGAGTACGGCTTCGCGACCGAAAGTCCCGCAAGCCCGTGCTACCGCTCCGACGGGTACTGGAGGGGGCCGATCTGGGCGCCGAGCACGCTGCTGATCCTGGACGGCCTCGAGCGGTGCGGCGAGACGGAACTCGCGCGCAGCACCGCCCGGAGATTCGTGAAGATGGCGGAGAAGAGCGGGTTTGCCGAGAATTTCGACGCGCTGACCGGAGAAGGACTTCGGGACCGCGCCTACACGTGGACGTCCAGTGTGTGGCTGATTCTGGCACTGGCGTACTGCTGAAGAATCTTATCATAATCCAGAGATGACCGCGTCAGCGGGCATGGTTTTTTCGGGAACAGACAGGAAGGAGAGAATGACATGCTGGAAGCCGGAAGCAGGGCGCCGGATTTTACACTGCCGGACCAGAACGGGGAGATGCACTCCCTGAAAGATTACAGGGGACAGAAGGTGATCCTGTATTTTTACCCGAAGGACAATACGTCGGGATGTACCAGACAGGCGTGCGGTTTCGCGGAGCGGTACCCGCAGATCCGGGAGAAGGGGGCGGTTGTCCTCGGCGTCAGCAGGGACAGTGTGAAGTCCCACAAGAGTTTTGGGGAGAAGTATGGGCTGCCGTTCACGATTCTCTCCGACCCGGAGCGGACGGTGATCGAGGCGTACGACGTGTGGAAGGAGAAGAAGAACTACGGCAAGGTCTCGATGGGCATCGTGCGCACGACGTATCTGATCGACGAGAACGGCGTAATTGTCAAGGCGATGGACAAGGTGAAGGCCGCGGACAATCCTCAGCAGATGCTGGAGGAGCTGTCCTGAGGGAGAAAGACCGGGGAAACCGGGATCCCGCGGAGAAGCAAGATCGGAGGAGTTCCGCTATGAAGAAGTACAGTTCGGCCATCCTTGCCGCTGTTATGACCTGCGCGTATCTGCTGTCGCCTGTTTCGGCCGCTGACGCGTTTCCCGAAGAGGCGGCGGAGGAAATATTCCGGGAAGAGACGATGTTCCCGGGAGAGGAG
>CACYEN010000062.1 GCA_902773435.1 uncultured Lachnospiraceae bacterium | reverse complement strand
CCCCGGATCCGGCGCGGCGGCCGGCGCCTCCTGCCGCTCTCCGCCCAGGAGCCCCGACAGGGCGCGCAGAAGGTTTTCCCAGAATCCGGCTGCAGGCATCTCCTGCTTCTCCGCGGGAGCCGCCCCCGTCTCAACCTCCGTATGTATCTCCGCCTTTATCTTCGTCTCAGTCCCCGTCTGCCGGGAAGCGCTGCCCGATCCGGCGGCGCTGCCCGGTTCCGCCTCCTGCGCCGCGGCGGTCCCGGACGCCGTCCCGTCCGCCGACGCGAAGACGCGCGCGGACAGGCAGGTCAGGAGAACCAGCGACCAGATGACCGGCAGTATGCCGCGCGTGAAAACCCTTCTCTTCATCGTCTCCTCCTTCCAAAAAACCAGCCTTCTGTCCGAAACTGTTTCAGTATTCCTCTTACGAATCCGTTTTTCCGCGGGGGATTTTCCCTCCCCCTCGGGCTATTCCCTTCTTCCGTGATAGTTCGCCTTCTCTTTCAGCATCTCGGCGTCGGACCTTCCGAGTCCCGCGTCGAAGTCATACTCTTCTGCATTCATCGTGCAGATGCCGGCGCAGAAGGTGATCGGCCTGCCACCGGCCTCGTATCTCCCGGCGGCCTCCCTGAGCTCGCCGAGCTTCTTCGCCGCGGCATCTTCTCCCGTCCTCCGGCCCAGGACCAGGAACTCATCCCCTCCGGCCCGGAATACCGTAAATTTCGGGTCGACGAACACCTCTTTCAGGATATCCGAGAGCTTTTTCAGCAGCAGATCTCCCTCCCGGTGCCCGAAGCGGTCGTTGACCTCCTTGAGGCCGTTGCAGTCCACCATGATGAACGAGACCGGAAAATCGCTGTCCTTGAGTTCCTGCTCGCTCCACACCCCGAGGTAGTTCCTGGAATAGAGCCCGGTCAGGTAATCCGTGTAGGCGATCTCCTCCAGGTACGCCTTCCTCTCCTCGTCGATCTGAAGCTGCATCTTCCGCTTTTCCCTGTCGGAAGATATCCGCGACACGATGGCCGCGATGAGAAGGACGATGAGCAGCACGCCCGCGGCAACCGCCAGCCGGAACCAGATAGTCTCGGTCATGGAGAGCGTCTTGCTGATCCGGAATGAGACCTCCTGGTTCCCCGTCCGGAACCGGAACACATAGTCGCCGCCGTCCAGGTTGGTGTAGGTGATCTCTCCGAGGGCGGAATTCCGTCTCACTGTCTCCGCGTCGTCAAATCCCTCGAGCAGGTAGCCCGTCACCGGATTCTCCAGGCCAAACGTGAGAACGTGCGGATAGATCGAGATCCTCTTCAGGCCTCTCCGCGCCGTGACGCTTCCCCCGTCCGCAAGCCTCACCGGTTCCCCGTCCATAACCACGTCGAACGTGATCGGATACGTCCGGTTCCCGTAGCGGCCGGAATTCGAATCCAGCGTCATCACTCCCCCTGCCCCGCAGAGATAGACGATGTCGCCGTCCTGATACTGGTACGAATTCGCGGTCACCTCATAGGGAAGGCCGTCTTTCTTCCGGTACTGGCGGATATTGTCGAACCTGTTCTCATGGAGGGCATTCTCATCAGTCAGGAAGATGCCGGTCCCCGAGGGGATCCAGACGCTTCCGTCCCCCGTGAAAATCATGTCGAGGTTGTTCGACGACGGAAAGCCGTCGAGGTGGCTCAGGGTGCCTCCGCTCCCGAGGCAGGAGATCTCGTTCCCCGTCACCAGCCAGAGGTCGCCGGTCGACCCGTCCTCGCAGATCTTCATGACGACGTTCGACCGAAGCCCGTTCTTCTTTGTGTAATGTCTCTCCACCCGGCCGTCCCTGACGAGATAGAGACCCGATCCGTCGGTCCCGAGGTAGAGATCCCCGTCGCGGCTGTAGATGGACAGCACCCTTCCGGTCCCTTCTTCGCCGGAAGAGCCCTCCATCTCCCGGATGACGGGCTCCACGGCATTTTCCCTGATATAATACGCGCCGGAGTCGCTTCCCGCGACGATTCCGTTCTCCGTCTCCGTGACGCAGCGGAAATTATCCGACCCGATCGCCTCAAAACCCGATGAAGAGTACACTTTCCACGTCTTGTTCTTCCGGCGGCACAGAAGTCCCGCGTCCTTCAGGCAGAACCAGAGATTCCCCTCCGAATCGGCGAAGATGCACCGGATCCTCTTCCCGGTCAGCAGGTCAAACGACCTGTCCCTGATGATATCCAGCGTATTCGGGTCCAGTATGACGAGGCCGCCGTCGTGGCCGATGTAGAGCCGGTTTTCCTCGATGGTCACGGCATTGACCACCATTGTGTCCAGGCGGGCAATCCGGTTCAGGTTGACGAAGCGGCTGTCCGTCACCTCCAGCACTCCCTGTCTGGAGGACACAAACCAGTAATTGCCCTCAGCGTCGGTCATCATCGATTCGACCGAGTTGGATATCGCGAGATTCTGCGCCTTCACCGCGCCGTCTCCGAGGATCCCGATCCCGTTGTCCGCGCAGATCCAGACCGAGCCGTCCCCGTCGGTCCCGATGTAATTGATATTGGTGAGCCCGCCTGTATCGGTCTCCTCGAGGATATTGAATTCGCTGTCGCACCGGTATACCGTTCTTCCGGAAGTCCCGACATACCACTCCCCGCTCTCATCCCGCGCGACGGAGCGCACGGATTTCTCCGCCCCTCCCGGGACGATCTTCCCGGAGTTCCCCGTCTTCAGGTCATACCTCACGAGGGAGCCGTCCTGCGTCACCGCGAAAATCTCGGTGTCGGACACGCAGCAGACTTCGATCACCTTCTTCCCGTCAAGATCCGGGCAGGAGATCCTCCTCTCCCCGCTGATCACCGTGTAGACGCCGATTCCGCTGTCGGTGCCGTACCAGATATCGCCCGACGGGGACATGGCGAGGCACTGGAGCGCCGGAGCATTCACGCCGTCGCCCCTCGTGAGCACAGTCAACCTGTCCGCCCGGAGCATCACGAGCCCCTGATCCACCGAGGCGATGTAGAGCGTCCCGTACTCGCCCGGAAGAAGATCCGTGATATTCGAGTACTGGCCGGCCCCGTAAGGGAGGAACTCTTTTCCGTCATAGCGGACGAGACCGCCGTACCCGCCGATCCAGATGAACCCGTCTGACGTCTGGGCGATCGCCGTCGACGACGTCGACAGGAGCCCCTGCTCAGCCGTAAACTGTCTCTGCACGCCCCGGTCCAGCCTGCCTGCCGCCCGTTCCGCGCCAAAAGCCTGTCCGGGGACGAATAAGAGCAGCAGACCGAAGACGAGCAGTGCAGCCGTTCTTTTTGTCAGATCATTTCTGCCGCCGTTCATGTCTCCCTCTGTCCGATCCCTGATCGCCCGGCCTTCCTCCGCTGTCCGCGTCCGCCGGATCGGGATCCCCATCTCCACTGTAATCCGGAATCTTCCCGATATCAAGCAGTCGGATAAAAACAGAGACAATTTCCGGGTCAAACTGCGTCCCCGCCCCGGAGAGAATCTCCTTCCTCGCCGCCTCCCTGTCCATACGGGTCTTGTAGTAGCGCCTGCTCACCAGCGCGTCGAAGACATCGGCGACCGCGATGATCCGGCCCACGACGGGGATCTCCCTGCCCCTCAGCCCGCGTGGATAGCCGTTCCCGTCATATCTCTCGTGGTGATATCTCGCCCCGTCCTCGAGATAGCCGATCGAGGAGATCGCGCCCAGGATATTCGCCCCGATCGTCGTGTGCTCCTTGATGCTCTTGTACTCCTCCGGCGTGAGCCGTCCCTCTTTCTTGAGAATGGAATCGGGGATGCCGATCTTTCCGACGTCGTGGAGCATCGCGGTCTGATAGATCTGTTCGACCGTCTCCGGGCTGAAGTCCATCTCCTCCGCGATCGCGCGGCTGCACTCCGCCACCCTCAGGGAGTGGCCCCTCGTCATGGGATCCCTCGCCTCGAGCGCCTGGGCGATCGCCCCGACCGCCTGCAGCGACAGGCGCTCGATCTCAGCGGATTTCTCCTTCAGCTCGCCGCTCATCTCCTTCCGGATGTCGGCGGGCATCAGGGCCCTCTCGATCCTCCGCTCGAGGATTTCGGCGACGATCGGCTTCGCGATGAAATCCGTTGCCCCCATATTGAGGCACTCCACTTCGAGGTCCTCGTCCCTGCTCGCTGTGAGAAAGATGACGGGGATCTCCCCGCAGCCCGGCTTCTTCCGGATCTCCGCGTAGGTCTCCCTTCCGCTCATCCCGGGCATCATCAGGTCGAGAAGGATGAGGTCGGGCCTTCTCCTGTCGATGTATTTCAGCGCGGTCTCCCCGCTGATTGCCAGCATCAGGGTGTAGGTTCCCTCCAGGATCCCCCTGATGATCTGGAGATTTGTGCGGCTGTCGTCCACAGCCAGAATGTACTTGTCCCTCATGGAGTCTACCCGTCTCTCCTCATGTCCCGGTCACAGTGCCCTGACCATCTCTTCAAGTCCGTCGTAGTCAAATGTCTCCGCCAGCCGGAGCATCCTCTTGATCTTTTCCCCGGCCTCCCCTTCGTAATTCCCGGCCGCGAGCTGCCCGAGCAGCCGCTCCGCCTCCAGGTAGTCCATGTTCCCGCAGGCGTCCTTCAGGGCGGCGACTGTCTCTGGGGGATACATTTCCGGGGAACGGCCGGAAATATCCTCTCCTTCGACGTAGAGCCGCACATACCGCCCCACGTTCTCGATCATCTTGAGCAGGCTCTGCCGGAAGCGGGGATAGTTCGCCCTGATTGTCCCCTCGTCGTTCCTCTTTCCCGCCTCCTCGAGCTTCTCCGCCATGGAGGCGAGCTCATCCGCGCCGACCCCGAGGGAAGCCCCCTTGATGGCGTGAACCGAGATCGTGAAGGCGCCGATATCGTGTTTCGAGAACAGCTCGTCGAGTTCCGGGAACCGGCGGACGAGGTCCTCGCTGTAAATCTTCAGGATGTTGTGATAGACCCGGATCGAGCCGCCGTAGCGGTCGAGACTTCCCCTCATGTTGATGCCGGGGATGGCGGCGCGAAGCTCCGCCTGAAGGTTCTTCTCCTCCACGTCCGCCCGAAATGCCGGTTCTTCGTCCGCGCGTCCCGGAACCGTCTCCGGCATTCCGGCTTCCGCCTCCCGGGCTTCCTCTCCCCCGGCGGTTCTCTCCGCTATCTTCCCGAGGTAATCCCGCGGCGCTCTCGGAAGGACGTATTTCCTTAAGACCCGGTCGAGCTCCGTCATCTCTATGGGTTTCGCCACGAAGTCATCGAGCCCGGACTTGAGCAGCATCTCCTTCGCCTCTCTCACGGCGTTTGCCGTCAGCGCGATGATCGGCACATCCCGGTAATACCCGCCGGGCAGCTCCCGGATGCGGCGCGCCGCCTCGACACCGTCCATCCCGGGCATCATGTGATCCATAAAGATCGCGTCGTACCTGGCGCTCCCCGCCATCTCAACGGCGGCGAACCCGTCGGACGCGGTGTCGGTCTTCATCCGGTAGGGCTCCATGAGCCCGCGCGCCACCTGCAGGTTCGTCATGTTGTCGTCGACAATCAGGACTCTCGCGAATTCAAGGGGAATGATCCTGCTCCCGTCGAATGCGTCCTTCCTGATCCCGGTGACGATCTCCTCGCCGTTCAGCATGCTGACGACCTGGATGCAGACGAGGGGAAGCTGCAGCTGCCTGAAGCGGAGGAGGCTGCTGTCGGCGCGCTCTCCGTTCTCAAGAATGAGGACCGTGTGCGACCTCCGGAACTGCGCCTCCACCTTATCGCGCAGCCTGAAGAACACATTTCTTCGGATCAGGATGTGCGTCATCGCCTCGAACGCGCCCATGTCCCGCCCGTCCCGGCAGACAGCGAAGGGGACTCCGAGGCCCTCCAGGGTCCGGCTCAGGTTCCGGATAATCATCTCATCATCTTCGCAGATGAGGACGCGGTACCGCCCGGGGTCCTTCACCTCCCCGAATTTCACGTACCTGCGGACCTTCTGCATCACGCTGATCGTGAAGACGCTGCCCCGGCCGTACTCGCTTTTGACAGTCAGGTCCCCGCCCATCAGGCGGGCGAGATTCCGGCTGATCGAGAGGCCGAGCCCCGAGCCGGACAGCTCCCTGTTCTGCCGCGTATCCACCCTGAAAAATGACGCGAACAGCTTCTCGACGTCCTCCTCCCTGATTCCGATCCCGCTGTCCCTGACCTCAAATTTCAGCTCATACCGGTCGTCATCGGTAAAACGGCCCGACGCCGCGAGTTCAATAAAGCCCTCGCGAGTATATTTTTCGGCATTTGTGATCAGGTTGATCAGGATCTGCTTCAGCCTGAGGTCGTCGCCGACGAGGAAGTTCGGGACGTCCGGGGAGATATCCATCATAAATCTCACCGGCAGGTTCGACAGCCGGACCGATATGACGCTGCTCACGTCCATGAGCAGGGACGGAAGCATGTATTCCGTCTCCCTCACCTCGAGCTTCCCCGTCTCGATCCGCGAGAAATCCAGGATGTCATTGATAATTCCGAGCAGCGAGCTGCCCGAGTCCCTGATCGTCGTGATGCCCTCGCGCAGGTCCTCCGGGAGCTCCTTCCGAAGGAGGATCTCGCTGATGCCGACGACAGAATTCATCGGCGTGCGGATCTCGTGGCTCATATTCGCGAGGAACGCGCTCTTCGCCCGGTTTGCCTCCTGCGCCCTCCCGGCGGCCTCCCTCAGCTCGTCCTTCTCGGCCTCGGATTCCTCCGCGTCCGTCACGAGCAGGACCAGCTGTCCCCGGTCTCCCTCATACGGCAGGACGTCGATCCGCTTCCGCCGGCATCCTCCCTCGCCTCCACGGTCTCCCGCGTGGACGATGACGGACAGCCGGCCGCGTTTCCCGATCTCCTCGCGCAGACTGTCGGGATACAGCCTCGCAAGCCCGGCGGTATCCTCTCCCTCCTCCTCCGCCGCGGAGACAAGGTCCCGCAGGGCTTCGGCATAGGGCACTCCCGGCCGGAAGAGGAGGGAGTCCCCGCTTCCTGAGAGCACCCGGGCAGAGCCGTCCTCCGCACCGACCAGAAGGACCTCCTCAAAACAGTTCCTGAGGACAAATCCGGGTACATCCTTCCCGGGGTCGGATTTCCTCCGGTTTTTCCCCGTCACCGGTTTCCCGGTTCTGCCGGTTCCGCGTTCCATCTCACTCATCGACCCGATACCTCATCGGGGGACTCTCCCGCCTCCCCGCCAAGTTCCTTCAGATTGTACTGGATCCTCATTCTTCCGAGCGACGTCGACGTGTAGTAATCCCTGAAGACACGGTTCATGATCGATTCGGCGTTGTCCTTCGTGCATTCCGGGAGCAGGATCAGGAACTGGCTCAGGCTGTAGCGTGTCACGACATCTCCCGACCGCAGCGAATTCATGAGCCTCACCTTCAGCCTCTCCATGTCCTCCGCGCGCTGGGCCTCGATCTTCGCCTGCGCCTCGCCCGCGTTACTCTCTATGACCATCGAGATGAGCAGAAGGAGGACGTGAATTCCGCTTCTTCTAAGCCTCCGGCTGGTGACCTCGTAGAGCTTCCGGAACGTCCCGTAATCACAGAAATAGGCCCCCTTCTGCCTCCCCGTCTCCTTGAGGTCGGTCTCTATCTTCAGAAAATCCATCTCCTCGCTGTGCTTCTGCCGCATCATGCCGGAATAGACGGCCTGCAGGGCCTCCGGCACCTCCTCCCCGGCCCCGGTGTAGAGCATCCGGATCGTCTTCCTGTAGTACTCTTCCGCGGCGGAGAGGCGGTTCTCCCCGATCAGCGACTTGAGGAGCGCGCAGTGGACGGCCACATCGCGGTCATCGATGAGAATCGCGCGCCTGCAGAGATTCTCCAGCTGCGGGTAATTCCGCTGCTCCTCGATAATGTCCGCGCATGTGTGGATCGTTGAGATCCAGGCGTTGTGATACCACGTCTGCCTCGGCATCACCCAGTACTCCCCGGAAAATGACTCCAGAAGACGTCCCCTGTAGAGATCGGTGATGCGCAGGGCTATCTCCGTCTTCTTCCGGGGATCTCCGGCGCTCTGGCTCGCGCTCCGGAGCGCCTTGAATTCCTCCGTGTCCACGACCGTGGGAATATCCGGATTCCAGACATATCCTCCGCTCACGGTGAGGATAAACTCGCGGTCCGGCCACAGCTCCTTAAGCTTCCTCCGCACGCGGTAAATGAGGTTCTTCAGGGCTCCGGAAGGATTCTCGCTCTCGAGTTCCGGCCACAGCGCCTCGATGATCTCGTGGTATGTGCTGCTGTGTTTTCGCCGAATGATCAGGTAGGCAGCCAGCTTGACCGCCATATCGGATTTCATGTCATGCTCCGTCAGGACGTTTCCTCCGCAGGAAATCGAGAAGGAGCCGAACAGCCTGACCCGGGCAATCTGATCTTGACCATTGGTATTCATGGGGGTTCTCCGTTCGCTGTAGTACACATTTAATTATAGAACCCGCCATTTTTCAGTGTCAATGGGATCGCCCGTGCCGCTCATCGAAACCCGCCTTCCCGATGAACTGTCCTGAATATGAAAAATGATATGCTCGCCCCCGGCCGGACAGAAGGAACCAGAAACCTTCTGCGCCGTCCGGCGGGCCGCATATCATTCCCAGGCGCGACAGTCCCTGTCGAACCTCTTTCTTATGTTTGAGTGTGTTTCTTCTTGCGCCTTCCGGACCTCTTCTCTCCGTCAGCGGGTCCCGCCCCTTTTGCGCCCGCGCGCAAGGAGCAGCACCGCGGCCGCCGCCGCGCCCATCACGATGAGATACAGCAGGCCGTTCGACTCGTCGCCGGTCTTCGGCGGGGAGGTACGTCCTCCCGACGACCCTCCTCCCGACGGGGGCGTACCGTTCCCGCCTCCGGGGGTCGGTGTCTTCTCGGGCGTCGGCGTTCTCTCCGGCGAAGGCGTCTCCTCAGGTGTCGGCGTCTCCTCAGGCGGCGGAGACGGAACCGGCGTCTCGTTCCCTCCGGGGAAGTAGACGTTGGTGATCGTGTAGGTGACGAGCAGGTCCGACTCCTCCCTCACGACTTCCTTCACGTAGTCCTTCGGGATCTCGAGCTCGTCGACGCTCCAGGCGGCGTCCGGATCGAGTCCGGACCACTCGTGCCTCCAGTTGCAGGAGGCGTCCAGCTTTACGGTCTCTTTCAGCTTCTTTCCGTCGTACAGCCCGACTTCGATGCTGGGAGGCCTCACTCCCTCGATGTCGTTCGCGTCCTCCCAATGCTTCTCAACCGCAACCCGGACTTCCTCCGGCGTGTCCGTGATCCTCTCGCCCTTGGTGCTGCACTCGATCGACCGGACGTACCCGCCGTCGTCGGAGGCCATCGGAATAAATACGAGGAATGCGCCGAAGGAGGCGGTATAGCCGAGTCCCTCGAAGTCGTCCCGCCCGTTCAGCTGCCGGAGGAGATAGATCCCGTCCTCCAGATCGCCGAATTCCGCGGAGCCGTCCTCCCCGGTCACCTTGAGGTCGACCGCGGGGACGCCCGAGGAGACCGCATACTCCGAGAGCGTCTCCGCCGTTCCCGCGTCCGGGTGGAGGAGCTCATCTTCGTCCACTCCGGAATCCCTGAAGGCGGGCGCCATCTCCGTGTGCCCGTAGGGCGACCCGGACGCGACCTCGTAGAGCCCGATCTTCACCCCGCTGATCAGGTCCTCGGGATGATAGATGTCTTTCATGTGCACGAGGATGGATCCGGCGCCGTCCGCGTCCGCCGCGGCTGTCCGCGGAACCGCGAGTGCCAGAAGAAGCAGCGCACATGCCGCGCGTCCGATGACGCGCTTCAGGAATTGTCTTCTTCCCTTTCGCATGCCTGCTCCTCCTTTCCTTCTTCTCTCCGCGCTTTCCTGTCCCGCCTGCGGTCCCTTGCCACCCTGACGATCACGATGATCAGGAACAGGGCAGCCCCGGCGAGCGCCGCGATCCACCTGAGCCAGTTGGGGTTCTCCCTCGAGAGAACCGGTATCTCTTTCTGCTTCACCGTGAAGTCGTAGTCGACGCGCGACCCGCGCACGAGAAGCCTGTGGTCATTGATTCCGAACGGCGTGCATGTGAGAAGGGTCACGAGGTCGCGGTCCTTTACGATCGCGAGCTCCTTGGTCTCCTCGGGGAGCACCACCGTGATTTTGTCTACTTTATAGGCGAAGTGCTGGTCCAGCACGTGGATGAAGAAGAGATCGCCCTCCTCCATCCGGTTGAGATCCGTCAGGATCTTCTTTGACGCGAGGCCGGAGTGACCGGAGATCACCGCGTGCGACCCGGGCCCGCCGACCGGAAGCGACGTGTTCTCGACAAGCCCGAGGGCTTTGCCCAGGACCTCGTCGGAGGTCCCGTAGTAGATCGCGAGATAGACGCCGATCTTCGGGATCTCGCAGTAGCCGATCATGCCGCCCGGCTGCGTCATTTCAAAGGTCTCAAACTCCGTTCCGGATAAATCCGCGATATTCGCGCCCGAGAACGGGTCCGCGGGAAAACTCCGCGGGAGTGAAGCGTTATAGGCGTGGGCGAGGGCCATCTGCCGGTCAGCCTCGGACGTGTCCATCTCCTCCATCTGCCGCTCATACTGGGCGATCTCTCGGGTCGCGAACAGGTTGTTGACGAATGTCGCGATCGTCGGATAGTTGAACATTACGACGCCGGCCAGCACAATCAGCACCGCGAAAATGGTTCTTCCCGTCTTAGACATGGCCGATAGCCCTCCGCCTGTCAGATGGGGATCCTCCCGTCACGAGAGGATCCCGGGTTGTCTCTCAGGCTTTCTTTCTGCGGACAGCGAACTCATAGTAGAGGAGTCCGAAGAGAACGATCGCGATACCGCCGATCATGCAGAAGAGCGCCGATCTGCTACCTGTCTCCGGAAGGGAGATTCCCTTCGTATCCTTCACGAGCACGACCACGTCGATGCTGCCGTTTCCGTCGGTTGTGATCTCGGTCACCTGCTCCTCGCGGTCGTCGTCCTCACCTTCGTCCTTGTATCCGGTGGAACCGCCGATCTCATAGGTCGCCTTGCCTGTCAGGATATCCTGGCCCTTGCTGTCGACGCCGTTCGTCTCAGCCTTGATGGTCACCGTGATATCGCCTCCGAAGAGGGAGTAGCCTTCCGGGGCAACGGTCTCACGGATCGTGTAGGTTGTGCCCTCCTTGCTGCCTTCAAGCCCGGCAACGCTCACGCGTCCGTCTTCGTCAGTCGTCACCGTCGCGGCCGCGTCCGAAGCGACGACCACCGGCTTGCCTTCATCGTCATAGGTCACGATCGCGATCTGTTCACCGTCCTCATCGAGGATCACAAACTGGGCGCCGGCGAGGTCTTCGTAGATATCGTTCTTGTCGACCTTGCGGATGTCAAATCCGAATGTAAATGTCTTCACCTCGTCCTCGAGCGTGCCGTAGCTGTCCTCTTCGTTCGGGTTGTTCGTGTACTTGAGTTCGATGTGGTTGACATTTCCGTCCGTGCTGTTGACGAGGGCCTTCTCATTGAGCTTCGCGCTGTAGGTGAGGACAACTTCCTTTCCCTGGTTATCATAGACCTGCTGCGCCGTCAGTTCGACGACAAACCCGTGATCGGTCTCGGTCTTGCTCTTGAAAGACGTGATCTCCGTCCCGCCGATCGTGACCGTGAGGTCCTTGTTGTAATCGAGGCTTTCGTCCATCTCGTCGGTGAGGATGAACTCAAGCTTGTCGGCATCGAGATTCTCGATATGCGAGTAGTTGGGAACCCTTGTCGTGACCTTGTAGGAGACATCATCGCCGACATTGACGGAATTCGTCTTCTTCTCCGTCCCGTCCTCGACGATCACCTTCTCCAGCGGGATCTGGTCGTCCTTGACCGTGATCGTCTTGTTCTCGATGAGGTCGACGAGGATCGGCTTGGAGGCGACTGCGTTCGCGGCCTCGGACTTTGTCTCGCTGATGACATAGTAGCCGATCGGGAGCGCGCCGGATGTCGCGCCTGCCGCGATCACTGTCCCGGCGATGTCGTTCTCAAGCGCGTATTTTTCGAGCGCGGAGGCGAGTGCCGCCGCGTCGGTCGAGGCGTCGTTTGTCCACTCCCCGTCCCCGGGCACAACCGCATCCCCGGCGACGATCTCGCCGTCGTCGTTGAGCTGGTAATCCTTGCCCTCTCCGAAGAAATCCTTGAACGCGTCCGTCACCTCGTAGGTGTAGACGAAGCCGCCGGCGCCGTTGTCATGGGCCGTCGCCTGCATGACCTGGAACGCGGTGTACTCATTTCCATCGATGCTCTTGTCTGCCACCGAAGAATCGGCGATCTTGATCGTCGCTGTCGTCGGGGCCTCTGCCGCAAAAACCGATATGCTGCCGAGCGCCATCGCGGCGGTAACCGTGAGTGTCAGGATCTTCTTAAGAAAATTCTTTTTCATTTTACCTCTCCTTGTCGTTGTTGGCTGAAATGTATTCGTTCACAGATGTGTCTTTTTCTCTTTCCGTTCGTTTCTTCCTATGAAGGCTCACCCTCCTCCCCGGAATCCGCGGCTCTTCAGCCCGGTTTCCCGTCTTCGGGTTCCGCGCACGCGGCGCGCCATCGCTGATGTCGTCACCATGTGCCTGCCCTCCTTCTGAAACGCCCTCTCCTGTCTCTCCGTCTCCCTCTCCTTCCGCCAAAGAGCAGGAATCCCGCTCCGAGCAGCATCGTGAGAGCTCCGGAGAACATCAGGATGAGTGATCCGTGACTTCCGGTTACCGGCATCGTGATGTAGGGATATTCTTTCTCGTAGCGGTTGTCGAACCAGAACATCGCTTCCGCGTCGTCCCCGATGTCCACGCCCCCGCTGCCGTCCCCGACTGTCTCCGCCGCGGAGAGCAGCCGGTAGAAATCACCTGCGCCGGTAAAATTATCAAGTGTCCTGACGACGGTCTCCCGCGTGTATCCCGGTATGTCGCCGTCCATCTCCGTCACCCTGTAGGTTCCGGGCTTAAGATCCGTCAGCTCGTATTCCCTGCCGCCGTACGCCTGATCCGTGAAATCCCGGTAGCAGACTTCATTCTGATACCCGTCGGGTCCCTCGATCACGAAGCGGAGATTGTACAGCTTCTCTCTCAGGAATCCGTCCGGATCCTGTTCCGTCCCCTCGCCGTCGGCGTTGATCGTCTTCCAGATCCGGAGAGCGCAGAGCTTCTGCTTCTCCGCCGTGTTCAGGCAGGAGACGACCGCCGTGGCGCATGCCCCATTCACCGGCCGGCTGTGAATCTCGCTCGAGCCATGGGCGGCGAAAGACGCGATCAGCGTCCCGCAGAAGCTTCCCTCCGTGTTGGAGACCGTGCCGGACGGAAGGAGGACCGTACCGGAGGTTTCCACCAGTCTCAGTGTCCCGTCGTAGGGTTCGAACCCGTCGGGACCTCTCTTTACGAAATTGAAAATGATCCTGTCCGAAACCGGATTCCACTCGCCCGATTTCTGTCCGTTGATGGCGAAGCGGCTGACTTCGTATTCCGCTCCGCGGAAATCCGTGAGGTCGATATTGATCAGGAGATGCTCGTCTCCGTTCAGATATCCGATGCCTCCCAGGTCAGGGTTCTCGACGTTGTTCGGGCTGATTCCCAGAACCCCGGCGATGTCATCCCTGAAATCCGTGTACCAGCCTGCTTTTATATTGATGACGCTCAGGTCTCCGCCCGACGCCGCGTTCGCGAGTTCCCGGGAGAGGTTCCTCAGGTTTCTGAATTCCGCGTCGAAACTGATCGGGAATTCTCCCTCCGCGCGGATGACCGTTCCTCCGCTGCCGACGTCATAGTCCGCGCCGGTCCACGGATTGGTAATCCTCGGATATCCATTCATTCCGCCGGTCTGGTCCACGATATTTCCGCTTCCGACCACAAGAACCGCGTCCCGGTCCTTGTTGAAAAGGTTGCTGCCCGTTCCCCGCAGCGTCTCCACATAACTCGTGTTGCCGAGGTTGGTGACAGTCTTCTCGACCTTCTGGTTGTCCCCGTAGGAGACCGTATAAGTGATCCCGTTCTCGGAGTAGCTGGCGCCCCCCGTCAGGGGATTGCCTGACGCGTCTTTCTCGAAGACCCAGAGCTCCGTATCGGCCCTGAAGCTTCCCCTGAAAGATCCGGTTCCGATACCGTCCTCGCCGGTCTCGACGACGAGTTCGTCGCCGACCTCGGTCCACCCGTCTCCGTTTCTCCTGTACAGGCCGAACCGGAATGTCCCGCTCCTGCTCTCGCCCGTCACCCTCTTCTCGACGGCGACATTGTACCGGTCGGTCGTAACCTCGACATTATAGGTATTGCCGAACTCCCTCTCCGACCCGAGCAGCTCGCGGACCGCGATCGTGCCCTCCATGTGGTTGTTGTTGATGAATCTGTCCGCGAATACGGAGAAGCTTCCGGCGATCCCGAGTCCCTCCGAGACGTCGCCCCAGTCCTTCGGGTCGGTTCCTTCCCAGGCGTCGCCCGTTCCGCCGTACCCGTGGGTGATTCCCGACACCGCCACGAGTGACAGGCTGTCCAGGCTGAACTCCACGGCGTCCGCCGCTTCAGTGCCGCAGACGACCGACCCGTCGGTGACCGGCTCGACGATGATATCCGACGGACTGATGTCCGTCGCGTCGGCCGTGCTGTCCACCGCCTCCCTCACGTCTTCGGTGAGGGGAAGGTGGACGAGCGTCATCGCGTCGGCGTTCTCCGCATCCAGGTTCCGCGTCAGCTGCCGGTTCCGGAAGGTAAATGTGAGTCTCACCGACCCCTCCTCCGGCTCCGCCTCCACTCTGCCGTCCCCGGTCTGTCCGTCCCCGTCCTCCCCGCGTTCGGCCATGAACGCGACGTCGTAGAACAGGGTATTTTCGGAAGTGTAGATCTTCCTGCTGTCGGAAGTCTCCTCCGTCTGTCTCTCCGCGGCAGCGACAAGTCCGTCGTCCCCGATGGAGTATCCGATCATGTCCGCGTTCTCATTGAGTGCTTCGAGATACGCGTCGTAGTTGTATCCCTCCGTATACCTCGTGACGGGGGTTACGACGAGTTCGACGCCGGCGGGAAGCGCCTCTGGGTGTTCGAGCACCGCCCTCACGGTCACGCCGTCGGTTTCCGTCTCGAACACGGCGCGCTCATTTCTTGCGGGGACCTCCGCGATCTCCTCCACTTCGGTGACCATGCTCTCGGCCGCGCTCTCCATGCTCTCGGCCATGCTGTCCGCGCCCGGGATCTCAGCGATCTCCTCCGCCTCGGCGACCATGCTCTCGACTGCGCTCTCCGCGTCCGGGATCTCAGCGATCTCCTCCACCTCGGCGGCCATGCTCTCGACCATGCTGTCGGTGTAAGGGATCTCCGCGATCTCCTCCACCTCGGTGACCATGCTCTCGGTCGCGCTCTCCGCGTCAAAGATCTCTGCGATCTCCTCTGCTTCGGCGGCTATGCTCTCAACCGCGCTGTCCGCTTCCGGGATCTCCGCGATCTCCTCCGCCTCGGCTGCCATGCTCTCGGCCATACTGTCCGTGCCCGGGATCTCCTCGATCTCCTCGGACAGGCTCTCTGTCCAGCTCTCGAACTCCGAAATCTCTTCGATCTCGCCGGACAGGCTCTCTGTCTCGCTTTCCGTCTGGTTTTCAAATTCCGGAATCTCTTCGATTTCCTCGATCTCGCCGGACAGGCTCTCTGTCCAGCTCTCGAACTCCGGAATCTCTTCGGTCTCGCCGATCTCGCCGGTCAGATTCTCTGTCCCGCTCTCCGGATTCTCCGGCTCAAAAACCTCCGCGATTTCCTCCGGCAGGGCTGTCAGGCTGAGCGCCTCCTCCGTCCCGGCATCATACTCCGCCTCCACGAAAAATTCCCCTGCCTCCGGCTCAGCCTCCTCAAAGAAAGCCTCCGCCGCATGGTTCTCCGTCTCTTCCGGCTCCGCCTCGAACAGCCAGGAATCATCCGAATCATCCTGAAGAGCGTCCTGCCCGGCGAACGCGATGTCCTCCACCGCGAATTCGGCGAAGCTCAGGGATTCGTCCTCCTCGAACAGGGAATCATCTCCGGTGAAGAATCCGGCGCCGTCATCGGAAAATTCTTCCTGAACCGGCTCCTCAAAGAAAGCCGCCTCATCGGGGAACTCCACTTCCGCTGACACGTCGTCCTCAAAGAAGGCATCCTCGCCGAAGACCTCTCCTGCCTCCCAGGCCTCATCCTCGGAGAAGAAACCGGTGTCATCGAAGAATGTGTCCTCCGCCGCGAATCCGCTGTCGCCGGCGGGGAAATCCGCCTCCTCGAAAAACACGTCCCCGGCGCTCATGAATCCGTCCTCGAGATCCGGACATACCGCTATGCAGTTGGCGTTGAGTGTGACCGCGGCTGCAAGAATCGCCGTCAGTCTTCTCGCGATCTGATTCATGTCAAAGCTCCGTCTTCCCAGTCTCCGGGTTCCTGACAAAAAGTGTTGATTTATTACAACTTGTTATGTATTATTGCTTTTTTACATAATAAAAAATGCGGGTCACACGGCGGTCACACCGTGTAAAATCCCGCATTTTGCTCAAAATGTCCTTTAATATATTCTGTTTTTTGTGCTATATATCCATATTCCTCCGTGGCAAGTACAGCGCAGCCCGCAGAGAAAAAGCAATATTCGTAAAATCAGACGAATCTATTCGCAATAATGATCAATTCCTGATGGCCGGCCGGATTCGGTGTCCCCCTCCGGTCACGCGTACCTCGTCAGCACGTAGCTGCCCTCCGAGCGAAGCTTCGCGAGCGTCATCGTGCGTCCCCAGTGGACCTTGTCCCCGTAGCACCCCTCCGCGAACACCGCCGTATTTCCGACGATCTTCATGACGACGACGGAATGGGCGTTCTTTCCGAAGCGGACAATGTCGCCGATCCTGACGTTTCTTAAATTATAATGGATCTTCGCCGGCGCGGACCCGAACGCCGCGTCGCTCAGGCGGAACGCGAATGCCACACAGCCGTATCCCCCGCGGAAGATCCCTCCTCTCCACGCGTAGAACCTGTCGCTCTTCCACGACATGCCCTCGCGGTACACGGATTTCTTCGCGTACATCGCCTTGTAGATCTTCGCCTCCCGGGAGGTCATCCCAACGGTATTGCTGTCCACTTTCGTCGTCGGTTTTCTGGCCGCCGTGCTCTGTTTCTTCACGACCGTCACGCTGCAGGTGTACTTCCGCGAACCGGCGGTGACCGTGATCACGGCTTTCCCCGCCTTCTTCCCCGAAACCAGGCCCTTCCCCGTCACCGTCGCGACCGCGGGTTTACTGCTCTTCCACCGAAGAGCGGACGGCTTCGCGGAGGAAACCGTGAGCTGCAGCCGGCTGCCCACCGCAATCCGGGCGCTCGTCCTGTTGAGACCCGCGGCGAAGACCCTCTCCGAGGGGACCAGAATGGCGATAAGCAGAAGGAAGACCGGCAGAATTCTTCTGTATCTGTATGTCTTCATTTTGATTCCTCCGGGGCGCGCCCAGGGAGAAAATGAATCATACAGCAATGAAACGCCCATGTCGGACACGGTGCGTCATAAAGGCTCCTCGGTCCGCTTCGCGCTCACAGAATGCAGCTGGCTGACATTTTACAGTCCCTGTAGCTTTGCGTCACAGGCTTTCGCCTGCTTTGCCCCTTAATCTGTTTTGTAGAATCATTCTGTCAGCTTCCTTTCTATAAGTCAATCTTTATTTTTACTTAATCGGTTTCTTCTTTTTTCTCCCCTCACATTCGCTGATTTTTCAAGCAATTATTGTGTATTTACGGCCTTTCTTTTTTGCGCTTTTCATCCCGTTCTGTACAGGCATTTTGCAATACTGTTTTTACTTTCTTTATAAAAGTCACGCCCGTCAGGCCAAAGTGACCGGAACCGGCAGATAGCGGCTGTGCTCCCGCTCGAGGAACGCGTTGATCCACTCGCTGTCGATAAACCCGTCCGCGGCATCAGCCATGGACGATTCCTCCGCGTAGCTGTCAAACTCCTGCTGCTTCTCGCCGAGGCGCTCCATCACCGCCTCGTCCACGCTGTCCTCGCAGAGCAGCCGGTGGACCTCGACGCTCTGCAGCTGCCCCATTCTCCAGGCCCTGGCGATCGCCTGGTTCTCGAGCGAGGGCTTGACCTGCGGCTCACAGAGGACGATGACGCTCGCGGCCTGGATGTTGAGACCGGTCCCGCCCGCCTGGATCTGGCAGAGCAGGACACTCCCCGCCGGGGCGTCGCCGAAGCGGTCGATGACCGCCTGCCGATCACCGGCCGGCGTGCTTCCGGTGATCGTTCCCGCGCAGCGGTCCTTCAGGAGAATGCCGGCTTTTCTTATGGTCTCCCGGAAGAACGAGTAGACGATCGTCTTTCTCCCCGCTGCCTCCGCCTCCATGCAGAGCTCCAGAAGCCTCGCCGCCTTCGACGAACTTCCGGTGTCGTCCTGCAGGAACCCGATTCTCCGCGCCGCCATGAAATTTTTCTTCAGTATCTGCTCCGCGTAGGCCCTCCTGTCCGCCTCCGTCATGGCGCACCACTCCTCCTTCTCCTCGACGGGGGGAAGCTCGTGGAGGACGTCCTCCCTCTTCCTCCTCAGATAGACCGGGGCGAGCATCTCCCGGAATTCGTCCGTCCGGGACAGGGCCGCCGCTGAGCGGACTTCTCCGGCCATATCGGGGCGGATGAAATCGATCAGGGAGCACATCTCCCCGACCCGGTTCTCGATCGGGGTGCCGGTCAGGAGCAGGATGCTCTCCGACTCGTCGTCAAGTCCCCGGACAAGCCTGCTCCTCATGGCGTTCGGGTTCTTGATGTAGTGAGCCTCGTCGATCACAAGCAGCGGGAGCGCGATATTTCCCTCAAGCCGCCCGGCGATCTTTCCCATCGACTCGTAGTTGGTCACCGCGGCGCCGCCCCCGTCATACCAGGCGGCAAATGCCTCCTCCATCCCCTCCCCGTGCAGAAGGTATGCCGGGATCACGCTGAATCTCCGGATCTCCCTCACCCAGTTCACGAGGACTCCCGCCGGGCACACGACAAGGAAATGGCTCTTCACCCTCCCCGCCGAAAGATGCGTCATCGCGGCGATCGTCTGGATCGTCTTGCCGAGCCCCATGTCGTCGCCGAGAAGAACCCGCTTCTGGCTCAGGATGTACTTCACCCCGAACTCCTGGTATCCGCGGAGTTCGCCCCGGAAACCGGAGAGATCCAGCTTCAGCGCGTCGACCGCGGCAGCCAGTTCCGCGGGGATGCCGCTGCCGGCGGAGGGAGCCGACACATTTCCGGCGATCTTCTCGAGGACGGCGTAGTAGGCCGCGCTGTTCCCTCTGAAATCCGCTGCCGCGTCGGCCTCCGAGAGGACCGGGAGCTCCCTGTACTGCTGAAGAAGATTCGCCGCGAGCCTGAAAACCGGAGAGGCCGCCAGGGCGTCGAGCTCCTCAAGAGCCTCCAGCTGGGCCTCCTTCCTCTTCCTCCCGGTGAAGAACCATTTCAGGCGGTTCCTCACCCCGATGCGCGGCAGGATGTTCCCGAGCCGCGTTCCCAGTTCTTCGGCCGCCGGCCCGGTGTCCCGCCTGATCTCCCGGCTCTCAAGATACGACGCGGCCGCAAGGATCAGCCGCACCTCCTCCGGCGAGAGGGCGTCCGGGTCCAATCTTATGACCGTGTCCGCGGCGATCCGGTTCCGGAAAGCCGTGATCGCGGCAGAAATCGCCGCGGCCTGCTTCTCCCCGATCCCGTTCACCCCGAGAAGGGTCCTCCGATCCGCCCGGGCGAGATCCGCGAAATCGCGGTAACCCGCCGCTTCGAGCGCACTGACCCTGATGCCCGCCTTCGAGTTCCTGAGTTCATCGACGGGGATCCGTCCGAGCGATTCCATGACATGCCTCTCCCTGAGGGACGCGGCGGTGCTCCGGATCTCCTCCTCCTTCGCGGCGGCCTCCCGGAAAATGTCCCGGAGTCCGGCCTCCGTCGAGGTCAGATAATCGATCAGCGTATTCAGTTCCTTGAAATTGATGTCTTTCACTCCGGATCCCCCGCAGCTTCCGTCTCCGGACTGCTTCGATAAGAGAAGTCTGTCCGGCCCTGACCGGGCCGGACAGACAAGCTTCATAATATCAATCCTTATTTCATCAGGTCATCCACGTCGACGGCGTTGCCGGTGTGCGGCTTGTCCGGATCCTGCCGGTAGGCCTTCCTCTTCTTCGCCATCTCCTTCGCCTCGGCTGATCCGCTGTGGAGCAGGATCTTCACCGCCCTCGGCACCGCGTAGCTGAGAAGGCCGGTGATCTTGTCCTCTGCCCTGCGGTAATCCGTCATCTCCGGGTGATCCCTCTTCAGGTGGATCGCGTCGAACTCGCAGCGGGTCGTGCAGAGGCCGCAGCCGATGCACCTGTTCTCGTCGACGATCGTCATGCCGCAGGAGAGGCACCTCTCGGTCTCCTTCCTTACCTGCTCCTCGGTGAAGATCTGCCTCGGATCCTCAAACGAGTGGCCCGGGTCCTCGATATGGGCGCAGGGCGGCTCCTGCCTCCCGGCTTCGTCGTAGGAATCGACCGTGATGTTGTCCGTATCCAGCGCCTTGAAGAACCGGCGGTCGCGCCCGATCGTCTGCGGGACGCTGTTCGCCGATACATAGCGGATCAGGGATTCGGCGGCTTCGTGCCCCTGCCCGATCGCGTTGATCACGAACTTCGGGCCTGTGAACACGTCGCCCCCGACGAAGACGGCCGGGTCCTCCGTCTGGTACGTAAAGCGGTCCGCGGCCGGGTAATTGCCCCTCCCGAAGGTCACACCTGTGCCCTTGAGCAGGTCTCCCCACACCACAGCCTGGCCGATCGCGAAGATGACCGTGTCCGCCGGGACGGTGATCGTCTCGTTCTCGTCGTAGGCGGGCGAGAAAGCGCCGGTCTCGGGGTCGATCGTCCTCAGGCACTTCTTGAAAATGACGCCGCGCACATGGCCCGTATCGTCCCTGAGTACCTCCTTCGGTCCCCATCCGGCCTCGATGCGCACGTCCTCCTCCTCGGCTTCGGCGATCTCCTGCGCGGATGCGGGCATCGTATCCCTCGACTCGAGGCAGAACATGGAGACGGTGTCGGGGCGGAACCTGTGCGCCGTCCTGGCGCAGTCGATCGCCACGTTGCCGCCCCCGACAACGACGACGTCGCCGTCGAGCTTCGTGTCCGGATGGCTGAGCGCCTCCCCAAGGAAATGAACCGCGTAGTCCGTACCCTCGGCGTCCTCTCCGGGAACACCCGGGAGCCTGCCGCCCTGGCAGCCGATCGCGATATAAAATGCCTGATATCCCTGCTTCTTCAGCTCCTCGATCGTGACGTCGCGCCCGACCTCGGTGTTGCAGCGGATCTCCACGCCGAGCTCCCGGATCACGTCGATCTCGGCCTCGATGACGTCCTTCTGCAGCTTGTAGGAGGGGATGCCGTAGGTCATCATTCCGCCGGGCTTCGCGTTTTTCTCAAACACGGTCGGCGAGTAGCCCCTCTCCGCGAGATAGTAGGCGCAGGAGAGTCCCGCGGGCCCCGCTCCGATAATCGCGATCTTCTGGGGCCACTCCCCCTTCACCCGGTTGATCCTCTTCTTCGGGATGTAGCGGGTCTCCGCGTGGAGGTCGCGCTCCGCGAGGAACTTCTTGACCTCGTCGATGGAGACCGGCTTGTCGATCTTCCCTCTCGTGCAGTTGTCCTCACAGAGCTTGTTGCACACGCGCCCGCAGATCGCCGGGAACGGGTTCTCCCTCTTGATCAGCGCCAGCGCCTCGTCGTAGCGGCCCTCCTTCGCCATGGCGAGGTAGCCCTGGACCGGCACATGGGCCGGGCATGCCGCCTTGCAGGGCGAGGACCCTGTCCTGTGCGTGTTGACCCTGGCGGTATCCCTGTAGTTCTCATCCCAGGCGTATTTGCCCCAGCGGATGTTGTCCGGGAGGACGGCCTTCGGGTAGGTGATCTCCTTCCCGTCCTTATCCCGAAGCTTCTGCCCGAGCTTCAGCGCCCCTGCCGGGCACACCTCGACGCAGCGGTTGCAAGCCACGCACCTGTCCCTGTCGACCTCGGCCGTATAGGCGCTCTTCGACAGGTTCCGCGTGTTGTAGAGCAGGGACGTCCGGAGCGCGTTGCAGATCTGGACGTTGCAGTTGCAGATGTCGAAGATGTGGTCGGAGCCGTCGATATTCGTGGTCTGGTGGACGAAGCCGTTCTCCTCCGCCTTCTTCAGGATCTCCAGCGCCTCCTCCTTCGTGATGTAGTGGGCACGCCCGGTCTCCACCGTGTAGTCGGCCATGTCGCCGACCTGGATGCACCAGTCATTTTCATCGTCGGAACATCCCTCCCCGAGCTTCGCCCGGGAGTAGCGGCAGGAACAGATGCCGGCGGAGAGATGCCCGTCGTATTTCTGCAGCCAGTAGGAGATCTTCTCCAGGTTGAGGGCTTCGCTGTGCATGCTGACTTCCTTCTCCACCGGAATGACGTGCATGCCGATCCCGTCGCCGCCCGGGCGGACCATCGGCGTGATGTCCTCGAGCGGGAGGAAGGTCATCCTCTCGAAGAAGGACGCGACGGCAGGATTTTTGTCGACCCGGTCCTGCGACGAGTTGAACAGCTCCGCGCTGCCCGGAACGAAGAAGGAGATCCTGTACCGCTTCTCCTCCGGGTTCTTCTCCTGAGTCGGGCCGTTGTCGTCGTAGTGATCGCCGTAGTCGTACTCGAGGATCCCGTGCACGGCCATGAGGTCGATGATCTCCTGCAGGCGCTTCCTGTCGAACTGCCTGCTGTTCTTCGCGTAGATCTGCTCAAACGTGTACCACTTGCGCAGCTTCAGCGTCAGGGCGACATCGACCTCGTCCTCGGTCAGGATCTCGCGGAGTCCCCAGTACTCCGGGCTGTCGGCCTTCACGCCGCCGATCTTGTTCTTGACGTTGTCCGTGATCTTCCACGCCAGTTTTGCGTACTTCTTCTTAAAATCGCTCTCCCCCTCGTAGCGGGAAGTCGTCTCCGGGTTGTTTCTGAATATCTCCGGCATGCTCTGTTCCTCCTTATGTGCCTGTCCCGGCCCCCTGTCCGGTATCTTCCGGTTCCCCGGCGGTCTCCGCCCCGATCTCCTGTCCGGAGTCCTCCGGTTCCCCGGCGGTCTCCGCCTCGATCTCTTTGATGACGCACTCGTTCCCCCGGACGAGCCAGGTTTCCCCGCTCCCGCAGAAGGGACACGTCCTGCCGAAGGCGACCGTCCCGTAGGTCTTCCCGCACCCGTCGCAGTACGTGACGGCGGGAATCGTCTCGATCCGGAGCTCCGAACCGGCCAGCACCGGGTTCCTCTTCGTGAAATAATCCCACGCGTCCTCGAAGAGCTCCGTGACGATGCCGGAGACTTCGCCGATCTCCATCGTCACCGAGCCGATCTTCGTGATCCGGTTCCGGGCGGCGATGTCATCCAGCGTCTTCGCCAGGTGGATGATGATTCCCATCTCATGCATCGGCTTCCGTCACTCCTGCCACTTCGCCGTCTCGCCAAGCAGCCACTCCTCCCACGCCTCGATCCCCTCTCCGGTCTTCGCGGACACCGGGAATACGAGAAGCTCCGGGTTGAGCTTCCTGGCGCGCTCGGTACAGCGGCCGATGTCGAAGTCGAAGACGCCCATGGTGTCGGTCTTCGTGATCAGGAGCACGTCGCTCTTCGTGAACATGAGCGGATATTTCAGAGGCTTGTCGTCGCCCTCCGGCACGCTCAGGATCATGACGTTTCTTCCGGCCCCGGTGTCGAATTCTGCGGGACAGATGAGATTGCCGACATTTTCAAGGAAAATGAGATCCGGCTCCCGAAAGCCCAGCTCCGTGAGCGCGGTCCGCGTCATGCCCGCGTCCATGTGGCACATGCCGTTCGTGTGGGCCTGGACGGCGGGGACCCCGAGTTCCGCGAGCCTTCTGGCGTCCACGTCGGAGTCGATGTCCGCCTCCACGATTCCGATCCGGACCCTGTCCCCGACGTCCCGGATCGTCCTCTCGAGCAGCGTGGTCTTGCCGGCTCCCGGGGAAGCCATCAGGTTGATCAGCAGCGTGTGACTGCCCCGGAGTTCCTCCCTCAGGACCTCCGCGTCCCTGTCGTTGGACGCGGTGATCGTCTCTTTGAGCTTGATTATTTTCATCTTCAGAAAAACCTCTCTACAAGATCTTTGGACGCGGCGCAGGTGTCCTCCATGTCGCCGAAGCTCATGATTTCGCCCGCGTACCAGGTGTTCTGCTTACCCTGGATCGCCTCGAGCCTGTCATACCAGCCGCCGGCGTAAACCTCCGGGCTCACATGCGGGCAGTAGTAGGTCTCCTGCTCGAACAGCCTCTCCTCTACCGGGAATCCGCAGAGCTCCATGTCCTTCATCATGCGGCTGATCGTCTCCTCATAGGAGACGTCGGCGCTGCCCATGTGATTGCGAAGGGCGTAGACGGCGCTCGGACAGTTCCCCTTGAGGTCCTCCCAGCGGTGATAGTAGACCATTGCGTGGCCGAGGCGCTCCGGCACCATGTTGTCAAAGATATACCCTGAGATCGTGGGACCCGCGCCGGTCCTGAAGGAGGCGATGAAATCCACGTATTTCTCGTGGATGATCTTCTCAAAGAGCTCCTTCTCATCCTGCCGCGCGTCCGCGAACTTCGCGAAGAGGTCCAGCGGCGTCGTGACGATCAGCTGGTCGAACTCCTCCGTTCTCTCCGCCCCGCCCTGCCTCACGGTCACTTTGATCCTGCCCTCTGTGCCCTCTTCCGGCCTCTCGATCTTCACGACCTCCGTATTGAGGACCGCGGGGTTCGTGAGCTTCCTGTTCGCGGCCTCGTAGATGGACTGCGTGCCGTCCTTCCAGGTCCAGAGCCTCATGTTCACGAACTCGATCGCCGTCGTGGTGTCGAGATATTTCATGACGTAAGCCGCCGGGATCTCGTCGAAGTAGCCGTAGCCGAAAGACGTATATGGACCCAGCCAGATCCGCATGACCTCTTCGACCCCGTTCTTTTTGCAGAATTCATCGAAGGGCAGCGCGAGATCCTTCAGGTTCGGATTCTCTCCCTCGATCAGCTGGAGGGGATTGTCGAGCTTCTTGGAGAGGCCGGAATACCGGCCCTCGGCGACGCCGCGGTGGCCGTAGCAGTCGTAGCCCTTATATTTCGTCTCCATGATTTCGACGAGCTGCTTCATCTGCTTCTTCAGCTTCATGAGGCTCAGAAGCTTCGTGATGGAGAAATTCTTCTTCGGGTCGAACGGATAGATCTCCTTCCCGGTCTTGTCCCTGTACATGCGGCGCATGTTCGGGCCGTCGGCGTGGGAGACGCCGCCAAACTCCTCGACTTCGTGGACCGCGTGGTAGGTGACGGCGCCCATGATCGCGCCGGTCTCGTAGGATCTCGCCTCGCCGTTCACGTCGAACCTGGGGGAATAGCACTTGCCGCCGACTTTGTTCTGGCGCTCATAGATCGTGTAGTTCTCATATCCCTTCTTCTGGAGGTACATGGCGGCGGATATGCCGGCAGGACCTCCCCCGATGATACAGATGCGTTCGTTCAGATTCTTCATTTGCTTCACCACCCCGTTTAAAAAGCTCCGGAAGGGTCCGGAGAAAACTGTGGTTCCCTGAGATAGATGGTATCTCATTTTTCCCGTCTTCTCAAGTGCAAAAAGGCTGTGCCCCCGCAAAGGGAACACAGCCTTTATCTCCTTCACCGGGGCGAAGACAGGCCCCGTCCGGGACAGCGGCGCGCGGACTTTCCTCCTCTCACTCCCTGTCCCCGGTCACCCTCAGGATCGCCGCCAGAAGCGCGCAGCCGACGCCGGCCACCGGCCAGACGATCCACGTCATATCCCAGCGCCTCGTCAGGAAGCTCAGGAGAAGATAGACCACGGTCGCGGCCGCCCAGTAGATGCTCATGACGGCGTCATTCCTCCCGGTATTCCGCTTGTTCTCCCTGGAGAATTCCCCCTCCTCCAGAAGAGCCCTCATCGCGTCCGCGATGATATTCGTCCGGACGATCAGCATGACGCCGATCGCAACGAGGACGAGGAGCGCGCTCACCGCGATTATCATCACGAAACTGTCGTCGCTGATCATGAGCGCGATAAAGATCGGGATGCAGGACAGCACGCAGAGCAGGATGCCGGTCAGCATGTACCGGGTGTGGGTTCCCGTGTATTTCGCGAGGCGTTCCCGCACCATCCCGCTCACGCCGTACTCCGTCTCGATCGGTTCCTTTTCGATGTATTCGCAGGGCTGCATCTTCATCCCGTAATAGACGAAGAGGCCGACCGCGCAGCCGATCATGAGCATCAGGATGAGGACACCGAAGCCCGCCGCCTGATTTTCACTGATGGCGATCCGGCCCGTCGCCTGGGCGCCGGCGATCAGCATGAGCACGACCGGGGACAGGATGCAGAGCATGACCCCGATAGCGATCCGACCCGCGAAAACCGTCTTCCTCTTCAGGTAGGTGTTCGCCTCCTCCATGGAGACCTGGCGGAGCGGCGGAAGCTCCGCCGCGCACTCTCCCGGAAGCGCCTGCCGCTCCCCGTCCAGGGATACCGAAGGAATTCTCTCCTCCAGGACCTGGTCCTCCCTGAGAAGCACGTCCGTGCTGACCCCGAAGAGCTCCGCCATACTCAATATCCTCTTGAGATCGGGGACGGACTGGGCGCTCTCCCACTTGGAGATCGACTGCCTGCTGACCCCGAGCTTCTCCGCCAGTTCCTCCTGGGACATCCCGTTCATCTTTCTAAGCTGTGTAATTTTCTCAGCGAGTATCATGTGTATTCCTCCCATTCTCATATGACGCCGGATCCGTTCCGGCAGGAAGATCATACAAAAATGACCGGTTACAGGCTATAAAGCGCGCTTTGCAATTTGTCAACCGGCGGTTGCAGTTCCGGCTTTTCCGCCGTTTTCCGCCTTACAGGTCCCGCATTTCCGTCGGTTCGGGTAATTTTCCATCCCGGATACCCGCGATAAAATGCCGAGGGGAAAAAGACAGGGGCACTGAGGGAAAAGGCCGGCGGGGCCGGGACCGGCGAAGAGGATTACAGCGCGCTGCAGGACGTCGGGCAGACGTCCTGCAGGAAAAGCCGGGCCTCCGCCACGGTCAGATATTCTTCATCTCAAAATAGCCGAACGCCGCCTGATTGGAACTCTCCTCCCCGTTCGCGGTCGCGAACATGCCGACCATGGTGCCGATCATCCCGCCGATCTCCTCTGGGTTGATCAGGGCGCCGTCGCCGCGGGTCTCAAATGCCCGCAGATGATCTTCATCCGGGCCGAAGCGGAACGTGTAGTCCTGCCTTCTGGCCTCGAGCGCGAGGACCAGAGGCCCTTCCGGAACCTCGCGGCTCTCGAGGACTCTCTCCTCCGTTCGGGCTTCGTAGCCCGGGAGGAAGGGCAGCCCCTTCTGCTCCGTCACGGCGAGAACGAGCCGGAGCACACTTTTTCCGTTCTCAAGCGTCTTCTCCAGCCGATACTCATGGTTGGCGGCCTGCATGATCACGAGGCCTGCCGCCTCTTTCCCGGCGGGCGCGAAGTCCATCCTGAGCTTCACGTCGAAATCTGCGCTTCTCTGCCTTCTCCCGAGGAAGCTCACGCAGTCATCCCTGCTCTGGTCCGGGTGCTCCACGTCAAAGCCCCTGAGCTGCCGGACCATCGGCCTCTTGAGGCAGGTGAGCCGGAGACAGCCGTTCTCGATCTTCCAGAAATCCTGGTAGGGCGTCCCCCAGAAACTCAGGTGGAGTCCGAGCTCCGGGGTATCGAAGTCGTCCCTATCCTTCTCGGGAGGGTACGGGGTCCAGGGGAGATCCGCCGGAGCCGCGTACTCAAACTCCATGCGCCCCGTCCCCGGACTTAAGACCGGCCAGCCCCGCTCCCACTCGACCGGACAGATGTAGGTCTCGCGGCCGAAGTTCTTGTGCTGACCGTCTATGATCCGGGATCCCAGCATCACCGCGTACCAGCTGCCGTCCGGGGTGTCCACGAAGTCGGCGTGACCGACGTTGTCGATCGGATAATAGAGCCCGAGATGGCGGTGGGTCATGATCGGATTGCCCCTGTATCCCTCGTACCAGCCGTCCACTGTCCCGCATCTCGCGATCATAACCGAATGGAAATGCTCGGTCCCGCCCTCCGCGATCAGCAGGTAATAGAAATCGCCGATGTGATAGATGTGGGGGGCTTCCGGCGCCCAGGCGTTCCGGAGCGCGCTGTTCCAGATCTTCTTTCTCTCCCCGCAGACTTTTCCGTTCACGATGTCGTAGGGCGTCAGGAAAAATGCCCGGCCGTTGTCCTCTTCGGGGTCATTTCCCGGGCTCACCAGGTAGCAGCTGCCGTCCCGGTCGAAGAACAGCGAGCAGTCGATATCCGGGATGTCCGTGATCCAGTGAGGCTCCGACCAGGGTCCCCTCGGATCCTTCGCGGTCACGTAGAAGTTGCCCCTGTCGGCAAAATTGCAGTTGACGATGTAAAATGTCCCGTCATGATAGCGGATCGTCGGCGCCATCACGCCGCCGGTTCCCATATTCGCCGTCGTGTGAAAGCCGTTCTCCATCGTCATCGCGCAGCTGATCTGCTCCCAGTTCGCGAGGTCCCTGCTGTGAAAGACCGGGATGCCGGGATACAGCTCGAAGCTCGAGCAGGCGAGATAAAAGTCCCCGCCCACGCGGCAGATCGAGGGGTCGGGGTAAAAGCCGGGAATAATCGGGTTTCTGATGATTCTGTCGGACTGCATGGGTGTTCTCCTTTCTGTCTTCCTTCCGGTTTCTGATTCGGTCCTGTGTTTCGGTCTTACGCTGCCGTCAGCTTTCCCTCTCCTTTTCTTTCCTGCGGATAGACCTCGCCCGCTCGATAATCTTGTCCGCCCAGTCGTCGTCCTGGGCATTCAGCTCGAAGACGTCGAACCCGTACATCTTTCCGTAGACCGCAACGATTGACTCGTCGTCGACGTGCAGGGAAATCCCGTATCTGCTGGGAAGCTTGTTCGGCTGGGGCTCGCTCTTCCGGCCCTGGACCTCCTTCGCGTGGCGCTGTCCGTTGACGATCCCGTCAAACCTGACGCCATAGAGCCTGAAGAGCTGCCGGATATAAGTCTCACTCCGAAAAGAGGTCGTATAGACCCAGACCTCGAAGCCATCCTCCTGCAGCGCGCGAATCAGCCTCGGAGTCCCGAGTCTCACTCTCTCCCTGAAGATACTCCTCCAGGGGAACGGCAGCTCCTTCTCGGTCTTGTGATCCAGGGGCGACACGAAGAGGACTTCGTCCAGGTCAAAGGAAACCCTCATTTTCCAGGTTTTTTCAGGTTGTTCTCCAGCCATGCCGGACCTCGTTTCTTTCCGCCTCAATCACTTCCCCCGCTTCCGCGGTATTCTTCCGTCAATATGCTTCCGGGGGATTCTTCCGTCAAAACGCTTCACCGCGCCTGCGGCAGGATTTACGCCTCGTCGCTTCCCTGCTTTTCCAGCAGCCTCTTTATCTGCACCGTGACATCCCGCGCCCACTCCTCTCCGGGAGACACGTCATAGCTGTCAAAAGCCCCGGTCTCCGGCACAACCCAGAGAACACTCTCATTATCGGCATGGACATAGACGCTGTACTGGCTGGAGAAGGTTCTTTTCACATGCTCGCCCCGTCTCCTCCCCTTCAACCCGTTGACGACACCGGTCACTCTGGCGCCGTGCTTCCGGAGCAGCCCCCTGATATGCTCCGCGGAGCTGAACCCGCCGGTGTATGCCCACACGTCAAAGCCAAGCCGCTCAAGCTCCGTGATCATGACTCCCGTGTTTTTTCTGATCTGCTCGGGGTAGAGGCGGTTCATCGGGAAATGGAGCCGCGGATCCGCCGGGTGGCCGCTGCCGCCCAGAACCTCGTCGAGATCAAAGGACACGCACATCCTGTTCGGGGAATTCTTTGCGGTCTCAATGATCTCATCCTCATGGATCATGTTGACAATCCTCACGGGAAGGCGCTTATATCCGACGCGCTTCGCCGCCATCCAGCGGTGATGCCCGTTCAGGATCATGTATCCGCCGGTCGACATCTTTTCAACAATAATCGGCCCGGGCGAATATTCCCTGTGTCTGGTCATATCCCGCGCGTAATCGCTGACGATCGAATAATTCGGCCCGATCTCCGGGTCGGAAAACTCATCGTCCGGATTCGGGTGAAGCGCATCGAGCGGAAGACTGTGTATAAACACCCTCTCCAGGAAGCATGCCTTGACGGGCCGGCCGAGCCCCTCATAGTTCTTCAGGTTATCCAGAACCTCTTCTTTATACTCTTCTGGAACGTTCCACATCTCATCCGCCTCCATTTACGGGGTTTCCTACAGCGTCTTCACCTTTGACTGATAGATTCTCCGGAAGAAATATGTCGACAGGATAAGCGAAACAATCTCAGCGATCGGAAAGGCCAGCCAGACGAGATTGACGTCTCCGAGCCTTGAGAGCAGCCAGGCCGCCGGAAGCAGGACCACGAGCTGTCTCCCCACAGACACTATGAGCGAATAGATGCTCACCGAGAATGCCTGGAAGATCGATCCCATCATGATGCAGCAGCCGGCGATCGGAAGGGAAATCCCGATTATGCGCAGCGCCGGCACCCCGATCGCCGTCATCTCCGGAGACGCATGGAAAAGAGACAGCAGCGCGGCCGGAAAGATCTCAAAGGCCAGCATTCCGGCCGTCATGATCGCGACAGCCAGCTTCAGGGAAAATGTCAGCGCCTCCCTGATCCTCCCCTGGTTCCTCGCCCCGTAATTATAGGCGAGCACCGGGATCAGCCCGTTATTGAGGCCGAATACCGGCATGAAGAAGAAGCTCTGCAGCTTGAAATATGCCCCGTAGACCGCCTGGGCCGTCGAAGAGAATGTCGCCAGGATCAGGTTCAGGAAAAAGGACATCACCGATCCGACGGAAATCATCAGGATCGACGGAACGCCCACCGCGTAGATCCTCTTTATGACCTCCGCGCCCGGGTGCAGGATCCTGGAAATCGAAAAATGCAGCTCGGGATTCTTCTTCAGGTTCATCGCAAGTCCGATTGAAGCCGCGACGCACTGGCCGAGAACGGTCGCGTACGCGGCACCGGCCACGCCGAGTTTTGGGAAACCGAGAAATCCGAAGATCAGGATCGGGTCGAAGATTATGTTGACGACCGCCCCGGTCATCTGCGAGACCATGCTGTAGAACGTCCTTCCGGTCGACTGAAGGAGGCGCTCAAACGTGACCTGGAAGAAAATCCCGGCGGAAAGTATCATGACGATCCGAAGGTACGCCGTCCCATGGGCCCTGATTTCGGGATCCCCGGTCTGGAGCGAGATAAAAGAACCCGCACCGAAGACGCCGATCAGGGCGAAGACGAGAAAGCTGAAAAATGCCAGCAGGATCGCGGCATTGGCCGCCGCGTCGGACTTGCTGAATTTCTTCTCCCCCAGCGCCCTGCTGAGATAGGCGTTGACGCCGACTCCCGTTCCCGTTCCGACCGCGATCATCAGGTTCTGCAGCGGGAAAGCCAGGGTGACCGCGGTCAGGGCTCCCTCCGACAGTCTCGCGACAAAGATACTGTCGACGATATTATAGAGGGCCTGCACGAGCATCGACAGCATCATGGGGACGGACATATTGATGATCAGCTTTTTTACGGGCATGACGCCCATCTTGTTCTCTTTCAGTTCCAATGCCTTCCCTCCATGCTGCTCACACTCCCGCTCAAATATTCCCTGTCTGTAAAATCATATCACATACATGCATTTAATTCAGCAGTCATTCGTCCGGGGGGAGGGCATAAAAAAGACACCTCCCGAAGTCCGGCTTCCGGTTCATCGGTCAGCCCTCTTTATTGTTCATATCCTTACGGCCTTTTTCGGTGTATTCGGGCAGCCGTCCGACATGGCGCGTTTCAAAGAACATATCCTTATTCGCTGATACAATGACCGCCGTAACTACCGTAATGACGATTGTTTCCACACATTTCGTTTCAGGAGTCATTGCTATTTTCTCCTGCAGGAAATTGACAAAGAAATGAAATATCATGCAGGCCAGAATCGAACGGTCACTTGCAAGGTACACCCATGTGATGACGAATCCCATGGGAATTCCGCTGATAAAGAAGTTGATCACATAAAGCGGGTTTACCATAAGGCCGGCCTGATAGGTTCCCCGGATGAAAATGAGCGGGAAATGCCAGAAAGACCAAAGCACACCGAAGATCATGGATTCCCAAAACCAGTTCATATAATTCCCTATCGAATCCTCACAGTACCCTTTCCAGCCGACTTCCTCTACGATCGACGCGACCGTAATGGAGAAAAATGCTCCCGCGATCCCGACGCCGGTAAAAGAAAAATCTTCCGTGAAAGAAAACTGATCAGGGGACTGCCCGAAAAGTATCGATAACAGGATCGACAGAACGATTACGACCGCGAATACGATAACAGCCCAAAAGACGTTCAGCCACTTTACCTTGTAAAAGCCGATGATCTTGTTTTTCAGGTCCCGCTTAAGCGCATCCGATCCGGACACCATCACAAAAACGGTAGAAACCGCCGCCGGCGCGATAAGTCCCAGGAGCATCAGGAACGGGCCGATGCTCTCCGGAGCAAAAATGGCGGGAACCCAGAATATCCACGTGAAAACATATGCCAATACAAAAAACAGTACCGGTCTGTATCTGTAAGGTTTACTGAACTGGTTGCTCATGTTGTCTCCATCCCTTTTCTATCTATCAGGTCCTTTATAAAACTCATGGTCCCTTTGTCTGCCCCGAGAATCTTTTCAGCAATATCGATAAATACGGATATATCACGCTCTGTGAATGCCCTTTCGTTAAACGTATCATTGCTGATAACCAGCAGCATTCTCACGCGCTCCTCCACATTGTCACAGGAAAAGATCCCTTCCCTTATCCCCTCATTCACAGCCTCCGACAGAAGCGGAACGATGACCTCGATCAGTTTTTTCCTGACCTTATCATGCATCAGCACATTTTCCGGCCGAAAAAGCGCTTCGCTGATCGGCTGCTCCTTTTCCGTCGGTTTTACCGCTGAAATAATCCCGACGATCCTCTGCGGAACCGGAATATCCGTCTCCAGGATCTGACGCGCCTTCCGGACTTCGCTCTCAATCATCACCCCTATTACGTCCTCAAGCATCTTTTCCTTACTTGGGAAATAGTAGTAGTACGTCCCCTTGGCAATCTGCGCTTTCGCAATGATTTCATCCACGCTGGTATTCTCATATCCGCGTGAAAGGAACATATCATAGGCAATTTTCAGCAGTTCCAGCTTTCGCTTTTCTCCTTTTTTCATAATTCCCCTCCATTATCGACTACCGGTCGGTTTTTATGATATCTTAAGCGTCGCTGCCTGTCAACTATTTTTCGACCTTTAGTCGGTTTTTGTGTCCGCCAGGATAATAAAGGACCGTTGTCCGGACATAATAAAACCCGCTTCCGTAAATTTCTTACAGAAGCGGGCATTATTAAAATATTTCTTCGACCATGTCATGATCCGCGGCAGTCCCGGTGTCGAAGGTCCGGCAGTTCCGCCTCGCAGCCCGAATGGATATAGTTCAGCTTTCTTCCCATGATTTTCTTCATCACGGCATAGGCGGGAACTCCCGTACAGTGGCAGGTATAAAACACCGAGCGGGATTTCTTCAGTTCTTCGGCGGCGGCAGCGATCTCCAGGATCTCCCGGTCCGTGTACTCCGACTTCTTCATCATGTGAAAGCCGCTGATCACGGCGTCCGGATCCTTCCCGTACCTGCTCCTGTATGCCTCCATGATGTTGAGGATCCCGCCGTGGGCGCACCCTGACATCAGAATACTGCATCCTTCCGACCGGATCACCAGGCACTGCTCATGCGTAAAATCGTCCTGCACATACCCGTTTTCCGTCTTTTTCTTCAGGCGTCCGTTCACGGACGGAACCGGACGGGTCCCGCACCGCACCGTGAAGAGCTCCAGTTCTTCATCAATCACGCAGTCTCCGCGGACCGTTTTTACCTGGGGAAGCTTCCGGATTTCCGGATCGATTCCGATATACCGGTATGTCAGGCCGCCGTCCGCGGCAGGGTCGGCCGCGTAGAAGGCGCCGTCCGCGCCCTCCTGCATATAAATGACAGCCTCGGGATTCACCGCCGCGAAAGGAAGGATGCCTCCCGAATGGTCATAATGGCCGTGGCTCAGCACCACCGTATCAACCATCGCGAGGTCGATGCTGAGATGCTCCGCGTTCCGCAGCGTTTCCTCCGACGGTCCCAGGTCCATCAGGAGCCTGTGCTTTCCGGTTTCAACATAGAAAGACAGTCCATGCGCGGCACGGCACCCTTCCCTGCCATCCGTATCTTCGATCAGGTTGATGATCCTCATCGCGACTCCTCTGCCCACTTCAAAATTCTCATCACGTCGTCTTCTCTTTCCGGATTGCATTGAATCAACCGGTCCTGACAACACCATATATAATGATCCATAAAATCCTTGATATACTGGATTTCCTCTTCTGTTGCTTTCTTTTTGGCGAATTCCACTGCTGTGCATGCAAAATCTATTATTTCCCTGGTATGTTCATCAACACCCTCGCCAATTTTATCCCATACTTTTTCCGTCCAGGCAAAAGGATCTTCCGGATCCAGTTCCAGAAGCTTCAGCCGTTGCTTTTCTGCCTTTTCGAAATCAGCTTCTTCCATGGCATCCATCATTTTCTTGCGATGCTTTTCTATTTTCTTCTTGAAGGACTCTTCCTTTGCTTCAGGAACAAATCCCGCGCCACATGACTGGCATCTATACAGATGGCCCTCCAAAACCAAATCATGGCTTCCACAATTTTGACATATGAGAGCGATCATATTTGCCGCCTTTCCTGCATAATCTTAGAATATCATTATGTCCGGCACCCTCTATGATTTCCGGAAAGAATAAAAGCCCGCTTCCGTAAATCTCTTACAGAAGCGGGCATAAAAATGCGCCTCCGGGGACTCGAACCCCGGACACCCTGATTAAGAGTCAGGTGCTCTACCAGCTGAGCTAGAAGCGCATACACAAACCGCGTCCTCATGTGACGCAAGTGTTATTATAGCCAAGGACAGCACAAAAAGCAAGTATAATTTTAAAAAACATGGCGCCAGCCCCTTCTTCGTCCCTCCATCGCCCTTCCGTCGCTTTTTCAGCGGCTCCTCACGCGTGAAAACGCGCCGTATATTTGCAGATCCTGTTCCCGAGCAGGGAGAACTTTCTCTCGTACTCCGTCATGATATTGCCTTTCATCATCTCCGGGTCCCGGTGGAGGTCGTACGTCACCGCGAGCAGCTCAAAGTGTTCCGCGCCGCGGATCTCCTCGACCGAGAAGTCGAACAGGCCCCTGTTGTCGGTCTTGAACTCGAGGAGGCCCCCGTCGGCGAACACCTTCTCATAGATCCCGAGGAAGGCCGACGACGTGAGGCGGCGCTTCGCGTGCCTCGCCTTCGGCCAGGGGTCCGAGAAATTGAGAAAGATCCCGTCCACCTCGCCCTCCGCGAAGATCTCCGGAAGTTCCCTGGCGTCGACGCAGAGGAAGCGGACATTTTCAGGCGTTGAGAGCGTCTCCTCCTCCGGATTCCGCTCTCTCTCCATCTTATCGGCCGGCGTGCTGTAGGGAATTCCCTCCATCCGCTCGCAGGCCCGGAAGAGCACGCTCGGATAGCGCTCGATCCCGATGTAGTCCGCCTCGGGGTGCGCATCCGCCGAGTTGATGATAAACCGGCCTTTTCCCATCCCGATCTCCACCCGGAGCGGCCGCCCCGGGTCCCGCTTCCACTTTCCCCTCATCGGGAAGGGGTCGTGGACGACAAACCGGCTGCTGTCGACGATTCCCTGTGCTTCAGGTATGTTTCTGAGTCTCATTGTCAGATCCTTTCTTTTCCACACCAGTTGACGTAAAACCACACAATAATCAGTGGATAAAGTGGATAAATCGGTGTATAACTCGAAAATCTGCGTGAAAAAACGGCTTATCCATGCGCTGCATACGTGGATAAGTCGTTCCGGCAATCATTATTATGGTAACTGCGGGACGTCCTGCAGAGCATACCCCGTGAGACGCCCGGCGTCAATCCCGGATTTCACGGGTCCCGCGGGACGCCGCATGTCACTCCCGGATCTCGTGGACCCCGTCGGCGGCGTCCGTCACGTAAAATGCCGCCTCAAGCCCCGTCTCGGCCCTGTAGGCCTCCCGGATCGTCCCTGTGAATTCCTCCACCGCCTCCCCGGGAACGATGCTCACAGTGCACCCACCGAAGCCCCTGCCGATCATCCGGCTCCCGAGCACGCCGGGGAATTTCTGTGCCTCGCTGACGAGAAAATCGATTCCGGGCGTCGTCACCTCATAGTCGTCGCGCAGCGACTTCTGCGACAGGTTCATCAGCTCGCCGAGCCGCTTTATATTGCCCACGAGCAGCGCGCTGTAGGCGCGCACCGTTCTCGCGTCCTCATAGATCACATGACGCGCGCGGCGCGTGCAGACATCGTTCATGATCACGTCCTTGCAGCTCTCAAAGCGGTCGGGCGGCAGGTTGCAGAGCTGCGTGATATGGGCGACCGACTGGAGCTTCTTCAGCGCCCTTGCGCACTCCTTCTCCCTGCTCTCAAATGCCATCTTCCCGTTCTCCGGGACCTCCCGGCTGTCGGTGATGACGATCTTTAAGCCGGAGAGCCGGAAAGGCACCCAGTCGACCTTCATCCGCGCCGCGGAGTACATGATCGCCGTGTCCCCCCTTCCGAGCGCCGCGGCAAGTGAATCCATCATACCGGATTCAAGGCCGAGGACCTCCGTGTTCGCCTCCTTCGCGAGCGCCGCGAGATCCATGCGGCTGATTCCTGTCAGCCCGTTCATCTCCCGGACGATATATCCCGTGAGCACCTCGGCCGCGGACGAGGAGGACAGGCCGGCTTCCGTCGGAATCGTCCCTGAAAAGAGGATGTCCAGTCCCGACCAGGGCTCCTCTGATCTCTTCCTCATCACGCGCAGCATGGCGCCGGGATATTTCAGCCAGCCGTCTTCTTCCCTTATCTCTATCTCTCCGTCGAGGGGAATCTCCCTCACGCCGGAAGCTTCATCTTTGAGCGAGGCGATGCGGATCGATACGCCGTCTCTCCGCCTGACGGCGGCGGCGATCCCGAGGCCGGTCGCGCAGGAGAGCGCGTGGCCTCCATTGGAGTCAGAAAATTCACCCAGCAGACTGACTCTGCCCGGTGCGAAAAACAGACGGATCTCCTCTCCTTCTTCTCCATATATCTGCCGAAAGCGGGTTTTAAGATTCTCGTACAAGTTCAGGTCTCCCATCAGCAACAACATTGCCCCAGATTATTACCCGTAGTTTAGTCGAAGCGATTCGTGAATGCAATCACATTTGCCCCTAAAAATTTGCGCATTTTCGGGCATTTTGACGAACTTCGGACGGGCTGTCCCCGCCCGGACGACAAGACGGGAGGGACACTTCCGTCTCAAGAAAGTGTCCCTCCCGTATCCGGGATGCCGGGAATTACCCCGGCCCGTCCGTACAGTCTTTCCGTGCAGTCTTTATTCGGCGGCTTCCTCCACCGCGCTGACAGCTTCCTCCACCGCGCTCACGGCCTCTTCAACCGTACTCGCGGCTTCACCGGCAGCACCGGCTGCCGCGGCGGCAGCTCCGCCGAGAGCCTCGATCACGTCAGTCGTCGCGTCCTCTACCGCTTCCGCGACACTCTCGACTTCCACCGTCGACGCGCCGCTCTCCACGGCCTCCTCAATGACGGGGTCCGTGAGCGTGTACGGCACAAGGTCAGTCACGCTGACCGTCTTCCACACTTTCTCGTCGACCTTGATATCCGCTTCCTCGACCCACTTGTCGACGGTCTCGTCATAGAGATCCTGCTTCCTGGTTCTCATGATGCTCGACTTCTTCGTCTCGGTGAGATCTTCGTTGAACTCCTTGTCAAAGCGGACGACGTAGTATTTACTTCCATCCTCGCTCCGGACCGGGGTCTCGATGAGCGTTCCCTCCGCGAGTCCTTCAACCGCGGCGGGGATCGAGGCGTCAAGCGTCGTATCCGTCGGGTCGCTCGCGAGGAACTGGCCCGTCAGGGAGAACAGGGAATCGTCGACGGACTTGGCGATCTCCTCGATATCGGCGTTCGCCACGTCTCCGGAGGCCATGACGGCGTCGATGATCTTCTGCGCCTTCGCCTTCGTCTCACTCTGCTGCGGAGTCTCCGCAGGCTCTTCCGCGACGGACTCCGTCCCGGATGTCGTATCCCCGGCAGCGTCCGCTACAGGTTCAACGGCTGTCTCGACAGACTCCACACCCGAGGAGGCCGTCTCTTCCGGCACGGTCAGGGACACGTACGTCAGAGAGGACATCCTGCACTCCTCGTCGGAGATCTCCGTGTCGACGTCCTTGACGATCGGGTCCATCATCATGCTCTGGATTGTCTGAAGCTCGAGCAGGGAGACGATGTCCTCTTTGGACGCCCCGATCTTATCGAGAACTTCCTGGCTGTTGCCGTCGATATAGGACTGCGCGGCCTCGTCGATCGCCTTCTTATCCTCGTCCGTGAGGGAGACGCCGTACTCCTCCGCGTGCTGGCGGATCACCATATCCCTCTTGAGGTCGGAGAGGACGCTCTCTTTCAGCGTCTCGCCGAACGTCCCGCCCGACTCCGTATTCGTGACCTGGTCAAACATGGTGCCGCTCATACCGAAGTACTGCGTATACATCTTGTAGGTCTCAGCCTGCGTGTACTTGGCGCGGAAATTCGCGGCGCCGACGCTCACCTTGTCTTCCCCGAGCGTGAGCAGCGTCTTTGTTCCGTCAAACTTTCCGTCGTCCTTCTTCCCGCAGCCCGAGACGGCTCCGCAGGCGATGACCGCCGCGAGAGCGAGGGCGGCGGCTCTCTTCATATGAGATCCCATAATTCCGATCCTCCTGATAACAATCAAAACGAGCGCCCGGTGGCGCACACGCTAATCATTATATGCTTTTTCATTCGTTTCGGCAAGTTCCGTCACAAATGTTTTAATAGTTTTCAGCATCGTCTCCTCCCTCGGGTCCCCGCGGTACATAAAACCGCGGCCGTCGGGAAACGTATTCACCGTGAACTCTCCTCCGTGGGACCCTATGATCGCGGGGACCGCGGACGTGTCGAACTTCGGCAGGTCGGCGACCTTCAGCCTGACCCTCTCGCCGAACTG
>CACYEN010000061.1 GCA_902773435.1 uncultured Lachnospiraceae bacterium | reverse complement strand
TAATTCGCGCGCAGCGCGAGATCGACCGTGTGCTGGATCTCGAGGTTCTCCGCGTCGGACAGGTTGTCGATGTGGAAATACTCCTCCGTCTTCTTGACGCCCTGCTCGGTGAGCGTGACGATCTTGTCCTTCTCATTGACGATGAAGTCGCCCGTCTCGGTGATCTCCTCGCCCATGATCGCCGTCATCTTCGTCATCTCGCCGGAGGCCTCGCCGCGCTCGAGCTGCTTCGCAAGGATGTCGCAGACCTCATAGATCTTCGTCGACTTGCCGCTCTGGCCGGAGATGATGAGCGGCGTCCGCGCCTCGTCGATGAGGACGGAGTCGACCTCGTCGATGATGCAGTAATGCAGCTCTCTCTGCACGAGCTGTTCCTTGTAGATTACCATGTTGTCGCGCAGGTAATCGAAGCCGAGCTCGTTGTTCGTGATATAAGTGATGTCGCAGTTGTACTGCTCTCTGCGCTCCTCGGATTTCATCGGCTGCAGCACGCATCCCACGGTAAGTCCCAGGAAGCGGTGCACCTCGCCCATCCAGTTGGCGTCGCGGTTTGCCAGATAGTCATTGACCGTGACGACGCAGACGCCGCGCTCCTCCAGCGCGTTCAGGTACGCCGGCAGCGTACAGACGAGCGTCTTGCCTTCACCGGTCTTCATCTCGGCGATACGGCCCTGGTGAAGGATCACGCCGCCGATCAGCTGCACGCGGAAATGCTCCATCCCGAGCACGCGCCTCGCCGCCTCCCTGTTGACCGCGTAGGCCTCCGGAAGAATGTCGTCGAGCGTCTCCCCCGCGGAGAGCCTCTGTCTGAACTCGTCGGTCTTCGCGCGGAGCGCCTCGTCGGGGAGCTCCATCATCTGCGGACGCAGCGACTCGATCCTGTCGACAATCGGCATGATGCGCTTCAGCTCATGGTCGCTGTGCGTTCCGAAAATCTTCGTAAATATACTCATCGGGAATCTGTTCTCCATCTGAAAAATAGGATTGGCGCGTCTTCCCTCCCTGAGAGAAAATCCGCGTCTAATCATCATAACACGTACCCAAATACAAAACAAGAGCCGGAACTTTCGTTCCGGCTCCTTAAGGCGCGCCTCCCCTGCTGTCACGTCATGTCAGTCTTCCGGCTCAATCAGGCCGTACGCGCCTCCCTTCCTCTTATATACGACATTCGTCTGATCCGTCTCGGCATTCACAAAGACGAAGAAGCTGTGTCCGAGAAGCTCCATCTGGATGCAGGCGTCCTCCGGATACATGGGCTTGATATCAAACTTCTTCGACCGGATGATCCTGACCTCGTCCTCGTCGGAATCGTATTCCTGTTCAACATAGGATTTCTGGAATCCGCCGCCCGACTGGTACTTGTCGACCAGCTTGTTCTTGTAGCGGAGCAGCTGGCGCTCGATGACCTCCTCCACGAGGTCGATCGACACGTACATGTCGTTGCTCACCTGTTCTGACCTGATGATGGTTCCCTTTACGGGGATGGTTACTTCGATCTTCTGCCGCTCCTTCTCCACGGACAATGTGACGTTGATTGTGGTATCCGGGGTAAAAAATCTGTCAAGCTTTCCGAGTTTGGCCTCAATCGCGCTTCTTAAACCGTCTGTGACTTCGATGTTTTTTCCACTGATCTTAAAATTCATACTGTCACTTCCTTTTCGGTTATTTTTTGAAAATAGAGTTTCAACCCACTCAGTTTTCAATAAATTCATTATACTTTACCGACGTCGTCTTTTCAAGTCAAAATCGTTCCGCCCGTACGCACAGTTTCATTTTGGGCGCCTGCTCCGCAAGCGCAGATTTTTAATTGACTTTTTGACATTGATACTTTAGCATAGAAAAGTAGCGGACTTCCGCCCATATGCGGAACTCCGGAAATACTCATGAGAATATGGAGGTAAAAGGATGAAAAAAAGAGTTCTGGCAGCCGTACTTGCTTGCGGCATGGTATTTGCGGGAATGACGACAGCGGTCAGCGCTGAGAATCTGACTCTCGGAACCGGCGGAACGACCGGGACATACTACGCTGTCGGCGGCGTCATGTCGACTGTTCTGAGCCCGCTCATGGATGGCGTGGACCTGACCGTTACATCCACAGGCGCTTCCAAGGCCAACATTCAGCTGATCGATGCCGGCGAAGCCAAGCTCGCGATCGTTCAGAACGACGTAATGTACTACGCCTTCACGGGAACCGACCTGTTCGAGGGCGAGGGCGCCTATGAGACATTCTCCACCGTTGCCGGACTTTATGACGAGACCGTCCAGATCGTTACCTGCAGCGACAGCATCGCGACCGTCGCGGATCTGAAGGGCAAGACCGTCTCCGTCGGCGACGCCGGATCCGGCACCGAGTTCAACGCGAAGCAGATCCTCGAAGCGTACGACATGACGTTTGATGACATCAACGTCGTCAACCTTTCCTTCGGCGATTCCGCGGACAGCCTGAAGGACGGCAAGATCGATGCCGCTTTCATCGTCGCCGGCGCTCCGACAACAGCGGTTGTCGACCTCGCGACCACAAAGGCCGTAAAGCTCGTCCAGCTTGACGCCGAGCACATCGAGAAGCTTCAGTCCAAGTATGATTTCTATACCGAGACCACGATCCCGGCCGACACATACACGGGTGTCACCGAGGACGCGACGACCGTCTCCGTCAGGGCTACCCTGATCGCCTCCAACGACGTCAGCGAAGACGCCGTCTACACGCTGCTCAAGGCCATGTTCGACAACAAGGACGCGCTCGTAGCCGGCCACGCGAAGTTCGAGTTCCTGAATCTCGAAGACGCGGTCAAGGGCATCAGTGTGCCGTTCCACGCAGGCGCGAAGAAGTACTACGAGGAGCAGGGTATCACAGTTGAATGATCGCCATTCCCCGAGACAGGTGATTTTTGCGGCAGCCACGGTTCTGTTAGTTGCGGTTCTGGCTGCCGCATTTCTTTATCCGAAGGCAGACGGATCTCTTGTTCTTCTCGACGCGGAGAGCGGGGAAGAGTTCAGCCGCTATCCTGTCCGGTACGGGGACGGATTCAGCATCGGATTTATCCATTCCGTAAATAAAAGTCCCGTGACGGATTACTACGAAATCCGCCGCGACGGGATCTACGTCGTGAAAACCGTGTACTACGGGTTCGGCGCCGGCGTGCAGACCGAGCTCGAGGGGGGCGAGACGCTCGAATACGGGGATGACGGCAGCATGATTGTCTCCGGTTTCAACCGGAAGATGGACAATCTGATTTATTTCGTAGGAACGGTCTCGGACCACACGCTCACGGTCAGGCGCAGGGAGATCAGTCTCCGCGGTCTGTGCGGGCGGAACGCGATGGTGCGGATTGTGTTCGAACCCGGAGATGCAAAGGCCACCGGGAAATAAAAGGGCTGAATGAAGGAAGAGGTATGCTATGAAAGATCCGAAAAACGACATGAATATCAACGACAAGATCGAAACGGCGGCTGAGAGCAGCCTGTCCGGGGCCGGCCAGGCCGCTGCGGCCGGGAGCGAGACCGGCACCGCAGCCGACGTCGAGGAGATCATGAAGAAGTACGACCGGGAGTCCAACACCAGAACCTGGGAGGGAGTTCCGTCGATCATCATCAAGGCGCTTCTCGCGGGATTCTCCATTTTCATGATCTACATGAACCTGTTCGCCGTGTGGGACGAGCGCGTGAGACGTTCCCTGTTCCTCGGCATGGTGATTATCTTCGTCTTCCTGCTGTTCCCCGCCGGAAAATCCAGCGGGAGACCCCAGAAAGTCAACCACATCCCGTTCTATGACATCCTGCTCGCCGCGGCCGGGGCCGGAAGTTTCTTCTACTTCGTCGCGAATTACAGGGTCATCATCAACCGGGGCATCCGCATCACGAATCTCGAGATCGTTCTCGGCGTCATCGGCATTCTTGTCCTCGCCGAGTGCTGCCGCAGGGTGACCGGCATCCCGATCATCGTGGTCGCCGCCTGCTTCGTCATCTACTCGTTCGCGATCGGAAAATCTCTCAAGATCATCGTCTATAACCTGTTCTACACGACCAGCGGCGTCATCGGGACCCCGATCGGAGTGTGCAGTACCTATATTGTCCTGTTCATCATCTTCGGTGCCTTTCTGGAGGCGACCGGCATCGCGGACTTCTTCATCCAGTGCGCGAACTGCCTCGCCGGCTCCGCCTCGGGCGGTCCGGCCAAGGTTGCCGTCATCTCCTCCGCCCTCTGCGGCATGGTCTCCGGGTCCAGCGTCGGCAACACCGTCACGACGGGTTCCGTCACGATCCCGATGATGAAGAAAACCGGTTATCCCGGTGAGTTCGCCGGAGCGGTCGAGGCGGCCGCCTCGACAGGCGGGCAGATCATGCCCCCGATCATGGGAGCCGCGGCGTTCCTGATGGCAGAGATGGTCGGTGTCCCGTACTCCAATATCGTCGTCCGGGCCATCCTCCCCGCGGTACTCTACTTCATCGGTATCTTCCTGATGGTGCACCTCCGCGCGCAGAGGCTCGGCCTCAAGGGCATCCCGCGCGAGGAACTTCCGAAGGCCAGACTGATCCTTCCCAAGATCTATCTCCTGATCCCGCTGGCCGCCCTGGTCTACCTGATCATCGCCGGGTACACGATGAGCCGCGCCGCCATCATCGCGACGGTCCTCTGCATCGTCGTCAGTCTTTTTGACAAAGATCACAGGATGACGCCGGCCAAATTCGTCGACGCGCTCGTGACGGGCGCCAAGAACACGCTGAGCATCGCGGTCGCCTGCGGCATAGCGGGAATCATCGCCGGCGTGGTCACGATGACCGGCCTCGGCCAGGTCTTCATCACCGCGATCGTCGGCGTCTCCCACGGCCATCTGATGATCGCCCTCGTGCTGATGATGCTCTGCTGCATCGTGCTCGGCATGGGCGTCCCGACGACGGCGACCTATATCATCATGGCGACGACCTGCGCCCCGATCCTGACGACGGGAATGGGCCTCAACGCGATCTGCGCGAGCATGTTCGTCTTCTACTTCGGCATCGTCGCCGACATCACACCGCCTGTCGCCCTGGCGGCATACGCGGGCTCCGCGATCGCGAAGTCCGACCCGATGCGCACCGCGCTCAACGCCTCCAAGCTCGCGATCGCGGCGTTCCTGATTCCGTACATGTTCTGCCTGAATCCGGCGATGCTCCTGATTGACACGAACGCCGCCGAATTCATTGTCATCATCGTCACAAGCGTGATCGGCATGTACGCGATCTCAGCCGCCCTCGAGGGATATATGCTGACGGCCCTGCCCATGCTCCTGCGCATCATACTGGCTGTCGCGGGCCTCATGCTGATCTATCCGGGCACCGTCACGGATATCATCGGCACCGCGGTCACGGCTCTGGTATTCGTCATCGAGCTGCGGAGGAGGAAGTCGCTGAGAGCGGCGGTGTAAGGCTTTTTCATTTTCCTGAAGAACAGACAAGACAAGCACATACCCGCGGCAGTCCGGCCATGTCTTCATCACACGCGCCGGGCAGGCCGCCCATCCGGAAGATTGGAGGAAACCGATGGTTATTACGATCAGCAGGGTATACGGCGCCTACGGACACTCGGTCGCGCGCGCCCTCTCGGAGAAGCTCGGCATCGAATACTACGACAAGGATTTCGTAAAAATCACCTCAAACGTAAGCGGCTATTCCGAAGATGATATCCGCCGCGAGGGCGAGGATATGTCCGACGGAAGAAAGTTCATCAACCAGTTCCTCGGCACAAACGCCTACAACAGCTCTTATGACGCGATCTTTGAGGCAGAGCGGGAGGTCGTTCTCGATCTCGCGAAGAAGCCCTGCATCATCGTCGGCCGCTGCGCCAACATCACGCTCCGCGAGGAGGGAATTCCCTCCTTCGACATCTTCCTCTACGCGGATATCGCCCACCGCAGGGAGCGCGTGAAGGAGCTCGGCGAGTACGGAAAGACGGACATCGACAGGTACATCGAGAAGCGCGACCACTGGAGAAAGACCTACTACAGGGCATACACGGGCCGCGAGATGGGCGACTACAGGGATTACACGATCTCGCTCGATATCGGCGTTCTCGGGAAGGACCGCTGCGTGGAGCTCCTGTACGATCTTCTAAAGGACAGGGTCGCGGACTGACGCGGCAGTTCCGGGCGAGGAGCCCGGCGTCAGGGATAAGGCCTTCAGAACGCATACGCACAGCCGACGGGGCGGCCAGTTTCCGCTCCGCCGGCTGTCTTTTTCTTCTCCTCTTCGGTCTCAGGCGCGGTCGTGCCGGGTATCGGCGGCCCCGCCTTCGGATACGGCCAGCCTGCAGATCCTGCCGTTGCCCATGCCGAAGACAAGGGTGCGCTCATCCTCCTCGAACCGCATCTCCCCGACCGATCCGTCGGCGGTAAAAGACCCGATCCTCTCCGCCTTTTCGACGTCCCACAGCTGGACCTGCCAGTTGGCGTCCTGGTAGTCTTTTTTGCCGGAGATCGCAAGGATCTTCCCGTCCGCCGAGCAGGCGCCGAAATAATCATCCGCCTCGCACTCCGCGGCTTCTTTGTCGAGATAGAAACACCGTCTGCCGGTCGCGATATCGATCACCGCGGCAGCGCCCGCCGTCACGACCGCAAGCAGTTCACCCCCGGAGACGACCCGGCACAGCGCGTTCTGCGTGCTCCCGTATGAGGAGATCGTGCCTTCCGCAAGAGGCTTCGAGGACAGGCATTTGCCCGAGGGAAGCGCGTAGCGCTCGACCCGCGGCCTCTCGGCGTTGTTGAACAGCGCGACCAGTGTTCTGCCTCCGTCCGTCACGTCGAACAGGGGATCCGCCATGGCGGGGTCGTCGAATTTCGGTTTTGCCCGGAACAGCTTCATCAGCCCGTTCGCGGGCAGTTCGAACCGGATCCGTCCCACGGATCCGTTCCTGCCGTCCGCTCCGCAGACCTCGGCGGTACTCTCGGGACCGAGCTTGATGACAAGAAAGCGGCGATCCGCCGAGAACTGGTAATTCTCGGCGAAATCCGTGCTGTAGCGCACATTGAACTGCCGCGAGGACGAGTTCCCGAGCAGGCGCTTTTCTCCCCTCCCGATCTCCCCGTCCGGATCCTCCATCTGCTTCGGCAGGTCCTCCGGCAGCTCCCAGTGCCTCCACGTCACTTTCCCCTGTTCCTGGAACCGCATCGAGACCGCCATGGTCCCGTCCGGTGCCAGATACACGAAGTCCCTGTTCTCCAGCGCCGCAAGCCGCATCTGTCCCGCAAGGGTCCCCGTGCCCCGGTCGTATACAAAGAGATGGGGCTCGCTGTTCTCTCCCGCGGTCCTCTCATAGCCGCGGCTTATGAAATTGGGGTAGCCGGAACCGCAGACATACGCCCCGTCGGGCGAAAGACTCACGCTCCGGACCGGAACCGGCGCGAAGGCATCGGCATCTGCCGTCCCCGCGTCTTCCTCGAGCGACAGGATTCTCAGTTTCCGGTCCCCGATCCGCGCCGCGGCGAAACTTTCGTCCGCGGACATGCTGATCCCGTTGCAGTACCCGATCCCCGTGATCTCGCGGATAACGCGCGGATTGTCCCTGTCGGACAGGTCGCAGATCCGGATTGTCCTGCCCGCGGTGAGGAGCCGGTCCCCCGAAAGAAAAGCCAGCTCGCGGACCCTCGGGAGATCAAGATACGCGATCAGGGAACCGGTCACCGTATCCCAGACGCCCGTCCAGAAAAGATCGGACGCGGCAAGCATCCGGCCGTCGGTCGACAGCGCGACGGCTTCCACCGTGGAGGTCATCCCGCCCAGCTCAGCCTGGAACGGGCCGTCTCCGGCCCCGCCGGTCTCTCCGTCGGCCTGGCTGCCGGCGGGAACGAAGGTCTTTCTCTCCATGTCACAGCGCAGGAGGCGGACCGGATTCGCTTTCCGGATGAAATTCGGCTCGTCGTACCGGTCGTCCCCGTTCTGGGGATGGATATTTCCCACCGCAATCAGTCCGGCGGGGGACACCGCCCACGTGTTCGCGACCGGTGAATACCCCGTCTCGGAGACCGCCTCGCCGGTCCTGAGATCATAGATCCTGAAGATCCCTGCCTCGTCCATGGTCACGATCCCGCTGCCGTCCGGCGTGACCTCAAAGCGGTTGTCCCTCATATAGTACAGCTTATAATGCCTGTACGAGATATCGCGGCTGCCGATCCGGAACCTGTTCTCACAGGTAAATCCGTCCGTCTCATACACAAGTATCCACCGGCCGCCGTCTTCCCCGTCCGGCGACGACGGACAGTCGGCCGCGGCGATGAGCCGTCTTCCGTCCGGCGTCCCCCGGAGCGCGATAAAACGTCCGTCTTCCTCCGCCGGAATCCTCAGGGAGGCCTGGCCTGATGCGAGATCCCAGACCAGGATCGTCTTCCTGTCGAGGATCACCGCCGCCAGCGTGTCATCGCGAAGGAGGACCGCGTTCGCGCTCATATCCTTCCGCGCCTCCATGACAAGCTCTGTGCTCCCGCGGGGAGGCGCAAAGCACGGGATCAGGGGCTTCAGCCACCTCGTTCCGCACTCCTCAGCGCCCTCACGGAGAAGCTTTTGAACCGCGGGCAGGGGGCATCCCCCCAGATGTCCGTACAGCCTCGGCAGGAGCTGATCAGGCTCCGCCGCGAGCACCGGCCCCGCGAGCCCGAGGAAATTCGCCATGCGCACCGTCTCATCCGCGGCGTACAGGCGGTAATCATCCGCCAGCGCCTGCAGGCCGTGAATCCTCAGCCGCTCCGAGACGTAGGAAAAATCAAATACCGTGTCCAGATACTCACCCGTCCTGCCCGCCCGGACGTACTGGAAGGCCAGCTCGGACAGCCTGTGCGGATCTGTCTGTTCCGACAGCGCGAAGCAGTCGGCGAGTTCCCCGTGCCATACCGCCGCGTCCCGGTCGGCGGTATACCGGTCGGCGCACGCCCGCCGGAAGCTGTCGTAGAAGAAGTCCGTCCGCTGCCCGCGCTCCGCAAGGAACGGTCTCAGCTGCCGGAACAGCATGCGCACCGCGTCTCCGGCCTCCGCCGGGTCCTCAATAAGCCCCGCGGCGGTCAGGAGCCGCCCGAGCTCCTCCGCGGACAGCCCGTACCGCGCGTGCGCGAGCCACCCGAACACATACGGGACGAGGACCTTCATAGGGATCCTCGAGATATCCTGGTCGCTCTCCAGCCGCGCGAGCAGCGCGTCGAACGCCTGTATGGGCGTGCCGCCGAAGTCATTTTCAATATGAACCTGCAGCGTGCTGTGCGCCCCGTAGACCCGAAGTTCGTTCAGCACGATCTTGAGGTACAGCGGATTTTCCGCGCCGGGTGACGTGACGAGCGCCTGCTGCGCGGAGGCTCCCAGCTGTTTCAGGTAGTTGCTTAAGTAGGCGTTCACAAGCGCGGTGCGGTCATCGATCCCCGCGAAAGGCTTCACACGGATGATCCGCGCGTAGGACCCGGCCTCGCGGAGATACCGCTCCGCCCCCGGGCTGTCCTCGCGGATACTGAGTATCATTCTCACGCCCTCCGGCAGCTGCTGCGGCAGAAACCGCGCGTCCGCCGCCCCGGCGGGCCACTGGTCCACCGCGTCCAGGACCAGGATGAGGTTGAAATCTTCCGCTGCCTTCCCGAGCATCTCGCCGAAATCCTCAAGGAGCGCCGCCGTATCCTCAGGCGGCGGGTCCGTGACTTTGTCTTCCTCGAAGAGCTCCTGCCAGAGCGAGTGCGCGACCTGCGGCGCGGTCCCGGAGTCCAGGCTCCGCCCGATAAAGCGGTAAAATACCCGGTATTCCGAATTGACGATCCAGTGGGCGAGCAGGCTCGATTTTCCCGTTCCCGCGCCGCCCGTCACAATCAGCGGGCCATCGCCGCCGTAAAGGATATAGTCGTCGAGCGGTTCGAGATCGCCTTCCCTCTCGATGTATCCCTCTTCGCAGGCCTCGAGGAACATCGCCTGCGCTTCCAGCTCCCGGTCCAGCTGCGAGCCCGGCTCCCCCGCGGAGGGAACCTCGTACCGCTCCGCGATCGCGGCCTTGAGATCCCCGAGGATCACGTCCGCGAGGGAGCGGCCTTCGCACGTGAAATCCGTGAGCTGTCCCTCCACGATCTCCGGAGGCGTCCCCGGTATCGCGGCGAGCTCCGGTGTTCGGGCGTCAGGATCCCACCGGCCGCCGTAGAAGCGGCACGGCCTCCCCGTCTCAGGCAGGATCTCATCACGGAATTTCGAGAGAAGCTCATCTTCCCGCGCCGGGTCGGCACACGCGGAATTGGTATAGATATCGAGAAGCTCCTTCGATTTTATGTCCTCAAGATAAGACGGGTCGCGCAGGTAGAAGAACGCGCGCTCAAGCTTGTCTTCTTCCGGAAGCTCTGTCCGCCGCATCGGATCGATGAGCGAATGGATGACTTCCATCTCCGTGACGGAACTGCCCAGCCGCTCCCTGAGTCCGGGGAACTCGTCAAATGTCTTTTCCGGGATATCCCGGTCCGACGGCACCCAGCCCCGCCGCTGCCCGACCAGGCAGACGAAGAACGGCCTGCAGCGGTCGACATTTTCAAGACAGATCTGGACGGTCCGGAGATTGTCCCTCGAGTCCTCCTCCGTGATGCCCCAGCGCAGATCGATGTCCCGGAGCCTTAAGCGCCGCTCGGCACACCACTGTGTAAGCTCCGGGAACACCCTTTTTACGAGATAGTTCCGCTCCGCGTGCATGTCGTTGAACGTGCTGCTGATGAAGACATACACGTCCCGCCAGCCGCGGGACTGTTCGTCGGTCTCCCACTTGTACTCGAAGCGGTCTGTCTGCAGCTCCCTCTTCGTCCCGTTTAACAGAAGGTCGATGTCTATGGGGTTATAATCCATAAAATTCCTCCCGCCGTGTCCGGCCGTCACAGATCCTTCAGAAGCAAAACGGCACAGCCGGAAACACTGTTCCGGCCATGCCGATTCTGTCATGGTTTAATATCACCCGGGTCTCCCCTTAATGTCTTAAGCTTCTCGTACGGGAGGTCTCCCCCGTAGATGTCGAGCGCCGAGCCGACCGTAAAATCCACTCGCCCGCCGCCCAGCCTGCCGAGCTCCTCGATATCCGGGATCCCGCGGATTCCGCCCGCGTATGTCACGGGGACCGGCGACTCCGCGAGGATGCGCACAAGGTCCTCGTCGATCCCGCCGGCCTTTCCCTCGGCCGACACCGCGTGGACCAGGAATTCCCCGCAGCGGGAGGAGAGCTCCTCCATGAGTTCCGGCGTGAGCGCGATATCCGTATACCGCTGCCACCTGTCGGTCATGATGTAATAGGGTCCTCCGTCCCCGTCCCCCGGTTTTCTCCTGCAGGAGAGATCGAGCACGACGCGTTCCCGCCCCGCCGCTCTCTCAAGTTTCTCAAGGTTTTCCAGACAGATCCTGCCGTCCGAGAAGACGTAGGACGTCACGATCACATGGCTCGCGCCGGCCTCCAGGAATTCTCCGGCATTTTCCGCCGTGATCCCGCCCCCGGCCTGCATGCCGCCCGGCCACTCGGAGAGCGCGGCCTCCGCCTGCTCTCTCGTCGCCGCGTAGAACGGCGAATCCCGGTGGTTGAGGAGTATGACGTGGCCCCCGGCAAGCCCGCTTTCGCGGAACATCGCGGCGTAATGCGCCGCCCCGTACTCCGCGACAAAGTTCTCGGCCGCCCTGTCCCCGGCGTCCCGAAGGGTACTTCCGATGATCTGCTTCACGCGGCCGTTGTGGATGTCAATACAAGGTCGAAACTTCATAGATCGATCCCCCGTGGGACAGTTCCCGGCGTAAGGCCCGGTACCCCGCGCTCTCAGCCGATCACGTCGGACATGTCGTAGAGCCCCGGCTCCCTGCCGGCAAGAAACTTCGCCGCCGCCAGCGCTCCCTTCGCGAAAATGGCCCTCGAGTACGCCGTGTGCTTTATCTCGATGACCTCGTCCTCCCCGGCGAACAGCACGTCGTGGACTCCCACGATCGTCCCGCCCCTGACGGACGAGATTCCGATCTCCTTCCCGGGCCTCTGTTCCCGTCTCTCCGAGCGGCCGAAGACGTAATTCCACTCCCCGCCCAGCTCGTCGCTGATGCTGTCCGCCAGCATAAGGGCGGTCCCGCTCGGCGCGTCGAGCTTGCGGCGGTGGTGCTCCTCGATGATCTCGGGATCAAAGCCGTTCGGGACGAGCGTCCCCGCGGCTTTCCTGACCAGGCTGAGGAGAAGGTTGATGCCGATGGACATATTCCCCGAGCGGAGAACCGCGACCTCCCCGGAGGCCTCCCTGAGGCTTTCGATCTGCTCCTCCGAGAGTCCCGTCGTGCACACGACCATCGGGATATGCCTGCTCCGGCCGTACGCGATCAGCTCATCGGCGGCCGCCGCGACCGAGAAATCGACGATGACGTCAGCCTCCGCATCGCACTCGGAGATGCTCCTCACAAGCGGATAATCCGCGTACGCCTCGCCGAACGCGTCGACGCCGGCGACGATCTTCACGTCCTCATCGGCTGCCGCTATGGATGTCACCACCCTGCCCATATGGCCGCAGGCGCCGTTCAGTATGACCCTGATCATGCGAGGCACCCGTACTCGATCATCGCCTTCCTCAGAGCCTCCTTGTGGGCGTCCTCCATCTCCGTGAGGGGAAGCCTCGGACTTCCGACGTTCCAGCCCTGCATGTTGAGGGCTGCCTTCACCGGAATCGGGTTGACCTCGCAGAACAGCTGGCGGATAAGCTCGAGCGCGCGCAGCTGCAGCCTGCAGGCCTTCGTGTAGTCGCCTTCGAGGCAGGCCATGGCGATGTCGTGTGTCTGGGCAGGCGCGATATTGGACAGGACCGAGATCACGCCGATCCCGCCGAGGGCCATGATCGGGACGATCTGGTCGTCGTTTCCGGAATAGATATCGACGCTTCCGTCGGCGAGTTCCGCCAGCTTCGCGACCTGGCTGATGTTGCCGGAGGCTTCCTTGACGGCGACGACATTTTTCACGTTCTTCCCAAGATAAGCCGCCGTCTCCGGCAGGATATTGGAACCTGTCCTCGACGGCACGTTGTAGAGGATGCACGGAAGGTTTGTGGACTCCGCGATCACGGTGTAGTGCTGAATGAGGCCGTTCTGGGTCGCCTTGTTGTAGTAGGGCGCGACAAGAAGCAGGCCGTCCGCCCCCGCCTTCTCTGCCTCTTTGGACATCATGACCGCGTGAGCCGTGTTGTTCGACCCGGTTCCCGCGATCATCGGCACCCGGCCGGCGGTTCTCTCCACCGCATACCGGATCGCCTCGATGTGCTCGCCGTCCTCGAGGGTCGGAGCTTCTCCCGAAGTGCCGATCGCGATGATCGCGTCCGTGTGATGGGCAATCTGATCGTCGATCAGCTGCCCGAATACGTCAAAGTTAATCTCCCCGTTCTCCTTCATCGGAGTGACGATGGCCACTCCAGCCCCTTTGAAAATTGACATATCAGGCCCTCCTAAGCCCTGCCGCAGGTATCCCGCGGCGCGTGAAACGTTCTGTCAGACGGACAGTTTCTCCTGTCCCTGCGCTTTTTCAGATGATACCATTATGGTCCGCATTATGTCAAATGAAGGGGGCGCCCGCAAAGGCACCCCCTTAAGTAAATTCACCCGTATTGACCAGATCCCGCTTCGGGACATCACGCGGTAAAGTCCGCAAGCGAGGCGTGCGCCGCGCGCAGCAGGTCCTCCGTCCTCAGGCGGATCGTGGATCCGATCCTTCCCCCGCTCACGTAAATTCTCTCAAATGCCTCCGCCTCCCTCGCGACGACCGTCGGATACTCCTTCTTCATCCCGACCGGGCTGCAGCCCCCGCGGACGTAGCCGGTGACGGCCGTGATGTCCTTCACGTGGATCATCTCCACCGACTTCTCGCCCACCGCCCGAGCCGCCGCCTTCAGGTCGACCTCCCTCTCAACCGGGAGAACGAAGACGTGATATCCCCCGGACTTTCCTCTCATGACCAGGGTCTTGAACGACTCGCCGCGCGGGACGCCCTCGATGTCGGCGATCTGGATCCCGTCCTCAAATTCCGGGACCTCGTAGGTCAGCACCTCGTAGCTGATGCCGAGGCGGTCGAGAATCCTCATGGCGTTGGTCTTGATGTCTTTCTCTTTCTTCGCCATAGAAACCTCCGTGCGGCCGTTCCGCGCGGGCCGCCGTTATCAGTGGAACTGCGCCCTCTTCCTGAGTCTCGAGTCCAGGATCTTCTTCCTGATGCGGAGCGACTTCGGCGTGACCTCGAGGAGCTCGTCCGTGTCGATGAAATCCATCGCCTGCTCGAGCGACATGATTCTCGGCGGCGTCAGCGTCAGCGCCTCGTCGGCGCTCGACGACCGCGTGTTGGTCAGGTGCTTGGTCTTGCATACGTTGATCTCGATGTCCTCGGGCTTCGCGCTCTCGCCGACCACCATGCCGGAGTACACCCTCGTGCCCGGCGTGATGAAGAGGGCCCCGCGCTCCTGCGCCGAGAACAGGCCGTAAGTCACGGCATCCCCGTCCTCAAACGCGATGAGGGAGCCGTTCTTCCGGTAGTTGAAGTCGCCCTTGTAGGGACCGTACCCGTCGAAAATGGTATTCAGGACGCCGGTCCCCTTCGTCGCGGTCAGGAACGGCCCATGGAATCCGATGAGGCCCCTCGAGGGGATCCCGAACTCAAGGCGGGTGGTCCCGTCCGCCAGCGTGCTCATGCCCTGCAGTTCGCCTTTGCGCTCGGAGAGCATGCTGATCACGGTGCCCGAGAACTCCTGCGGGACGTCCACGTAGGCGATCTCCATGGGCTCGAGCTTCCGGTTCTGCCCGTCCTGCTTCAGGATAACCTCCGCTTTGCTGACGGCGAACTCGTAGCCCTCGCGGCGCATCTTCTCGATGAGCACCGAGAGATGGAGCTCCCCGCGCCCCGATACGTGGAAGGTATCCGTACTCGACGTGTCCTCCACGCGGAGCGACACGTCCGTATTCAGCTCGCGCATCAGCCTCTCGCGGATCTGCCGCGACGTGCAGTACTTGCCCTCGCGGCCGGCGAGCGGGCTGTCATTTACGATAAAATTCATGGCGATCGTGGGCTCGGAAATCTTCTGGAACGGGATCGGCTCGTCGTCGCCTGGGGAGCAGATCGTGTCGCCGATCTGCAGGTCGCTGATGCCGGAGATCGCGACGATGGACCCGATTTCAGCCCTGTCCACGTCGACTTTCTTCAGGCCGTCGAACTCATAGAGCTTCGTGATCTTCGTCCTCTCGCGGATCTCCGGGTTGTGGAAATTCACGCGCAGGATCTCCTGGCCGACGGCGATGCTGCCGTTATCGACCTTCCCGATCCCGATCCTTCCGACATATTCGTTGTAGTCAATCGTGGAAATGAGGATCTGCGTCCCCTTCTCCGGGTCCCCCGCAGGCGCCGGAATGTAGTCGATAATCGTGTCGAAAAGCGGCTGCAGATCCACCGCCTCGTCATTCAGGTCCTTCACACAGGTTCCTTCCCTCGCCGAGGCGTAGATGAACGGGCAGTCGAGCTGCTCGTCGGACGCCTCCAGGTCCATCATGAGTTCCAGGGTCTCGTCGACGACCTCCTCGGGCCTCGCCTCGGGGCGGTCGATCTTGTTAATGCAGACGATCACGGGAAGCTCCAGGTCGAGCGCCTTCTTCAGCACGAACCTGGTCTGCGGCATCGTCCCCTCGAAGGCGTCCACGAGGAGGATCACGCCGTTCACCATCTTGAGGACCCTCTCCACCTCACCGCCGAAATCGGCGTGCCCCGGCGTGTCGACGATGTTGATCTTGACGCCCTTGTAGGTGACCGCCGTATTCTTCGAGAGGATCGTTATCCCCCTCTCCCGCTCGAGGTCACCGGAGTCCATGACGCGCTCCCGGACCGCCTGGTTCTCCCGGAAAGCGCCGCTCTGCCTCAGCATGCCGTCGACGAGGGTCGTCTTGCCGTGGTCGACGTGCGCGATAATCGCGATGTTCCGGATATCTTCTCTCTTCATAAAACTCATTTCTCTTCTCCGCGGGGTCAGTCCCCGTTTCCGCGCTTTTCCTTTTTACACAGTTTATCAATATAGCACGTTTTTCTGCCTGTGACAATCACAAGCGGACCGCCGGTTATGAAAATGCGCCTGCCGCGCCCCGGCGACAAAAGACCCGGGAGGGCCCGCCTTCGCGCGTGCCGTTCCCGGGTTCCTGCTCTATGATGTTTTCCGGGCGCTGTCCGCGTCAGTCGAACGCCGCCGTCCCCTTGACCAGTCCCTCTTCCTTCGTCATGTTCATGTCACATCCTCCCGGCCAGAACGCGTAGTACTGCGCCCCGACATCGAGCGGGTATCCGTAGGCCTCGGCGAGCTGGGAGACCGTCACCATCTTGTAGCCCTCGGACGCAAGATACGCGAGATAGTCGTCCGCCGCGTCCGCGGACGGGGCAAAGAGGTCATGCATGAGTACGACGGAGCCGTCCTTGACGAGTTCCTTGATCCTCGCCGTCGTCTTGTCCGCGTCGAGGTGGTCCCAGTCGAGCGTGTCGACGTCCCACTGGATCATCGGCTTCGTCACGGTGTTGATGAGGTCGGCGCTGATTCCGCCTCCGGTCGGGCGCATGATTCCGGTGCTGTATCCGACGATGCCCTCGATGATCCTGTCGTTGCGGGAGATCTCCTCCGTAATCTCGTCCGGAGAGAGCTGATTCAGCCACGGGTGGTCGTAGGTGTGGTTTCCGATCTCCATCCCGAGCTCGGCCTCCCGGGCAAGCTGTTCGTGGTAGTACTCCGCCTGCTGCCCGACGACGAAAAATGTCGCCTTCGCCCCATACCTGTTCAGCGCGTCAAGCAGTTTGTCCGTATTCGCGGACGGGCCGTCGTCGTAGGTGAGGGCGATGAGTTTCTGCTGCCTGGAGGGATCCGGGATACCCGTCTCGTCGAAGTACGTGTCCTTGACGGTGCCCGTGTTGACCCACCCAGTCGCCATGTAGCCGTTATCGGTGAAATAGTACTGCTGGTCGTCGAGCGTCTTCCATCCGCTCGTGTAGACCGTGCCATCTGAATTCAGGTACCACCAGCCGCTGTCATCGGAGTTCCACCCGGGCTCTCCGGTTCTCCCGTCGGATACGGCCGTCCTGACCGCTGTATCGGTATCGTACACGCCGGGCTCCGCGAACTGTTCCGGCGACTCCGGCTTCTCTCCCCCGGTCGACCGGTTCGACATGATCGCCCTGCCAATGAGGAACACCGCGATCCCTGCCGCGCAGACGCCGCCGACAGCGAGGATCCTGCGTCTCCTCTTCTTCTGTCTTCGCTTTTCTATCAGTTGGTCTCGGGTCATAACCTGTTCTCCGAAAAATAGTCATTCACAGTTATGATATCGTCATAACAATAAAATCACAAGACTAAATTTCCCACAGCCGAAGGAAGACACAACCTCCTCATCTCAAAAAAAGGAATGGCCCCCGTGTGTCCGGAAGAGCCATTCCCATCTTTATCTAATCATTTTCCGGCTTTCGGGGCCGGCTCACGGCAGAATCACGTGAATCGGCGAATCGAGAGGATCGTCCCGTGGTCCGCGGCGCGGTCGTGCGTGATGCCCCATTTCGCGCCCTTCGCTTCGACGATGCCGCCATTTCCGTCATAGAGGGCGACGTGGCCGGAGTAGACAATGACGTCACCGGCTCTGGCCTCCGAGAGGCTTCCGACGCTCTCGCCGTAGCCGGGGAACTCGCTCGACGTGATATAGTGTCCGTCGTACGCGCCGTTGTTGCGCAGGCAGAGCCACACGAAATGCGAGCAGTCGCAGCCCTCCGTCAGCGAATCTCCGCCCCAGACATAGGGATTGCCGACGTATTGATCGGCGTAATCGATGATCGTCTGCCCAAGGGATTTACCGGACCCGCCGTCATAATCCTCATCGTCATAGTCGGGCTCGTCATAATCGTAGTCCCCGTCTTCGTCGTAGTCCCTGTCGTAGTCCTCGTCCTCGTCGTATTCCTCGTCCTCGTCGTAGTCCTCGTCTTCGTCGTAGTCCCCGTCTTCGTCGTAGTCCCCGTCTTCGTCGTATTCCTCGTCTTCGTCGTAGTCCCCGTCCTCGTCGTAGTC
>CACYEN010000060.1 GCA_902773435.1 uncultured Lachnospiraceae bacterium | reverse complement strand
GCACGCTCCTGCGGATCTCCGAGCACCCGTACGCCGGGGATGTCCCGCAGGACTTCCTCCGTCAGGGTCACCAGATGGTTTTCATATTCCGCGATCTCCGTCCGGCCGATCTCTTCCAGATAATCCATCGCAGCCGCCAGCCCCACGGTGCCCTGAAAGTTCGGCGTGCCGGCTTCCCAGCCGCCTGGCGCGGGCTCGAACGTCGTTCGCTGTACGGTCACCTTGTCCACCATACCGCCGCCGTAGAAAGGCGGAGTGAGCTTCGCGAGCTGCTCGCGCCTTCCGTAAAGAACACCGGTCCCTCCGGGGGCGAGCATCTTATGGCCGGAAAAGCTGTAAAAATCACAGCCGATCTCATGTACATCCGTAATGCCGTGCCGCACTCCCTGCGCGCCGTCCACCGCGAAGGCCGCTCCCGCGGCATGCGCGATCCCGGCGATCTCCGCCAGCGGGTTCACTGTTCCGAGCACATTCGAGACCTGCGCGCAGGCCACGACTTTCGTCCGGTCCGTGACCAGCTCCGCCAGTGCATCGAGATCGACCTCGCCCGTCTCCGTCAGGGGACAGATGCGGAAAGCCGCCCCGGTCCGCGCGCACAGCATCTGCCAGGGCACGAAGTTCGAGTGGTGCTCCATCACGGTCACGACGACCTCGTCCTCCGGCCCCAGGATCTCGCGGCATGCCTGCGCCAGCAGGTTCACAGACGCCGTGGTCCCGGAGGTAAAGATGATCTCATCCTCCTCCGCGCCGATAAAGCGCGCAGCGGTCCTGCGGGCCGCCTCGAGCTTCGCCGTCGACTCATTGCTCAATGTGTGGATTCCCCGGTGAACGTTCGCATTCTGTCCGGAGTAGTGTGACCGCACCGCTTCCAGCACGGGAAGCGGGACCTGCGTGGTCGCGGCATTGTCCAGATAGACCAGACGCCGACGGTTCACCAGACGCTCCAGGATCGGAAAATCTTTTCTTATGTCTTCCGCGCGAAACATGACACCTCTCCGGGTATTCCGAGGCCGCCCGCCGCCCTGTGCAAATGTGGGGAAAGGAGAAGGACGCATCGAGGCAGCGGGGCAGCCTGCAGATATCTATCTTTCAAAAGAGCACCGGTCGCTCAGAGAACCCGGCCGGCCTCCTTTAAAAGCGTGTAAACTTCCTCTGTCAGCAGAGGAACGGTCTTCAGGGACGGTGTCCTCAAAGGATCCATCGTGATCTCCAGCTCCCGGCCCAGGGCCATGAAGAGCAGGATGATCTTATTGTCCACGGAGGACGTGCCTCCGCAGCCGATCCCGAGATCGGATGTGTTCAGGTCGCGGGTACTCATCGCGAGCAGCTTTTCGATGCTCATCTGCGAGAGCCTCCGGATATCCTCCTCCTCACAGTCCGGATCCAGCAGGAATTTATACAGGATGAACCGCCGGAGATGCTCCCGCAGCTCTTCCTTCGTCAATGCTGGAAGCGCCGCGCGGACGGCCGCCATCTCGACGTCGGCCTCCGCGCTGATCGCCTCCAGCTGTCTTTTGACAATGTCTGCTCTGCTCATTACGCAGTAATGACCTCCAGACCGAGGACTTCGCCCAGGCGGATCATCTCCTTCATCCAGTCGCCGTAGACCAGCGGGATGTGGTTTCCGAAGTTGAGCTGCTTCTGGAAGAAGTCAGAGCTGTTCTCCACCTGGAAGAACACGCCCTCCGAGCAGTTGCGGTCGCCGTAGCCGACGCCGCCGCAGATGGTTCCCTTCGCCACAAGCAGCTTCGTGCCGGTCGGATCGAAGCGGGCCATGGTGATGGTCTGGCCGATGTCGCGTTTGAAATCGTAGCGGACGGTCGCGCCAAAGCCCGAGTGTGCGAACGAGCGGATGCTGTACGGCTCCATCTCGGTGCCGAAGCCCTTCGGGAAACGGGTCGGGACCGCGTGGAACGTCAGGCAGACGTTCTCCAGATCGCCGAGTTCCACATCCGCCTTCTGCACGGACTCGATGTTCAGCAGCGCGCCGCGCGGCACGAACTGACGGATGCCGCCGATCTTCGGGGCGGTGATGGTATTGCCCTGGTAGGACGGGCAGCGGGACACGTTCTGCAGCAACATCGCGGCAAACAGCGCGGGTACGTCATACTCGCAGGCCGAAGGGATGCCGTTCTCGTTATTCAGCGTGTGCGTCAGGCAGAACGTGAACTTCTCCTCGTTGATCCGGCGCGTCGCGCAGACGTCGGGGCAGGGTGCCGTGAAGGCGTTGCACTCGTAAGCGTTCATGACCTTCTGTATCGTGCGGTAGATGCGGAAGGTGTTCACGACCATGTCGCGTTCCATGTGGCACTCGTCTGCCTTCGCAATGAACTCGTCCGCCATCGCCTCGGCTTCCTTCATCTCCTCCTCGGTGATGTTCATGCCGTCATGACGGCCGGGCGTTGTGTAGTTCTGCGTCGAATCGTTATTTACATGCGAGTAATCCATCAGCTCGTGGACGTTGATGAAGCGGAACCGTGCGCCGAACTTCATGGTCACGTCCTCCAGGCTCACAAAGGAGTCCGGGGCTGAGATGGAGACGTTCGAATTGTTCCGCACGACCGCGAGGACCTTCAGCTCGGAGAGGGCCTTTCTCACGCGCAGCACGGAGAACGTCAGGTTCGCGTCTTCCACGTCGGTGAACGCGTAGCATTCCACGCCGCGCGCCCGGCAGGCGGGAATGACAATGCTGGAGCCGCAGCAGTCCTGCATCATGCAGATCGGTTTTCCGATGCGCTGTGCGAACTCCACGATCAGATCGTAGGGACGGCTCGCGGTCGCGAACAGATAGACGTCGGTCTCCTTTGAGGTCTTCCCCATCTCTTCGAGCATCCAGTCCGTGGTCAGGAATGTCTCGTCGCGGTATATGATGATCGGCTCGAGAACATTGACATTCTGCGGATCGAACATGGTCGCCCAGGCTTCCTTCGTCCGGTCATAGATCATGGCGTCCAGCGCCAGATCGTACTCTTTCTTCAGCTCATCGCCCGCGCCGAAGCGGCAGGGGCCCTCGAACACGTGCTCGTGGTAGAGCGCCACGAAGATGGGCTGTACGTTCAGTTTCACATCGATGGCCTTTTTCATGCCGGTGGTCATCATGGCGTTTTCTACTCTCGGATCCATTTTTCCTCCTGTTATAAGTATCGACTGACCACGCCCGCATAGTCCGCCACGGTCACGCAGTTGACGCGCTCCATGACGTCGACTTTGATTCCCAGCGCCTCCTCGAACTTCAGCATGGCGAGCGCCAGCTTCGTCTCCACCGAGGGCGCCGAGATGCAGCGGTCAGACAGATCGGTGACGTCCAGATCACCTTCCGAGATCTCGAGCGACTTCGAGATACTCGAGCTTACGAGCTTTTTCAGATCGTCCGTCTGCACGCTGTCATCCAGCAGGAATCGGGACAGGAGGTACCCGCGAAGATGCGGGTACACCTGCCCTTCGGAGGGGTGGTCCATCGAAAGGATGGCTTTCACCTCGGCAGCGGACACCTCGTCCGCAGCCTTTAATCTCTTCAGTACGTTCAGATAAGACATGCGTCTTACGCCTCAACCACTTCCATATCGAACTCTTCCGCCAGCGCCTTCAGCTCTTCGACATAGTCGCCGTAGACCAGCGGCACGTGGTTTCCGAAATAGGACTGCTTCCTGAAGAAGTCCGCGTGATCCCTGATCTTCACGACCACGCCCTCGGAGCAGTTTGTGTCCTTATAGCCGATGCCTCCGATGACCTCGCCCTTCGCGATGAAGAACTTCCGGCACAGCGGGTCAATGCGCATCAGCGTCACGACCTGGCCGATATCCTGCTTGAAGTCGTAGCGGATGGTCGCGCCGAAGCCGCTGCGTGCGAAGGAGCGGATCGCGTAAGGCGCGTTCTCCGCGTCGAAGCCCTTGAACTTCCGGTTCGGGACCGCGTGCGTCACGATGACATAGTCGCCGCCTTTTTCCGCCTGCTGCTTCTGAAGGAACGGGATATCCTCGTTCTTCGAAGCCTCATGCACGAACATGGCCGACCAGAATGCGCCGGGATCGTCGCCCTGCGGAATGTTTCCGAACTCGCAGTTGCCCATGTAAGGGGCCTTGCCGGAGAAGCCCATCAGGATAGCCTGGGTGACCAGCGCGGGGATGTCGTACTCGCAGGCGGAGGGGATGCCGATCTCCTGGTTCAGGGAGTGCGTCAGGCAGAACGTGATCTTTTCCTTATTTAAGCGGCGGGTCGCGCAGACGTCCGGGCAGGGGATCGTGAAGGCGTTGCAGTCCAGGTGATCCATGAACTTATTCACGACATACCAGGCCTTCACGGACCGCATGATCAGCTCGCGGTCCATCTCGACCTCAGCGGCGCCGGCAATGAACTCGTCGGTGATCTTCTCGATCACGGCCATATCCTCGTCGTTCGGGTTCAGACCGATACGGCCGGGCGTCGTGTGGTTCGTGGTTTCCTCGTCATAGGCGGTCTGCACGGGGCGCGGCACGGTCGAATCGAGGATCTCGTGCGGGTCGGTGTAGCGGAAACGGATGCCCATGCGCTTCGTGACGTCCTCGGTCGAGAGGAAGCCGTCGGGCGCAGACGGGAACGAACGGTTCGAATTCAGTCTGGCGGCGCAGAGCACGGCCAGGTTATTCATCATCTTCTTCACGCGCAGCACGTCGAAGTGGCGCGCGACATCCTGCACCGTGCGGACCGGATAGACCTTGCGTCCGGTCGCGGCGATCGCGGCGGTCGTGATCGTGTCGATGGCCATGGTCGGACCCAGGATGACGGGCTTGTTAAAGCGCTCGGCCATCTCGATCATGAAGTCGTAGGTACGGCTCATACCGACATGAATGTAGAAGGCGTCGACATTCTCGATGTCCTCGCCGACCTTCTCCATGTCCTCATCCTTCACGATGAACTCTTCGTTCCGCTCGATCAGGATATGCGGCAGGAAGTTGATCTTCTTCGGATCGAACACGGAGGCATCCGTGAGGCTCTCCTCGAATGCCTTGCACATCATGAGATTGACGGTCTTGTCAAAATCATAGGTAAGCTGGGGGCCTTCGCCGAACCGGCAGGGGCCTTCAAAGACGTAGTCGTGATAAAGGACTACGGAGACGGGGCGAACATTCAGCTTGATGTCCTTGATGGGTTTGATCGACATACTGTTCCTCCTGTAAATATGTGCCGTGCCTCCCGCGCCCTGCCTGCGGACGTCTGTTTCCGACGTCTCTGAGCCGGGCAACAAAAAACACACCCTGTGATCTTACGGGTGCGCAAACAAGAGGCCCGGAACCGTCCGCCGCCGCGCGCCTTCCGGCGTGCCGCAAACAGACCGGTTTCCCGGTCTCCGACCATAGCCCCTTCTCGTCTTCCGCAAGAATCACTATTACCGTTCCGCTGAGCAGGTCTCCTGGCTCAAGGTCATCATCCTCCGCCGCCTTCCCACGGTTTCCGGAGGCCTGCCGGCGATCAGCCGGGCATGCATCCATTCTGCCGCAGTGACATTTTTGACGGAGAACTCGCTCTCACAGTGACGGGATCGCTCCGGATTTCCACCGGATTCCCTATTAATCTTCCTGTCGGAAGCGGCTCATGCAGCTTCCTCGAAGAACTCACCGGAACATTCAGTTAAGAAAGTACAGTCCTTCTCCCAAGCCCATTATTCAGGATAACTTGATTTTATGCCTATTAGACTAAGTCTACAATGTCTATTAATTACAGATTTTCTGACATTTCGTTTAGAAAAGCGCATATTTTAAATTGGTCTGTTTTTCTGAGAGCTGGTTACAACTATTGTGTCGCTGTTACATCATTTCGTATAAACCCACTTCTTTAATGCATTCTTTTCCCTTGATTTCCGCCGGTTCGGCGGACTCGCGGATCAGACAAAAAGCAGGCGCTCAAAAGCGCAAAAAACGCATAAAAACAAGAGGAGTTCCCATCGGGGAACTCCTCTGTTTTCATTTGGTTCGGAAATCCTTCGATCAGACGGTGTGCTCCGCGCGGTTGATGATATCCTGCTGCATCTCGGGCGTCATATCCACGAAGTACGCAGAGAAGCCGGCGATACGAACGACG
>CACYEN010000059.1 GCA_902773435.1 uncultured Lachnospiraceae bacterium | reverse complement strand
TGCATCCTGATATATCGCTTGACAAAGCCGATATCCGCCTTCGTGCCGCCGGACTGAACCTCCGGGATATAAGAGAGCGGAGCGCTGATCACCTCCGCCGGGACGACCGACCGCACCTCGCCCGGAGGTGCCTCAAGCTCCCTTCCGCTTCTGCTTTTCGCGCTCTTCCCGGACGCCTCACCCGTTTTCCCGCCGCGGGGGCTCCTGAATTCCGGCGCCACGAGCTCCCTCTGGCTCTCCATCTCTTCAGGTGAAAACACGGCAGCCCCGCAGCCGGGACAGTCAGGAGACACGGAACCCTCATTTTCCGAATCTCCCGCGTCAAAGAAGATCGCGTTATCATACTGGCCGATCCCGGCGTTCCGCGTCAGCTCGCGCAGGTCAGTCACGATAATCCCTGAACCGGCACGTTCCAGGATCGCAACGCCCTCCCGCACGGAATCCGCCCTCACAATCTCCGCTCTCGGGAGATTTTCGTTAATACTTCTGCTCACATTGTCATAGAGTCCCTTTTCTTTTGCGACTACCACATACTTCATCGGCTTCAAAAGTCCTTCCCCCCTTCTGTGGTTTGATGTGTTTTGTAGTCACAAATATAGCACCGGGAGTGTCTATTACAAGCAATTATTCAAAATTGCGTTAATCTTTAAAAAAACTTCCGTAAAAAGTACAACTTTCGGGTCAGAGATACGTGACCTTCGCCGTCCCCGGAAGCCGCTGCGTTATATAGTCATTCACGAAACGGAAATCCTCCCTGGGGACGAATATCGGCACAAAATAACCGGCGCGCTTCTTAAGCTCGATCAGGCAGTTCTCCCGGCTGATCCTGACCTCGGTGATTTTCTTATAGTCGAAGAAGATACTTGTTCTTGTACCCTGCCCCCATCGGACATAGTACTCATTCATCTCGTACGCTTTTTCGGTGCCTCCCCGGCCGCCCGTAAAGAGTTTCAGGATGACGCCCGTGATCGCCATGATCACGAGACAGGGGATCAGGACAGCCGGCATTATATCCCAGCTTCCTCCCTTCAGGGAGAGTGCCGTCCCCATCAGGATAAAAAAAATACAGATGCCGCCGACTGACCCGAGCGTCACTTTCGTCACCATGCTGTTCTCCTGCTTTTCAACAGATTCAGAATAGATGCCGGTCCAGCGGTAGGTACCGTCCGGCGAGAGTGTCACGCGCGGTGGGAAATCGTCACTTGTGTACATAAGGATCCTCCGTATAGGAATGTCATGAGCCTGCCCGTCAAGCACAGTATAACGAATCAGAAAAAGCCCGGCAAGCGCCGTACACGCGGCCTGCCGGGAAATGTTACGTCTGTGTCACGGTCAGATTATGTCTCTGCCGGGAATGAACACCCCTGGAGATCAGAAGATAAGAGCTCCCTGTGAGAGCGGGCAGATGGCGAACCTGTCCGGCATAATGCGGTTCCGGATGCAGTACTCCATCGCCTCATCGTATTCTCTGAAACATCTGATAATGGCTTCTTTGATTTTCTTTATGGTTTTAAGCATGATTCCGATCCTCCTCCATCGTGCTTTTTCTTTTCTTACATCCACTTATACGAATGCCGGGGGAGAAAAGGCTAATCAAAATATGCTTAAAAACCGAAAACCTGAAAAACCGGCCCCAAAAAACCGGCCGCCCGCGGAACTTACTCAGGCGAGTATCCGCCCGGCGTTAACACGATCGACAGCGGGAAAAGGGATGAAAGGCTCCGCCTTCCCCACTCTCTCCCGGATCTCCTTCTCCATCCAGACCGTCCCGTACCACCTGTCGAACTTATACCCGCATTTCCGCTGCCGTCCGTTCAGCCGATAGCCCACGTGCCCGTGAAACTTCATGCTGTCATCGGTCACGTAGGGATCGCTCCCGTCCGGCACATCCTCCGTCATATCAGCCGGTGCGGCATCCGGCTCAAAACCCGCCGCGGCGTCCGGTACGACGATGCAGGCGTAGAGCAGAAAGACGTTCTGCAGCCGGAGCAGGTCCTCCAGCCTGGCGTAGAGTTCGCGCCCGATTCCCCGGCCGTGGTATTCCGGCAGAATGTAGATTGACACTTCTGCGGTGTGACGGTATGCCTCCCTCGTGCGGAATGTGTGCGCATAGGCAAAACCCGCGATGACGGAGTTCACCTCCGCGACAATGAACGGGTACTCCCGGAGAATCTCCTCAATCCTGTTCCGGAATTCCGGGACAGAGGGAACGTCGTACTCGAAGGTGACCGCGGTATTCTCAATAAACGGTGTATAGATGGCCAGAAGGGCCTGCGCGTCTTCCGGGCCGGCCATCCTGAAACGGACTTCATTATCGGTGATTCCGGTCATTGTTTCCTCTCTTCTCCGGTCAGTTTTCCTTCACCCTTTTTCCGGTCATATGCTCTATCGTGAGGTCCAGCACGCACGCGTTCGCCGCGTTTCTCCTCATGTCCTCCTCGATGACGTCCTCGCCCGGCATGTATTTTCTTCCGAGAAGCCTCAGATACTCATCGGCCTCCTCCCTGTCCTCCATTTCGCGGATCCTCCCGAACGCCACGACGCTCGTAAAATGGAACCACCAGTCATTTTCCTCCCGGACCCCCTCGCTGAGGACACAGAAAGAGACCCTGTCATCCCTCCGGATGGCGTCAATCTTGTGGCCGGCCTTTGCCCCGTGAAAATAGATGTGGCCTTCGCGGTAGACAAAATCCATCGGGACGGCGTACGGATACCCGTCATCCCCGTGAACGGCGAGCACGCCGCGGGGCGCGCTTCCAAGCACGGCTTCGCACTCCTCCGCGGAGATCTGCTGTTTCTTTCTTCTCATCTCCCGAAACATATCGCCAGGCTCCTCCTTACGGCTTCCGAAAGCATCACCGGATAAAGTGTGTAAACACCTTCTGTTCATGGACCGGCCTGCTGATACCCGCCTCCGCGGCGGCCGCTCTGGCCTTCAGCAGATAGGCCATGTTCCGGCCGAGCGTCCGCATGGTCTGAAGTCCCTCCAGGTCTTTCCTCACGTCGTCCGGCGTGTGGCCGTGCACCTGGTTCCAGTACTGGGATCCGACGGCGTACATATTCGTCATGAGGATGAACTGGTTGAGTCTCTCAAATGACGCCGTCGCCCCTCCCCTCCTGCAGGACACGACGGCAGCGGCCGCCTTGCCCGCGAACTTCGACCCGTCCGCGCTGAAGAACAGCCTGTCGAGGAAGGAGGTCAGCCTCCCTGTCGGTCCCCCGTAATAGACCGGGGACCCGAAGATCATGCCGTCGAACTCATCCAGCCTCGCCGCCGTTTCATTGACAAGGTCGTCAAACACGCATTTTCCGGTCTCCTGGCACCTGAAGCACGCGATACAGTCCTGCATCGGGCTCCTGCCCAGCCAGAGGATTTCGGTTTCGACTCCATTTGTATCCAGGGTGTCCGCAATCTCCCGCAGTGCCGTGTACGTGCAGCCCCGCTCATTGGGACTTCCGTTGATCAATAATACCCTGCTCATTTTCTTCCTCCCTCCCGCCGCTTTCACGGATATAGTCTCAGAGCAGCTTCGCGAGCGTCTCCCTCGCCCTGTCGTCGGCGATCTGCCGGATCCCGAAATCTTTCTCCTTGTAGTTCCAGTAAGCCCTGCCGATCCCGTGCCGGTCAAAGACCGAGCAGATATCAGCGGCCCATCTCAGCGTGGATTCGGTATCCGCGAGATCGATCACGCCGTATTCCCCGCAGTAGAGCGGGATATTCCGCTCCGCGGCGGTCTCGATCGCGGGGCTGAAAAGTCTTTCAAAAAACTCGGGGCCGGTCATCTCCATATCGTCCAGCGCGCTGTCAAAGATACAGCCCGCCAGCTGCGGGGATATAATATTGCTGTCTCTTCTCAGATCCGACAGCGCCGCCGGATAGGAGATCCTGTAGTCGGAGGGCATGTCCTTCACCCAATAGGCCCCCTGGTGGGTAAAGCAGAGCGGCTCGTAGCAGTGAAACGTATAGGCCGTCCTTGGATCATCCGTCCTTGCGAGATCCGGGACGCTGGAGACCGCATTGTACATCACGCCCCCGAAAATAATCCACGAATCCGGAGCGTTCCTCCTGATTCTGCTGATCGCGCTGAGTGCGGCCCGGTTCCACTCCTCCCTGATCTCAGGCTCGATGATCTCGTTCAGAAGTTCAAACGCGATGTGTCCGCAGCCCGCGTACCTCTCTGAGATCCTCTCCCACAGCGAGAAAAACCGCTCCTGGAGCGCGCCGTCCCTGAAGAAAATCGTCTTATCCGTCTTATCGAGAGGATCGAAGGAGTAGCCGAACGTCTTGTGCAGGTCGATGATCATGGAGAGGCCGTGCTTCCGGCACCATTCCGCGCAGAGATCGAGATACCCGTATCCCGTCTCCATGGGCGTCCCGTCCTCCTCCTCGAGAACCGTGTAATCGACGGGCACCCGGACATGGTCGAGTCCGAGTTCTCCGATGTACCGGATATCTTCCTCCGTGATAAACGTCCTGAAATGTTCCTCGTCAAACCTGTCAAACTGGGAAAGCCATCCCCCGAGATTCACCCCGTGGCTGAATCCGTCCATGCTTCTCATCGCTTCTCTCCTCCAGAAATCTCGCACTCTAGCGCCCGGAGACACCCCTGTCCCCTGTCACTGCTGACGCAGTCAGAATAATAGCGGCGGATCCAAAAAAAAGACCCTGCCGCCATTATAATATAGACATCCTGCCGTGATAAATACCTGAATGGTATTTTGTGTGTCTTGACCGCGAACAGGTGTTCGGTTTAAAATAACAGGGATAGGTAAAATCCGCTCCGGGACCAGGCGCATTGCGACAGAGCCCGGTCATTCGCATAAGGGACCTGGCCGTGTACGAACAGCTGAGTTTATTTCCGAAAGGGTCTGAGAGACCGCCCGAAACCGTCACCTGGAATCTCATTCACGGCTGCCGGAAGCTGAGCCCCGGCTGCCTGAACTGCTATGTCTACCGGAGGGACGGGCAGGTCGGCAGGGACGCGTCCGTCGTCACAAAGACGAAAGCCTTCGATCTCCCGGTACGCAGATACCGGTCGGGCGAATACAGGATCCCCCCGGGATCCCTGATCTACACCTGCTTCTCCTCCGATTTCTTTCTCGAGGAAGCCGACGCCTGGCGCTCCGAGGCATGGGCGATGATGAGGGAGCGCTCAGACTGCACCTTCTTTCTGATCACCAAGAGGCCCGAACGCATCGCCGGGTCCCTTCCCCCCGACTGGGGAAGCGGCTATGAGAACGTGCAGATCTCCTGCACCTGTGAGAACCAGGCCGTCACGGACCGCCGCCTTCCGGTCTATCTTGAACTGCCGATCCGGCACAAGTCCATCACCCACGAACCGATGCTCGGGGAGATCAGCATCCGCGGCTTCCTCGAAAGATACCGCGGTGAGATCGAACATGTGTCGTGCGGCGGCGAATCCGGTCCCGACGCCCGGGTCTGTGACTACGACTGGGTTCTGAACACACACCGCCAGTGCCTGGAGTTCGGGGTTCCCTTCACATTCCACCAGACCGG
>CACYEN010000058.1 GCA_902773435.1 uncultured Lachnospiraceae bacterium | reverse complement strand
CTCCTGCGGATTCTCTCCTGCGGATTCTCTGCAGATTCCCGCGTTCCCGGCTTTGTTCCGCTGCCCGGGGATGGCGCTGTCGGTAAGTTTCGCGCCTCCCGCGTTCGGGAACAAAAGGGTTTTCATTATTATAACCGCTCGGCCTGTCTTTTTCCACCGATATTCGGGGGGCTCTTCGTGTACGCGGGATTCTGCGCGATACTGCCCGGCGCCTCTCACCGCATAGAAGAATCCGGATCCTGTGAATCCGAACTCTGTCACAGAATAAGGCGCAGACTTCTCACGAGCTCCCCCTCTTTGGGGGGATCCGCATTTCGCGGAGTCGTGAAAAACCTGCGCTGCAGTGGCAATAATATTATTTTTGGGGATGTCTCCCGGGTCTGTTTCCCTTCTCCGGGAAATCCTCAGCATGAATCCTCTATGTGATTCTGCCGCATGAACCCTTTGCGTGTATCTTCCGCATGGGTCCTCTTCGTGAGTATTCTTACACTATGTATTGATACATCAGTATATAGTGGCAGAGTGTCCCGAACATGATCAGCACATGGAAGATCTCATGCGACCCGAAATAAATATGCTTCGCGTCAAATTCTCTCGGATGCGAAGCGTAAACGAGCGCTCCTGCCGTGTAGAAAAGCCCACCGGACAGCAGATATCCGAAAGCCGGACCGGACAGAACGGTCAGCAGCGGCCGCATCGTGAACACGCAGAGCCAGCCCATCGCGATGTAGATCAGTGATGACAGCCACTTAGGGCAGGTAACCCAGCACAGCTTCAGGGCGACGGCACAGGCGGCAAGGGCCCAGATGCCGGCAAGAAGCGGAATTCCGACAGAATCCCGAAGAACCGTGAGACAGACCGGGGTGTAGGTTCCGGCTATCATGATGGAGATCGACACATGATCAATCTTCCTGAAAAATGTCGTCCTCCTCTCATCCGTCACCACCGTATGATAGGTCGTGCTCGCCGCGTAGAGGATGCAGGTTGAGATGACGAAGATCAGTATTCCCGCGAACACATAGGCGGAGCCGGTCATCTTAGCCCGGACGAGCAGTGGTCCTGCTCCGATCAGGAACAAAATGAGTCCGGCAAAATGCGTCAGCGCGGACCCCGGCTCCCTGATTTTGAAGGAGATGGTGGCGGGAAGCATACCGAACCGGGTCGCTTCTCTCCGGGAATCATCATGCTGTCCCTGATTTCTGTATGTCATTGCTGTATCTGGTGCTGCCGTAAAATCCATATGCCCCTCCTCCCTTCGACTGCATCATGTAGTTTTGATTACTACGTTATGCAATAAGTATAATACATCATGTAGGAGAGGCTGTCAAGCCGCAATAAAGTATCAATTGAAAACTGGGCCGGTGGCCTGCTGAGCAGGACTGAGCGTCCGATGGCAACCGAGGAGATGAAATCAGATTTCCCGGTGGCACACCCCCTTAGAAATCAAGAAAAAATGAATGTCCCCCTCCGGCAAAACAGATGACATAATAAAACATCTGTTCAATCTCAAGGGGAACATTCATTCCGCATTACGAAGGCCTCCGGCATTCGTCACAACTATTTGATTTTTAAAGGATGAATCAGACTTCCCCCTCCGAATCGGTCAGGTCTTCTTCCGTTTCCTCAAGAAACTCCTCCCGCTCCGGATCGGCCACATCGTCTCCCGCTTCCTCCAGAAACTCTTCCCGCTCCGGATACTCGCTAGCTTCACCCGCTTCCTCCGGAAGCTTACCGGCGTCCCCGCCTTCCCCGGCCTCGTTCCGATTTTCTTCAGCCGCGGTGTCGTTTGTTTCCCCGGCGTCCTCCTGGCTCTGCCTCTCCTGGTGCGCTTTGTAAACCCGGTACTGGAACAACAGGTAGCCCGCCCCGGCGAGGATAAAGAATAAGCCGAAGCCCCAGGAGAATGCGATCGAAACCCCTGCCTCTCCGTGCAGATTGTCGGCGATCAGCTTTCCACCCAGATAAATCAGATACCCGGACACCGCCACTCCGATAACTAGCCTCACGTTCGGATTCGGTCCCTCTCCAGATGAATTTCCTCCAAATAAAGCCATACACACCTCCAATTCCGCTCATGTGCGGATCTGTTATCCCGGTTCGCGCCGGCTCACTTTCTCTCTCAGCCCTTGGCCGTCCCCAACAGCTTCTCGGCATTCACTTTCTCTCTCAGCTCTTGGCTGTCCCCAGCAGCTTCTCGGCATTCGCTTTCGTCATCACGACCGGCTCCACCAGATAAGACGCGATCACACCCATCCCGGTGTCATAGGACTCCGTATCGTACCTGCAGAAGTCCCCGTATCCGCCCCTCTCGATCAGCGTCTCGTCAGGCGACTCCCCCTTCATGAGGGATACCGCCAGATCCACGGTGATCGCGCGGAGTTTCTCGGGCTGCGCGAAGACCGACATGCTCTGCTGTCCGTCCAGCAGGCTCTGTCTGTTTTCTTCTGTGGCGCCGAATCCGGTGACATAGACTTCATTTTTGCCGGAGTACCCGGACTTCAGGGCTTTCATCACGCCCGCTGCCGCGGCGTCGTCCGTGCAGAGCACCGCGTCGAGCGTATTGGCCCCCGAGTAGGACTCGGAGAGAATGCCCTTCATCCGGTTTTCGGAGACAGAGGAGACCGTCTCGGCCTTCTCCGGCTTCTCGCCCTCCTGCAGCGGTTTCGGGGCGCTGACCGCCTCGCTGAACGTATACTGCCCGGAAGAAATCTGAAGGGCGCCGCTGTCAAGGAACGGCTTCAGCGTGTCATAAGCCCCGTTGAAGTAGTAGCCCTGCCGCTTGTCGGACTTGTCGCCCGCCGCAAATTCCATGTGGTGGACCTTCGATGTGCCGGCGTCTTTCAGACCGAGGCTGTCCAGAATAAAATGGGCCTCAAGCTCCCCGACCTTATAGTCGTCGAACGCGACGTACTCCGTCACAACATCGGTCTTCTCAATCAGCCTGTCGTAGGCGATCACCGGGATCCCCGATTCCCTGACCGTCTCCATCGCGGCGGCGAGGCTCCCTCCGTCGACCGCGGCGATGATCAGGAGATTGCAGCTGCTGCCCGCCAGGCTTTTCACGTCCCTGACCTGCTGTTCGGGGCTGCCCGCGGCGTAGATCACCTCCGCGTCGTAGCCCTTCTGCCTGAACATCGTCTGGAGCGCCGTTCCGTCGTCAGCCCATCTCTGCACGGTTTCATCAGGCAGTGAGATTCCGACTTTCATGCCGGTCATCTCGACCTGCGCCGCCGGGGCGGCCACTTCAGCCGGGGCGGTCTGCGGCGCTTGCTCCTTCTTTTTGCCGCATCCGACAAGCGCGATCACTGCCGCGGCGGAAAGCGCCAGCGCGCGCAGATATCTTCCTCTTCTCATTCCGGACCCCTCAGGTGTTAATTAAGCGGAGCGCTTCGTCACCCGCGTAAATACTGAATGCAATCTCGAATTCAATCCTGGTGTGATGCAAAGAAAAAGGTCATCGTCCGCTCATGCCCGCATGAAACAGCCGACTGACCTCAGAATCAATATATTAAAAAAGGAATCAAAAGTCAATTGCTGCCCATTTCACGGGGATCTGTTATTCCTCAGCGAATCTTGCCGGGAAAATTTTAACTTTTTATTACCTTTATGTTACAATTTGTTGTATCAGCTTACGCGGTCATTTCCGAATGGTATACTTCCTATGGTATTTCAGAGACTTCTTAAGAGGCGTTTATTATATATGAAGATCAGACCTGACCGCAGAGTCCTGCTCGCCGCAGCAGGTGCTCTGTTTATTGTAGTGCTTATCATACTGGCTGTCTCATCGGGCGGGCACGCTCCGACTGCCGCGCAGAAGGCGGAGATTGAGAACAGCATTTCCTATCTCCGGGCTCTTGAAGCGACCGGGGCAGAGGGCGTCCACGCAGCCATCCGGAACGCGGAAATTGCGAGCCGGCGGGAAGAACTCGGGGAGACGATGCGGAAGATTGACAGCGGGGAAGCCGACATCTGGTCATTTTTCAGTGATGCTGTCATTCTCGGCGATTCCAGGGCGGATGATTTCCAGTACAACAGCTTCCTTCCGAAATCGAGGATCCTCGCGGACATGGGCGCGATGTGCACCGAGGCCGAGAAGTATCTCGACGTGACGATGGACCTCTACCCGTCCCAGATCTACTTCACCTACGGCATGAATGACGTCGACGGGAGCTGGGACACGACGGAGGGCTTTATCGAAGCTTACCGGCGCGTCATCCGTCTGTACATGGACGACTTCCCCTACGCGGAGATCTTCGTCTCGTCGATCATCCCGGTCAACCAGCACGCGATCGACAATGACTCCAACTATCTGAAGATTCCGGAGTACAACGAGGCCATGAAGCAGATGACGAGTGAGCTCGGGCTCACATGGATCGACTGCGACCACATGCTCGACGAATACCCGGATTACTATGACACGGACGGGCAGCATTTCTTCCCCGAGGCTTACCCGCTCTGGGCCCGCCTGATGCTCGAGGCAAGATTCAATTACGAGTCAGCCCTCGCCGGGGAGATGGAGATAGACGACGGGACCGACTCCTGGGCGGAATAGAGCTGTTCCTCGGCAGAATAGAGCTGTTCCCGGGCGGAACAGAGCCGCTCCCGGGCCGGACAGGCCGGAAATTGACCTATTTTATTACGTAAAATGACTGTGTGACCGAAGGGAGACCAATCCATCCATGAGTCAGGCAGAGACAACTTCACGCAGAACCAGGACCGCGCAGCGGACGCGGTCCGACCGGGCCGCCAGATCGCGGACAGCCGCGTCGCGGACGGCAGCAGACGCCAAAAACCGGGACCGCGCGGGAAACCGGAGCGGAAACTCCTCCGGCAGATCCGGGCGCGGTTATGAATCCCAGGACGTCTCCGGAAAGCGGACCGCGAAGAGAAGCCGCTATGATACCGCCGACGCAGGCGGAAACAGGCGGCGCTCGGGCAGCCGAAACGGGGCTGCGGACGACAGGCGCCGCTCCGCCGGCAGGAATGCGGCCGCGGACGACAGACGGCGTTCCTCCGGCCGAAACGGGACTGCGGACGACAGGCGGCGTTCCTCCGGCCGAAACGGGGCCGCGGACGACAGGCGCCGCTCCGCCGGCAGGAATGCGGCCGCGGATGACAGACGGCGCTCCATCGGCCGAAACGGGGCCGCGGACGACAGACG
>CACYEN010000057.1 GCA_902773435.1 uncultured Lachnospiraceae bacterium | reverse complement strand
GCCGCGATCGCGTTGGAAATGATCTCCTCCGCCAGCGTATCCCGCGTCGGCGCGATGGTTCCGATGCAGCCGCGCAGATCGCCGTCCTCGTGAATCGAGACAAACGCCCCTGCCCGCGCCGAGGCCATCTCCTCCGTCAGTTCGCTGTCCTCTGGCCGGTAGACCTGCCTGCTCCGGACATAGAGATCGATCGTGTTCTTTGCCAGCCGCACATAGGGATCCATCGCTTACCTCCTTTACATGACTGATTCATCGCGGAACAATCGCGGACCAATGATAAAGCCTCCCGCGTGTCAGGAATCCGCCGGGTGATAGATGGCGAACCCGTAGCCGACCCCGAACGTCGCCTCGTGTGAGAGCCGTCTCGTCACGACTTCCGTGCCCTCGAAAGCGCCGCCCATGATCGTAAATGAGCGGTGCCCGCACTCCATGCTCCGCTCGAGCAGCTTCTCGTCGAATCCGGTCAGCTCACTGAATTTCCCGGCGCCCATGACCTCCATGATCCGCTCGTCGTAGAGCGGGCCCTCGGGCCGGTATCCGTACGGGCCGTCCCTCTTCTGGCAGTGGCTCAGGTCGCCGCTCGCGACGAAGACGCATCTCCTCCCGGTCCTCGCGACCGCCTTCCGGATCAGCTTCCCGAATGTCCAGTGATCGGCGAGGCTGAGGCCCGAGAGCCCGATCCGGACCAGCTGATAATCTTTGTACTCCTTGTCGATGAAATAGAGCGGAACCATCACCCCGTGGTCAAGCTCCCGGTCCCGCTCCCCCGAAAAGCCGGCGGGGAAGCCGCTGCTCTCCGCCTCGTCCGCGATCGCCCGGGTGAGATCCTGGTCGTATTCCACGGAGAATCGCACCTGGTCCGCGCGGAAGCTGCGGAAGCTGCCCTTCGCGCCCTTCCCGGGGGATATGTGAAAGTAGTCCCGGTACATCACGGTGTGGGGGGACGTGATGATAATCGTGTCGGGCTTGATCTCCGCGATGTCCCCCGCGACCTCCGCGAAGGAATCCAGGGTCGCCCGTATCTCATTTTCTTCCCCTCTTCCGACCTCGTGCACGGCGAGCGGCGGGTGGGGTACCATGTATCCCGCGAGCAGCATAGGACACCTCCTCTTTGTTGGCTGTATACAGTAAATGAATAATCCGTCCCTACTCCCTGATGAGAAGCACCGACGAGAGCAGGATGCAGGCGATCGCCGCGACGGAGCGCGCGGTCAGCTGCTCGCCGAGGACGCACACTCCGACAACCACGCCCGTGAGCGGCTCGAACGTCGAGAGCAGCGAGGCCCGGACGCCGCCGACAAGCTCAAGGCCTTTCTGGAACAGGACGAGGCCGAATACGTTGGCCGTCAGCGCGAGCAGGACGGAAGCGCCCCATCCGGCGGCGTTCGCGGGGAGGCTGACATTTCCCGTCACAAGGATGAAAATGCCGATCTCAGCCGCCGCGAACACCGAGAGCCAGAAGGAGAGCAGAACCGCCGGCATCTCCTTCACCCGGCTCAGCCTGACGAGCACGATGTAGACGGAGTAAACGAGCCCCGACCCGGCCGCGAGGACGATCCCCGTCAGGTTCACCCTGCCGTCGGGGGTGTAGATCAGCAGCATGCCTGCGGCGCAGAGCGCGAGGCAGAGGACGTGGACCCTGCTGACCGGGGCGCGCAGAAACAGCGCCGTGATCACGATGACAAAAATCGGATAGGTGAAGTGCAGTGTCGTCGCGAGGCCCGAGCCGATGTAGAGGTATGACGCATAGAGCATCATGAGAAAGACCGCGTAGAAGGCCGACAGCCCGAGGAGATGGAGCAGTTCTCCGCGGGATACCCGCACGGATCCGTGCCGGATGCCCCGGATCAGGAGAAAGAGCATCCCGCTGCCGAAGAGAAATCTCAGAAACGCGGCGGTAAAGGGATTGCAGCCGTTCGCGTAGGCGACACGGGTGATCAGCGGCATGAGCCCGAAGAGCACCGCCGACAGGATCACGCTGACTGAGCCGGCAATTCTGCTGTCCTTCATCTTCCGTCTTCCTCTTTTTCTCCGGTCTTCCCTCCCCTGTCTGTCTCCGCTCTCCCTCCGGTTTCCTCTTCTCCTCCTGCCGGGCCCTCTTTCCCCGCTCCGCCGCGGACAAGCAGCGCCTCCATCATCCACCCGTAGATCGAAGTGACCTCCGGCAGTTCGTGAACCGCCACATGTTCGTCGACCGTGTGGGCGATCTCCTCCTTCGACGGCCCCATTCCGAGCGTCGGGATCCCCGCCTCGCCGCAGTAGTGGCTCCCGTTGGTGCAGAAGCTGTATTTCGTGATCCCGGGCTCAAACCCGTGCGACCGGAAGCAGTCCATCACGCTCCGGACCGCCGGGTGATCCCTCTCGAGGAGCCACGCCGGGAAGAACCGCTCCGCGCCGATCTTCGCGCCCGTGCAGCAGGTCTCCTCCCCCGAGGCGTAGGAGACCTTTCCGCGGAACGACGGGTCCTCTTCCGCGAGTTCATCCAGAATCGCCCGGATCGGGGCAAGCACGCTCTCCCTCGTCTCGCCCGCGAGAAGCCTCCTGTCGAAAGTGGCGGAGCAGTAGGCAGGCACGACCGATTTGCCGGGATATGGCTGCGACATGATGTCCGTCAGCTCCAGGATGCCCTTCCCGAGAAACGGATGTTCCGCCGGCGGGAGCGCGTGGATCCGCTCCACCGCCCTCAGCATCGAGTAGACCGCGTTGACTCCCCTGTCGGGGTTGGACGAGTGGACCGGGACGCCGAACGTCTCCAGCAGGATCTCCGCCCTGCCCCTCTGCCCGATCTTGAGCAGAAGGTCCGAGGATTCCCCGATGACGACGATATCCGGTGAGAGTGCCCTGCTGACCGCGCGGGCGGCGATGCCCTCGAAACACTCCTCGTGGACAATCCCCGCGACAGACACCTGCCCGGCGAAATCCCGGCCCGTATCCTCAGCGAAAAATGCCGCTGCCGCCGCCATGCACGCGAGCGCGCACTTCATGTCGGAAGTTCCCCTTCCGTACATCACGCCGTCCTCGATCTCCGCCCCGAACGGGTCGTGCTTCCACGAGTCCCTCTCATCGACGGGAACCGTGTCCATGTGGCCGTCGAACAGGACCGTCGGGCCGGGACGGTTCCCCCTCACGGTGCCGATCAGGTTTCCGTACTCATCGGTCCTCACGTCGTCAAACCCGTGCGACGCGAAGAATTCCCTCAACCGTTCCGCGACTCCCTGTTCCTCCCCCGAATAGGAGCGGATCCTGACCAGGTCCCTGCAGAGGCCTATGACTTCCTGTGTTCTCTCTTCACTGAGCAGATGTTCCATATCAAGTCTCCTTTAGAAGCACAAGTATTTGTCTGATTAAGCCGGTCTCCTCCGTCCGGCACGGATTTACGAGAATCCCCTCACAGCACCGATCCCGTCCCGGTATTCCTCCACCGGTCTCCGGCCACCGCGGCCTCTCCCGCCGTAAAGACGTAATCGAATCCTCGGCACATCCTGTCCGGATGTGAAAAATCCGCGTCCGACCTCAGGTTCTCCAGCCGGAAGACGCAGATGTCCGCGGGCTTCCCCTCCGCGAGAACGCCCCTGTCCAGGTGGTACACGGACGCCGGGAGGGAGGTCATCTTCCTGACCGCCTCCTCGATGGTGAAGATCTCCCTGTCCCGCACGTACCGGATCAGGAAGCGCGGGAACGCGTCGTACACCCTCGGGTGGCGCCTCCCGCCCTCCGGGTAGATCGCGTCCGAGATCAGGCTGCAGGACTCATCGCCCAGGAAGTCGATCATGTCCTCCTCGCAGCCGTAGCGGTCCAGCATCGCCGGCTCGCACTTCTCCTCGAGGAGGATGTCATAGAGCGTCTCGTAGGGGTCGCGCTTAAGATCCCTCGCGACGGCGTCGATCGGCCAGCCCTCGTAGGGCCTGAATGTCTCCGAGACAAATCCGGTCGCCGCGATGTTGTCGAAACCCGCCAGCTCGACGATGTTCTCAAACGTATCCGAGCTCTCTTTCAGCGCCTCCGTGACCCGCCGCCTGAACGCCGGGTCCGCAAGACCCTTGAGGAGCGCCTCCGTCCCCTCCGCCTGGAACCCGGGCGGAATCAGGTGGACAAGCTGCGTCGACCCGGTGACGTAGGGGTACGCGTCCATGCTGATGTCCATGCCGCCCTCTCTCGCGTCGCGGATCATCCGCAGCTCCTTCGCGCATGTCACCCTGAAGTTGTGCTTTCCGATGCACTTCATGTGGGAGAGATGCAGCGGAACCTCCAGCCTCCGGGCGACGCGGATCATCTCGGCGACGGCCTCGTCGGCCCCGTCCCCCTCCGTCCTGATGTGGACGGCCAGCGGGATCCCGCTCCCCCTGACCGGCTCAAGGACGCGGACAAGGCCGTCCTCGTCGTAGGCGAACTCCGGCGCGTACCCGAGTCCCAGGCTGACCCCGAGGGCGCCGGCCGCAAGGCTTTCGCGGAACTTCTCCCGGATCAGCTCCTCCTCGCGGGAAGTGAGGACGCCGCCCCCGTATCCCGCGACGGAGGCGCGGATTGTCCCGCCCCCGATCAGCATCCCGGTATTCACGCTCCTCCGCGCCCGGCGCAGGGCCGCCATATAGGCCTGCATGGAGTAGGCGGGATCCTCCCCGGGGAGAACGGCATCCGTGCCGGCGCCGTCTTTCCTCCGCCGCAGGCTCCCCGCCAGCTCCCGTCTCGTCAGTTCGTGGCCGCGCGTCCTGCTTCCCGCCGGCTTCGCCCCGACGATACTCCGGAGAAAATGTTCCGTCTCCCCCTCGTGGGGTCCCCCCTGCGGCGCGGCAGACAGCCCGCAGTTTCCGTTGACGACCGAGGTGATCCCCTGCCGGTTCAGCAGCTCGTCGTCCCCGGAGGTCAGCGCCAGCCAGTCCCCGTGCCTGTGAATGTCAATAAAACCCGGGGTGACGAAAGCCCCTCCGGCGTCGATGATCCTGGCGCCGCCCTTCCCTTCGCCCCCGGCAGTCCGGTTGTCCGGGGAGATGTCCTCCCCGGACTGTCCGCCTTCCCGCCGGGTGACCGAGCGGATCACCCCGCCTTCCATCTCCACGTCTCCCCTGAACGGCTTCCTTCCGGTCCCGTCGACGATGATTCCGTTCCTGATCACGCAGCGCATCGCGCCTGCCTCCTGTTCTCTTCAGTGTTAAGGGCCGGCCGCGCGGGCGGCCGCGGCTCTCTTTTATCCCTCCGTCCGCCTCGGGTCGATCATGATGATCTCTCCCTCCCTGAGGCCGGCGAACGGGCCGGGGATTCTCTTCCCCTCCGTCTTCTCTCCGAAGAAGTCCTCGGACATCAGCTCGTCCGTGCCGACTCCGCGGATCTCTTCCGGCGAGAAGATGAGATTCCTGTACACGGGACTCAGGCCGATGTACTCCTCCGGCTCCTCCTCCGCCGGGGTGACGGACAGCGTGAGCTTCTCCGTGTCGACGCAGAAATCAAACTTCGCCTCCTGCCCGTCGAGGTCAAACCCGTAGAATTCCTGCCAGCTCCGGAGATCCAGGCAGACCTCCGGAGCCGGAAAGAGAATCCGGAGATAGCCGCCTCCCATGTTGACAAACAGGTTTCCCTCCGAGGTGTTCTTCTCCGTCGGGAACTTGATCGCCGCCTCCCCGCAGTCGCAGAAGATGTTGTTCGTGATCCTCGCGTCCCTCGACGTGCCACCCCGGTCGCGGGAGCTCAGGCGGAACGGGACGGGTCTCGCGAAGTAGCCGGCTGAGGCGCATTTTCCGATCAGGTTGTGCTCGATCCGGAGACGGTCCGTCCCCTCCCCGTAGACGGCCCAGCCGTTCACGACATTGTGCTCGGCGAGCTTGTACCACCCTGAGGAGCCGGGCTCCACAGGCACGTCCTTCGGGTCAAAGCGGCCCTCCACGTTCCAGAAGATGTTATGGTCGATAAGGTTGACGCCCTCCCTCGTGCACTCGATGAAGATCGCCTCCCGCTGCTCGATCCCGTCCAGGAAGAGGTTACCGGTGATCCGGTTGTTGACATTTCCGCAGTCGAGCCACAGGTGGTCGGCCCGGAAGGTGCGGCGGAACACATTTCTCCGGATAAGGCTGTTCACGGTGTTGTGGAACTTCAGGCCCGCGGCCTCCCAGCTGAGCTCCATCTTCTGCCAGCCGGTTCCCTCGATGAGGTTGTCCTCGACCAGCATGTTCACGGCGAAGAGCCCCGCGATCCCGCAGACCCCGCAGTCACGGATCACGCATCTCCTGATCACGCTCATACCGATCATCCGCGACGGGTTCCAGGTGTGGTGCCAGCACTCGTCGCCCACGTCGATCCCGGTCGCGTTCGACCATTCGACCGTGCAGTCCTCGATGATCCAGTGGTGGCCCCGCGCCGCGGAGATCGCCCCGCGCTGCGGGATCGGCGCTCCCATGGACGCGTGGGCGCAGATCAGCCCCCTGACCCGGATGTAGGAGAGGAATTCCTCCTCCGGCGCGAAGCACTGCTCCCGGCAGCTGATCTCGATCACATGGTCTTCAGGCAGCTCGTCCCCCGGCAGCCGGAAATGGACCGCCATGCCGTTCGCCTCGACCCAGTAGGTCCCGTCCGAAAGTCCCAGGTCGTTGGTCAGCGGAACCTGCCTGAGCGGCTTTCCGTCGCAGAAGACCACGCCCCTGCGGTTGAGATAGGGCGTCATCTCCGTCTTGTCATACTCGATGAACAGGCGGTCGTGGAGCAGGTTGATCGCGCAGAAGGGATTGTACCCCCGGAACATATCCGGGTCCAGGCGGTGCCGGAAGACGCGGATCTCCTTCCTCCGGTCCAGGGGATAGTTTCTCGGCCAGAGCATCCAGCCCCGGCTCGGCTCAAAGTCCGTGACCTGTTCGGAGGCCTTGATGATCACTGTGTCCTTCTGTGCCGCCTCGTAGCTGATCATGGCGTCGGGACCTTCTCCCCCGCGCCTCGGGCGGACGCACTCCCTGTACACGCCGGGCTTTATGACGACGCGGGTTCCCGGAACCGCGGCGTCCGCGGCTGCCTGGATCGTCCGGAAGGGGGTTTCCTCCCGGCCGTCGTTGTCATCCGAGGCATTTTCGGCGCGGTTGTCGACGAAGAGTTCCTTCGTCCATGTGTAATCCGTCTTCTCCCAGAACTCAAAACCGGATCCGTCCGGCAGCTTCGACATCATTTCCATGACATATCTTCTCTTTCATGACTCATGAGCTTCGAATCACCGGGCCCTGCCAGGCTGTCTCCCCGCTGTCTCACTTAAGGCTCCGGCGCGCCTCCCGCGCCTCAGATATCCAGGGTATAGTTTACTACTCTCATCCTCACATTTCCATCCGCGATGAACTCGATGCCGTCGGCGGCCTCATCCGTGAGGAGCGTCGCAGTGAGGACCTGTTCTCCCCCGTTCACGAAGACCTCCGCGCTGTACCGGTCCATGATGATCCGGAGATTCAGCTTGCCCCTGTCCGCGCTGACCCGGGCACTGCGCTGACGGATGGCGTCCCCGCGCGAACCGGAGAATCCGCGGTCGAGCTCCAGGACATTCTCCCCGGGGCGGAAGCTGACCGAGGTGTGAGAGCGGCTGTCCTTCGCGAGCCGGACCGAGAAGCACCCGTAGGTCCCGCCCTCTTCCGCGGGCTCCACGTCAACCTCGAGGTCGGCAAGTCTCCCCGAGACGTCCGGATAAGAGACCGTACCGGAAAATGACTCCTCCGCGTGCTCCGCCCTCTCCCCCCTCAGCGATTCGAGCTCCCTTATGGGCACCTGGTACAGCCTCCCGTTCTTCACCGACAGCTCCCTCGGGATGCTCATCTGCCCGTACCAGGGCAGCCTGTTCTCCCGCGGCGGGGAGACGGTGCCCCAGTTCTGCATCCAGCCGATCATGACCCGTCTCCCGTCCGGCGTGAGCGCCGTCTGGGGCGCGTAAAAATCGATCCCATAGTCGACCGCCTGGTCCGACTCCTCCCGGAACTCCATAGTATCTTCACTGCAGGAGCCGATCAGGCAGATCGTTCCGTAGCCGCCCGGGTATTTAAGACCCTCAGGACACATTTCCTGCGGGCTTGCAAGGAGCACCCATTTTCCGTCCAGTTCAAAGAAATCGGGGCACTCCCACATCTTCCCGAGCCGGTTCCGGTTCTCCGCGAGAACCTTCTCAAAATGCCACCTGAACCCGTCGGCGCTCCTGAACAGCAGGATCTGGCCGCTCCCGTCGGCGGCGCGGCTCCCGACATAGGCGTCCCAGCTCCCGTCGTCCCGGACCCGGATCTTCGGATCGCGGAAATCGACGCGGCTCGCCCCCGGGGGAAGGTCCGCCGAGGTGAGCACGGGATTGCCGCTGTATTTTTCATAGTCGACCCCGTCCCCGACCGCGAGGCACTGCGTCTGGATCTCGCTCGTCTCCTCCCCGTCCGTCCGCTCGCGGCTCACGCCCGTGTACATCAGGAGCTGCCGTCCGTCCGGGAGCTCCGCCGCGCTGCCCGAAAAGCAGCCGGCGCAGTCGTAGGCCTCGTCCGGGGCGAGGGCAGCGGGAAGGTACTCCCAGTGCAGGAGGTCGTCGCTCACCGCGTGCCCCCAGTGCATGGTCCCCCACTCCGTGGCATAGGGGTAGTGCTGGTAGAAGAGGTGGTACCGTCCCCCGTACCGGGAGAATCCGTTCGGGTCGTTCATCCACCCCGTCCGGGGGGAGAGATGAAACGCCGGCCTTGTTCCGGCCGGAATAGATTTCTCCGCCATTTCCTCGTAGGCGCGCGCTTCCCGCAGTGTCAGGCTTGTCATCGGTATCGTCCTCTCTGTCATGAAAATGTCCCTGGTTCTTCATCCCTCCCGGGTGATCTGCGGCTTCCGTCCCCGGCTCCCTGCGGGGGATGCCTCCTCATGTACTCCACCGTCTTGTGGAGCGTCTCTGCCCGGAAAATCTCCCGCAGATGGCCCGCGAAATCGAGGCGGTACTTCTCCCCGAGTCCGGCGAGGAGCCTCCCGCGCTCAGCCTCCCGGCGCTCCCTCACGTCGTCCATGTAATCCTCTATGCGCAGCTGCCGGTTCTCCTCCCCGTACAGGTCATAGATTCCGACCCCGATCAGGCGGACGGGCCGTCTCGCGACCTGTCCGAGCAGCCTGACCGCCTCCTCGTAGATCTCCACTGCGGAGACGCAGTACTCCACGCGGCGGGACCGGCTGATCGCCTTCATGTCGGCGTAGGTGATCTTCAGCGACACGCCCTGGCCGAAGAGCCCGACTCTTCCGGCCCGGTTCTCCACGCTGAGGGCGAGCAGGAACAGGATGTCCTTCAGCAGGTTAAAATCGCTGATATCCTCCTGAAATGTCACCTCCCGCCCGATCGTCTTCGCGTCCTCGGGCCGATAGGGCGTCACCCTGCGGTCGTCAATTCCGAAGGCAAGCTGTGTGATCCACTGCCCCTGCTTTCCGAAGAGGCGTCTGACCTGGTCCTGCTTCTCCTGAATGTCCCGGACGGTGGAGATCCCCGCGGCGTTCAGCTTCTGCGCCGTCTTCTCCCCGACCGTGTAGAGGACACGGACGTCGCGGTCGATGATCAGGTCGACGAAGGTCTTCGCGTCGGGAATCTCAAAATACCCGTCCGGCTTCTTCTCCTCGCTCGCGGTCTTCGCCGCGGTCTTTGAGTAGGCCACGCCCACGGAACAGGTGAGGCCCAGCTCATCCCTCGTCCTTCTCCTGATCTCACCGGCGATCCTCCTCGCTCCCGCGAGGTTCACAGCCTGTTCCGTGACGTCCAGATAGGCCTCGTCGAGCGCGATCGTCTCAGCAGCGGTCGCGTAGGTGTTCCAGATCCCGTGCAGGCTGGCGGACACAGCCCTGTATTTCTCCATGTTCGGGTGCATATAGACGCCGTTCGGGCACAGCCTGCAGGCGTCCTTGATGTTCATCGCGGAGTGGATGCCGTATTTTCTCGCCTCATAGCTCGCGGTGGCGACGACGCCCCTCTCGTGAGGAAGGGATCCGATGATCAGCGGTTTTCCCCTGAGAGAGGGGTTGTCCCGGATCTCCACGGCGGCAAAGAAGGCGTCCATATCCACGTGAATGATGATCTGATCCAAGAACTGCCCTCCTCCCGCACTTGATGATCAGTGAATTTCACTTCCGGCAAGCCGGATCACATTCCAGGACATCTTCTTCAGCACGGCCTTCACCGCACCGTCCTCCGCGTAAGCGCCGCCGTCCCCCGTGGGCACGACGTTGTCCGGACACTCCTCCGTGTTCGTCGCGGCGGGATCGTCCGACGTCACGACGAGATGTTCCTCCACCTTCAAATCCCCGAACCCTCTCAGCAGCACCTCGAGTTCCAGCTCCTCGTCGAAGCTCCGGTTGATGGCAAAGACCGTGACGCTTCCGTCCTCCGCACGCACTGCCTGCGCGTCGAGGAGGGGCACCTCCCCGAACTTTTCGCAGGAGTAGGTGTCGGACCGGACATTTGTCTGAAGGACCGTCCCGCGCCCGTACCTGCTGTAGTGAAGGTACGCGTAGTAGGGAGGCATGACCCAGCATCCGCCCCCGTTCCTCGTCCTGACGTGAGAGATGCAGTTGACGATCTCCGACAGGCAGGCGATCTTCACGACGTCGGCGTGCCGAAGCACCGCCAGCAGCATTCCGCCGAGCGCGATCACGTCCTCCGCCGTGTAGGTGTCCTCGAGGAGGGGAGGCGCCGTTCTCCAGAGCCTGCCGTCGTTGAACGCCGTGTTGATGCTGTGCCAGGTGTTGAACTCGTCGAAGGAGATGTAAACCCTGTGGTCGGTCCTGTGCTTCAGGCGGATCATCCGAATGACCGCCGCGATATCCTCTATGAACCGGTTCGCGATGAGCGGTTTTGCTGCGTAGGACAGGCTGTCGCCGCTGGAGTTCCCGATATAGTTGTGGATGGAAATGTAATCGACCTGATCATACGCGATATCCAGGACCTCCGCGTCGTAATCCGGGCAGGTATCGAGGTCGGGGGCGGAAGATCCCGCCAGCACGGTCCTGATCCCCGGGTCGATCCGCTTCATCCCTTTGGACGCCTCCCGGGCGAGGAGGCCGTATTCCCTGGCCGGCTTCTGTCCCACCTGCCACACGCCGTCCACCTCGTTGGAGAGGCACCAGTACCTGTAGCCCAGCGGATCCTTAAACCCGTTCTCCTTCCGCTTCTCCGACCAGAAGGTGCCGCCGGGAAGGTTGCAGTACTCCACGCAGTCCATCGCCTCGAGCACGCCCCTCGTCGTCAGGTTCACGGTCATCATCACGTCGGATCCCATCTTGCGGGACCAGCGGGCAAACTCGTCGAGCCCGAACCGGTTCGTCTCCGTGCACTGCCAGGCGGGTTCCGGCCTCGCCGGCCTCTTATCCTTTGGTCCGATGCCGTCTTCCCAGCGGTAAGTCGAGACGAAATTGCCGCCGGGGAACCGGTTCATCGTGAGGTTCAGGGGGCGCAGCACGTCCATCACGTCCCGCCTGAAGCCGTCCTCATCCGCCGTCGGATGCCCGGGTTCGTAGAGGCCCCCGTACACGCATCTGCCCAGCGGCTCAACAAATGAACTGAACAGTTTTTCGTCTGTCTCAGCGACCGTAAAGTCAGCGTCAAGAATCACTTTCGCCTTTTTCATGGATCGTTTGCCCTCCCTGGCCTCACTCACGACGGATACTGTCTGCATTATAGTACATTTTCCATGAGTTATGCGACCGGACGGGGTTTCTGAATAATTATTTTATGGGCTTATTTCCATTTTTATTCCGTTATGTCCCCGTTCCGTTGTCATAACGGAAATATAATGGTATATTTATGGCATACAGCGGCCATTTATGGGGGGACTGCCATGAAATCACTTGAAGAGATCCGCATCCTGAAACAGCAGCTCGGCATCACCAACGAGATGCTCGCAAAGCGGTCAGGCGTGCCGCTCAGCACGGTCCAGAAAGTCATGGCCGGCACGACGAAGAGCCCGCGGCACAGCACGCTGAAGGCATTGTCAGACGTAATATCCAGGGAGTCGGAAGGGATTTTTGTCTATTCGGCCCGCTACAGGGAACCTTTCGCCGTCCATGAGGCGCGAAGCGCCTATGCAGCAAAAAAAGGGCCTGCCACAATAGAGGATATCTATGCGCTCCCGGACGGAGTAAGGGCAGAGCTTCTCGACGGCAAGCTGTACTTTATGGCGGCACCCACGCGGACGCACCAGAAGATCGCCGGGGAGATGCATCTGATCATCGCCAACTATATCCGGGAGAAAGGCGGGGCCTGCGAGGTCTACATACCGCCGTTCGGCGTCTACCTGAACGGAGACGACTCCTCTTATCTCGAACCGGACCTCACGGTGGTCTGCGACACGGACAAGCTGGAGGAGAAGGGCTGTGTCGGAGCCCCTGACATGGTGGTGGAGGTGCTCTCCCCCTCCTCGCGCCAGATGGACTGCCTTCTAAAACTTGGCAAGTACCGTGAAGCCGGAGTCCGCGAATACTGGATCATCTACCCTGACAAGCGGACAGTTCAGGTCTTTCGCTTTGAAGGAAAGGAGGAGGCGTTCGTCGAGCTCTATTCCTTTGATGACAAGATCCCCTGCGGCATATTTCCCGGTCTTCATGTCAGCCTCAGGCATCTCTGAAATGTCACCTTTTGTCATCTTACAGGAAATTCCCCATCTGACAGCAGAAAAGCGCGGCAGGAAGGCACCATGCTCTCCCTGCCGCGCTGGTTCAGTTTACGGTTGTTCTGCTGTTCTGTTCCGTCCCGGACCGGATCTCCCTGACCCCTTCGTCAGGTACCTCAGTCAAAGACGATTGTCTTTCCTGTCCTGGCGGACTCGTAGATCGCCTCGATGACTCTCGTCACGACCGCCATCTGCTCCGGAAGGATCGCCGGTTCCCCGTCGTTCTGGATCGCGTCAATCCAGTGGTTGATATCGTACTCGTTCATGTTGACCTTCTCGTCAACCTGGATCGTGTCGACCGTATACTTTCCGTCTACGGTCCGGGTCGTGCGGACGGAGGACTCGAAGCCCGGTCCCACCATGTCGGCGCCCGCCTTGTTGCCGCAGATCTCGGCGACAACGCCCGGCGCGGACTGATGGATATTGCTGCACCACGCGGTCTCCATATAGATCATCATGCCGTTCTTCATCGTGATCATCGCCATCGCGGTGTCCTCGACGTCGAATTTCTCCGGATCCCACGGGCCGAGATCGTTGCCCTCGGGGAAGTTCTTCATCTTGTCGAAAGTCACGCCGCGGACCGTAGCGACGTCGTAGTTGTCGGTCAACCACATCGGCAGGTCGATGCTGTGAGGACCTCCGTCCATCAGGACGCCGCCGCCGTTAAGCTCTTTGTTCGTGTAGACGCCGTAGGCCGGGAGACGGCGCGGACGCAGCTGCTGGGACTTCACGTAGAAGATGTCGCCGAAGAAACCTTCCTTCACCATCTGCTTCATCTTCATCGGAGCCGGGTTGTATCTCCACTGAGTCCCGGACGTGAGCTTCACGTTCTT
>CACYEN010000056.1 GCA_902773435.1 uncultured Lachnospiraceae bacterium | reverse complement strand
GTGCAGCTTCCGGAACGCTTTTTCCGCCTGGCTTTCAGGCATCGGATACCAGTTCCGGCAAGCTATTGTTTGTTGGCGGAGCAATAATGAAAGAGGAGCTGAACAGATGAACGATCGTTATCAAGAGGACTGGAAGCGTATCGACCGGATGATGCGGCAGAAGGGGGTGTTCACCGATACGGAAAAAGAAGCAGGGACGGGGCGGAGTTACTATACCGGGTACGAATACGCCACCCTCTACGACTGGGATCAGTATTTCGAGACACTGGTCCAGCTCTATCTCGGCTGGGACACGACACTCGCGAAAAACGGAGTCATGATCTTCCTCGACATCCAGAAGGAGAACGGGCACATTCAGCGCTCCTCGAAGGGCGGGGAGGATCAGCTTTCGGAACACGTCAAACCCTTTCTCGGGCAGATTTCCCTGCTCGTTTACAACCGGGACGGGGAGATCGACTTTCTCAGAGAGAGGAACTTCTTCTACTACGAGCGGATGAAGAAATATCTGCTTTACTGGCTGGACAATCCGGGAAACTATAAAGGACTGGCCTTCTGGGACAGCGCGCCGCACACCGGGATGGACAATCAGCACGCGCGGGCGGGATACTGGCACGACTCCTTCTCGTGCGGCGTGGATCTGGCGTCGTATCTGGTGCGGGAGTGCCAGGCGTTTGCGGAGCTGGCGGCGGTGTTCGGAAAGGTGCAGGACGTGGAGGAATTCCGCGCCCGGGCAGAGGGCATGGCGGAGGCGGTCCGGCGGCTGCTCTGGGATGAGGAGGACGATTTCTTCCACGATCTCGACCGGCGCACGGGGGAGCTTCTTCCCATGAAGTATATCGGCGCGTTTGCCGCGCTGTGGGCCGGGATCGCCACGGAGGAGATGGCGCGGCGGATGGTGGAGAAACATCTCAAAAATCCCGCCGAGTTTGACCGTGGGTTCCGCTATCCTGTCATGAGCGCTTCTGAGACGGGCTATACCGAAGGGTATCTTCCGGGGGATCTCGGCTGCAACTGGCGGGCAAACACCTGGATCCCCACCAATTACTACGTTTTCGAAGGCCTCAGAAGCTACGGATACCACGATCTCGCGAGAGAACTGGCCGAATCCACCTATGAAACGGTGAAGCGGGTCGGAGAGCGGGAGTACTACGCCACGGAATCCGGGACGGGCTGCGGTCTCGATCCCTTCTGGGGCTGGTCGCTTCTCGCCTATTTCATGCCCTACGAGGCGGAGAGCGGATTCGATCCGACAAAAATCGCGCGGATCCGGAACAACCGGAAGCTGCTCAACCGGGAGGAGGAAAACCATGCTTAACCTGACGGATTTCGGAGGCATCGGAGACGGCGTCACCATGAACACGGCGGCCTTTGCGCGGGCCATAGCGGCGGCACGGGAAAGAGGAGAGGCCGTTCATGTCCCCGCCGGCGTCTTTCTCACGGGGACGGTCGATCTTGGCGGCGTGTCCCTCGTGCTGGAGGAAGGCGCTGTGCTGAAGGGCTCCCCCGACCTCGCCGATTATCCGGCCGGAGACTTCATACACAACGAAATGGGGCCGCTCACCGCTCTGATTGTCTCGATGCACGCGGAGCACCTCTCGATCACGGGCCGGGGCACCATCGACCTGAACGGGCGGGCGTTCTATCCGGGCGGCGAATACAATGTCCCGGCGTCGAAGGTTCCCTTGACGGAGGCGCAGGTGCGGGAGTGTACCTATCCCATCGGGAAACGACCCTGTCAGTGCGTGTTCTTTTACGATTGCGCGGATGTCACGGTGGACGGGATCACCGTCCTCGACGCGCCGAACTGGACCCTGAGCCTCCATGCCTGCCGGGATGTGAAGCTTACGAACCTCACCATCGACACCAGCCTCAACATCCCGAACGACGACGGGATCCATCTTTGCGGCTGCGACGGCGTGCTCATCTCGAACTGCCATATTTCCAGCGGCGACGACTGCATCGCTCTCTCCTCCATCACGGACTGGAACCGTCCCTGCCGGAATGTGTGCGTCACGAACTGCGTCCTCCGCTCCTGCTCAAAGGCCATCGTTCTCGGGTATATCTATTCGATCGTGGAGAACGTGGTCATTTCGAACTGTGTGATCCGGGAGAGCAACCGGGGGATCACCGTTATGTGCGACGAGCAGGCCGGGCGGGTCGAGAATGTGACGGTCTCGGGCTGCGTGATCGAAACGAAAATCCGGGCCGGGAACTGGTGGGGCAACGGTGAACCGCTCTTCATCATGGCCCTGCGGCACGATTACCATCTGGCTCCGGAGCAAAAGAAGTCCTGGCCGGAGTACGGCCGACCGGAGCACGGCCGACCGGAGCGCGGGATCGTGCGGAACCTGCGGTTTGAGAATCTGATCCTGAAGGGCGAGAACGCGGTCTGCGTTGTCGGACACAACGGCAACATCCGGGGTGTCTTCCTTCGGGGAATTACCTATGACCGCGTCCCGTCGGACAATCTTCCCCTCAAAGGGAGCGCGGCAGATCTCTCCCCGTCCCGCGAAAAGGCGGAGTTTCCCGAGACCTGCGCCATATTCATCCGGGACGCGGACGTGACCCTGTCCGACTGTGTCTGGGGCGGCGGGAAACTGATCCGGGAGTGAGCGGATCGCAAAAAAAAACGCCCCGCAGGCATGATCGGAACCCGCGGGGGAGGGAAAGAAAGGAATGCCGCGGACGAGAAAAAAGCAAAACTGCCCGCGCACAGGAATATTATACACGGGGCATCGGGGAATGTCAATACCATAGGGAACTATTTTTTGCTTTTTCCCACCGGTTCTTTCCAAAACTGAGGAACCGTCCGCTCCCGGCAGGCGGCAGGAATTTTATTCATGCGACAGCAAACTAAACGTCGGTTTTCAAAGGTGCAGCTTCCGGAACGCTTTTTCCGCCTGGGTTTCAGGCATTGAATACCAATTCCGGCAAGCTATTGTTTGTTGG
>CACYEN010000055.1 GCA_902773435.1 uncultured Lachnospiraceae bacterium | reverse complement strand
GAGCTTTCCCTGAGGGGGAGCTTCTCATATCTCCGCGATGGCCGTGCCGGTGGCCGTCGCGGTTTTGTTCTGCCCGGAACCAGTTCGATCAGGAGTAAAATGTCGTGCCCGCGTGCTCCCTTACATAACCGCGGTATTCCAGGGCTTTCTCCCTATCACCCATTCCTTCGGCTGCCTTCGCGAGATAAGCGGCCTTCTTCAGCTGTCCGAGCGGCAGGGATCTGTAGAATGCCGCCCCGGAGACGGCATCGAAGAGCTCCTGCCACCGGCCGTCTGTCTCCATTTCCAGAAAGCGGGGAAGCGCGAGCGCCTCATCGAGTTCGTCGCAGAGCTCCCCGTTCAGCCGCATCCTGGGGCCTTCATCAGCGAGCAGGGCGGCGCAGCGCTTCAGCTCGCCGAGATTCCCGGCCTGATGAGCGAGCAGGGTACTGATGAGATCGTGACGGAAATCGCCCTCGAAACTTTTGCAGTCGCTCTCATACAGCCTGATGAGCTCCCCGGCCTGATCGAATCTCCCCAGATAGAAAAGCCCCTCCGCCACGTTGTAGATGTGGCTCTCCCATTTCTTCTGCCTGCCGGCGGAGGAGAGCAGCGCGCTGTAGTAGGAGAGGAAGCGCTCCGGATCGCAGTCGCGGGTCAGATAACCCCGGAGGCGGCGCGAGAACAGTGTCCTGTTCCCATAGTAGGCCAGCGCGAGCAGAACCGTGACGCTGCCCATGACGTACGGAAGCACCGAGCGCGTCCTGAAAGAGAAGAGGAAGCAGACCGCCGCCGCGATCAGAAGCGCTTTCAGAATAAGTTCCGTCCTGGCGGAGCGGGCGGCGTCCGCCCGGTCATCCGCTCCCGGGGCGGCGCCTGCCGCCGCGATCAGCTTTTCCCGTATATCCATCACATTTCCTCCGTATGACTATCCCCGGTGACGGCCGCGACAGGGATCATCGCCGGTTTTCCGGGAATTATTTCCGCTATTATACACCAGTTTCACGAATTTCGGGCATATTCGGCGGAATCCGCCGGGCAGGGCTACATTTTTGCGAAATTGTTCTTGTTGAAAAGCCGGAAATATGCCGTATCGCAAAAGATTTCTTTCTATTTTTTTCAGAGTATGGTAGAATTCAGATATCTAAAAACCATTAAAAAGGGGGGCTTTTTTATGGCTGCAAATCCTATTGTAACAGTAATCGTCGCTGTCTACCTGTTGTTTATGCTGTGGGTCGGCTGGTATTCATCGAAGAAGATTTCCAGTAACGCCGACTTCGTTGTCGCAGGAAGGCGTCTCGGCCCGTTCATGATGGCCGGAACACTTGCCGCGACTGAGATCGGCGGAGGCTCTTCGCTCGGCGTCGTCCAGAACGGTATGAGCGGATTCGGTCTCAGCGCTTCGTGGTACATCATCACGATGGGTATCGCCTTCGTCATCATGAGCTTTATCGCTCCGAAGGTCAGGAACACCGAGGTCAAGACGGTTCCCGAGTATTTCCGCAGGAGATACGGAAAGGCGACCGGTCTTATCACCAGTATCATCACGCTGCTTCCGCTGATCGGCCTGACAGCAGGACAGTTCATCGCTTCTGCGGTCATCACATCGACCATGCTCGGAATCAGTTACAAGGCAGCGGTTGTCATTACGGCGATCGTCGTCACGGTCTACTCCATCATGGGCGGGCTCTGGTCCGTCACCATGACCGATGATATCCAGGTATTCCTGATCGTCATCGGCATGATCATCGCGATCCCGTTCTCGCTGAAGTACGCCGGCGGCTGGGGCAATGTCATGGCCAATATACCGGAAGGCACCATGAAGCTGTTCAACGGCCCGGACAAGAGCTACACCCTCGTGGCGATCATCTCTCTCGTAATCATGTACGTCGCGACATTCACAGTCGGCCAGGAAGCCGTATCCCGCTTCTATGCCGCCCGTGACGGGAAGGCTGCCAAGCAGGGCGCCCTTCTCGCGGCTCTCATCAACTTCATCTACGCGTTCATCCCGACGATCCTCGGCATCATCATGCTGGCGCTGATCAACATGGGCAAGTTCAACGCGGCTGACTTCGAATCCGTCGGCGCGAGGTACGCTCTTCCGATGCTGGCGGTCGAGACCATGCCGGCTGTCATCGTCGGCCTTCTGTTCGCGGGTATCATCTCCGCCACCATGTCGAGTTCCGACTCCGACCTTCTCGGTGCCGGCGCGGTCTTCGCGAACGACATCTACAAGCAGGTGATCAAGCCGGATGCTTCCTCAAAGGAAGTCATGCGCGTCACACAGATCACGATGGCCCTGGTCGGCCTTCTCGGCATGCTGATCGCTCTGTTCAACCTGAGCTCGCTGACCACGATCCTCATGTTCTGCTTCACACTGCGCGCGGCAGGAACGCTGTTCCCGTACATCTTCGGCATGTACTGGAAGGGATCTTCGACGATCGGCACGATCGCTTCGCTGATCGGCGGAACGGTTGTCGTTGTCTATCTTGAGCAGTTCTCCAAGACAGGCAATTTCCTCGGCTGGAACTGGGGCGGACAGAAGATCATCCCCGGCCTCCTTGTTGCCCTGGTACTGTTCCTTGTGTTCTCCCTGATCTTCCCGCCGAAGAAGGGGACGACCGAGCTGGCTCCGGAAGAGGAGATCTGACCTCGACGAGACTGACATTCACTGAACTGCATTATAAAACCGCCGCACTGAGAAATCGGTGCGGCGGTCTTTTCTTTTTTGGGATGCATCAATCCGTATTCGCGCTTCTTCCGCGGGTGGCGGGAAACTACAGGATCACCCTCTGCCTGGGAAGATCGGCCGCAAGGCGGAATGAGCCTGTGGCCATCTTACCTTCGGCGCAGGCATCATCCACCGGGGACAGGCTGTAAAGCCCCTTGAAACCCGTCACGCTGACGCAGCCGTTTTCATCGGTCCGGACTGTCTCCGCCGTGCGCCATTCCCATTGGATCATTTCCTTAAGCTTTCTATAAGCGGGCTTCTCCGTGTTGTCCGCGCGCAGGAGTCCGGCAGGGGCTCCGAGCCAGCCGCCGTCCCTGAAATCCCAGCCCGTGATCGCCTGGACGAGGGGGTGCTCAAAGAGAATCCTGTACATCTCTTCGATTTCTTCCGCCTGGCGCGCCTCGCCTTCCGGCGTCGTCGGCCATACTGGGATCTGGTAGTCGTTGAGATCCACGATCTCCGGCGGCATCAGATGGCCTGAAATCAGCGTATTCTCCGTAAAATGAACCGGCAGGCCGAAACGTGAAAACCGATCGAGAACGTCTTGAACCTTCTCAGCTCCCCAGTATCCCTGATGCTGGTGGGACTGAATCCCGATCGCCCCTATCGGCACCCCGGCCTCGAGACAGCTGTCGATCAGTTCCTCGTAGGCGGGCGACGTGTTGAAATCATTGATGAGGAGGACCGCGTCCGGATTGGCCGCTTTCGCGGCGGCGAAGACCTCCCGGACGATGCCGGTGCGGCCGAGCTCCCGGCAGATGCGGGTGACGGCGTTGTCGTACCTGTCGAATACGGGCATGATCACGACTTCGTTGATGACGTCCCAGTAATCGATGACGCCGCGGAATTCGCCGACTTCGCGCGTGATGCGGTCGAGCTGCTTCTTCAGGATGGTGCTGTTGTCGTATTTCATGAGCCAGTCGGCGCAGACGGTGTGCCAGCACAGAGGATGCCCTTTGACGGCCGCTCCTTCAGAGCGGAGCAGGCGGGCCGCTTTCATGAGGGATTCCCTCTGCGGCTCTCCTTCCACTGGCTCATAGCGCCCCCAGTAGAAGGGGAGGGTGCCGTAGTTGAAGAGAGAGAGCCACTTTTCGGCGTAGCTTCTTTCGGGGGCGCTGTCTTCGGCGTCCGTCTTCCCGGCGGGGGGAAGGAAACCGAACGCTCCCGCTCCGAACAGAAATTCGTGCCGTACCTGTTCAATCCTGAAGGATTTCATCCCGAGCGGATTTCCGCTCCTGTCGGTGAGCTCGAGCACGCATGAGGCGCGGCGGTGTGAGAGACGGTCTTCTGACATGGAAATCTCCTTATCTTCTGTGTGCGATGACCGCGTCGGCGGCCATGACGGTTTTCTGTGATACCCGTGCGGAAGTAATCGGTGTTCCCCGTAAGCATACCACACACGGGAGGCGGGGTATAGGAAATGAAGGCCCGGATCTGCAGTGATCCGCATAAAATCGTTGGATGAAGGAGGCTGGTGATTTATAATAGACAGGGAGAACGAACCGCACAGGCCCTACAGAGGGGGCGCCGGGAGGTGTGTATCATGAAGAACAGAAAGATTCCCGTATTTCTTCTCACAGCAGTACTGCTCTGCCCGGGTTTCGGATCCGCGCAGGTCTTCGCCGCCGGGCCGGCGGACTCCGCCGCGGAATCATCCGCGCAGGAACCGGACCGGGGGGTGCTGGGTTTTCTGAAAAAGAGAGCGGAGGATCTGGGAACAAGAGCCGGAGAGACTGTGGCTGCGCTTGGGACAGCGGCAGAGGACGCCGCGGAAACACTGGAGGAGATGTTCGGGGACGTGTCCGGGGAAGCCGGGAGGACCATTTCGGAGATCTCGGCTGCCCTCTCGGGTCTCTCCGCCGACGCGCAGGTCAAAGCCGCCGGGCTTCTGACAGACGCGAAAGAACTGACGGAAGAAGCAGCCGCCTTCGCGTCGCAGACGGCGAAGACGCTGAGCGGCTCAGCCTCAGACGCCCTGCTGATTATAAGCGAAAAGGGAAAAGAGATACAGGCGGTGCTGACAGAGGCCTTCGCCGGGCTGGAGATCTCGGAGGAAGACCTGGATACCATGAGGGAGATCGGCACTGCAGCGTTGAAGGAGGCATTTTCAACAGGGCGCATGGGGGCCCGGTTTGTCGGTATCTCCGACGAGACAGTCGGGAAGGTGTCCGATATCGCGGTGACTGTCTACTGCCTGAGCCGGGAGTGCGCAGAAGGCGAGATCGGCATGGATGAGTGCCTGAAAGAGATCTCGCGAATGCTGCTGGCGGACGGCATCCCGGTCGGGGCGGAAGTTGTCATGCTCTTTCTTCCGGGAAACGAAGTAACAAAGCGCATCGCAAAAGAAGTGACGACAAGGGCGGCTGTCTATCTGGCGGATCAGCTCTGCGGGGAGACGGCATCGGCGGAAGAGGCCGCACCCTGACCTGATATCTGAGGAATCATACCATGGCTGAACAGATCATTCCCGTCGAATCAGAATACGAGCGCCTTCTCCGGGAGATCAGGGAACTGCAGACCCGCGTTGCGGCGCTGATCGCCCTCCGCGATGATCTTCTCTATCACATCTGTCCCGCGCTCCGCGCGAAATACGAGGAGAAGATCGGAGCCCTGGAGAGGGAGATCTACGCGGCGCAGCTGTATCTCAGGGAGAAGCAGCGCATACTGGAGATCCTCCAGGCCCAGATGAACCGGCAGCAGGAGCCCTCTGTCGAGGAGGCGGAGAGACAGGCGGGCGAGGAGTTCCGCGAGTTCGAGGACGAGCTGCACCGGAGAGCGAAGGAAGCCGAGGATTTCAGGAATTACTGGGAAAACAGGAACGGCTGGGACGAGTACGAGGAGGATCCCTTCGAGGAGTACGAAGGAGACGGCGGTGATGGTTCCGGCGAAAGCTCCGGTGAGGGCTCCGGCGGAGACGGCGGTGAAAGTTCCGGTGAGGACTCCGAAGGAGACGGCGGGAACGGGTCCGGGAAAGGCGGATCGGCCGGGAACAGGCCGGATTCTGAGGAAGAGGGCAAACCGAAGGACAGGAAGAGAAGCATCAAGTCCCTCTACCGAAAGATCGTGAAGCGCCTTCACCCCGACATCGCCGGCGAGATGTCCGAGAAGGACAAGGATCTCTTCACCCGCGCCCGGGAAGCCTATCAGGCCGGGGATCTTGAGACACTGGAGCGGATCTGGGACGAGCTGACAGCGGGCGAATCCCCGGAGGACGAATACCGCGACACGCCGGAGGACCTCGCGAGAATGCGGCTGCGCATCCGTGAACTGAGGGCTCACATCGCGAGACTGACTGACGAAATCACCGGAATCAGAGTAGAATTCCCGCATACGATGAAAGCGTTCCTTGACGACGACGCGGCCGTGGAACGGAAGCGCGCCGAACTTGAGGAGCAGCTCCGGGAGATCCGCGAGGCAGACAGAAAACTGGCTGAGATGATCGAGAAACTGAGAGAGAAAATGGGGACGTCTTCATGAACGATCTCGAAATAAGCGGAGGCAGCCTGACCGCCCTCCTCCACAGCGGAGACGCGCTTCCTCCGATGATGCGGGACATTTTCCTTGTAAAACAGTCGATCGTCGGCACGAGATTTCTGGGCGGCTCCGAGGACCTGGTCGAAGATCTTGCGCCGGGCAGCAAGGTGACGCTGCTCAGGGAACCGGACAACCGGTTTGACGACAGGGCGGTGATGGCTCTGGACGGGGAAGGGCGCAAGCTGGGCTACATCCCCCGCCGGGAGAACGGCGTGATCAGCGCCCTCATGGACGCGGGCAAGCTGTTATACGGGATAGTTTCCGGGGAGCCTCATAAGCGGGACGAGTCGAATCCCGCCTCGTCCTATTCGCTGTGGATCGACCTCTATATGCGGGAGTACGTGAGCCCGATGGATCTCACGAGCATTCCCAGGCAGGGTGCCCAGGCCTCGTACGCAGTGACGGCGCCGGTCTTCGGGAAGAAGTCCGGGGACCTGAGAGGTTTCCATGCCCTGAGGGTGATCAACGGGGAGGAGAGGGGACAGATCAGGATAGATTTCGGCGGGGAGCACGGCCGGGAGAGGAGAAAGGAAGCCCTCGCGGCATTTGACGAGTTTGCCGGCTGCCTGCCGATTGTCGGCCATGGAATAGAGGAGACGCTGATTCCGGCGCTTGAACTGGACTACGGGCTGCTGCTCGGAAAGCCGTTTTCCAACCGCGTGATCGATACGGGCAGGATGGCCGCGAATCACCTGCCGGAGGAACCTTATCGGTCCCTGGAGGCGCTTGCCTTTGACCTCGGGATTGACGTGAGCTGCGAAGACTCCGCGGAGCGCGAGTGCAGGATCGTCTGGGAACTGTACCGAAGGATGGACCGGTCGGCCCTGGAGAAGAGAGATGTCCGTGCGCTGCCGGGGAACGATAATTGCGATTGATTTGCCTGGAAGTAAAGAATAGCATAATGTACAAAAATAGATGATAAATATTCTGTAAATATGTGGCTTCTTTATTTCAAAAGTGTTAAAATCTTGTTTCTCAGATGAGTTTATACTCATTCGAGAATCTGAAAGGCCTCTCTTTTTTACTTTAGGGAAGAAATTGTCCCGCCGGAAAAAGTGATATGGAAAGCTTCTGCCAGACCTGCATGGCCGGGTTTTTTCCATTTATGGCATGATTTCTGGCGTCCCCATGAATTCAGGAGACTTCAGCTAAAGCCGCTCACAAAATAAGCGCCTTCTTTTTAATCGTTGTTTTGACT
>CACYEN010000054.1 GCA_902773435.1 uncultured Lachnospiraceae bacterium | reverse complement strand
GCTTCTGGAGCTTCGTCCAATGGTAGGGCACCTGTCTTATAAGCAGTTTACGCAGGTTCGATTCCTGCAGCTCCGAGATGCAGTCCAAATTCTCAGAGGACTGTTTTGGGTCATTAGTATAACGGTAAAACAGCGGACTCTTACTCCGTAAGATCGGGGTTCAAATCCCCGATGGCCCATCCGAGTCTCATTCGTTCAATGGAGAGGACAGGGGATTTCTAATCCCCCAATACGGGTTCGAATCCTGTATGAGACATCTGGGTATGTAGCAAACCGGTTATGCATCGGTCTTTTAAACCGAGAGAAGCAGGTTCGACTCCTGTCATGCCCACTTCATCTGTCCCCGTAGGTCAATGGATAGACCGGGTGGCTTCGAACCATCTGATGTGCGTTCAACTCGTGCCGGGGATACTGTGGCTATCGTATAACGGTAATACGGCAGATTGTGGCTCTGCAAATAGGGGTTCAACTCCCCTTAGTCACCTCATAGGGAAGCCTGAAATATGGCTTCCCTATTTCTTTTCGGCAGCTGTCATTCGGGCGGCACATTCCGACGGACCATGTCATCATGAAGCATTATTACACGGCAAAACTGAAAACAGAATTGTTAGCCGGGCCCAGGAATACTATAATTGAGAAATAGATTCCTTGTGAAAATGCGGAAGAATTCTACTAAGAAAAGATGGGCCCTGCAGGAGTGGAGGAAAAAATATGGGGAGAAACCACGAAGTCACGGGCATACAGGCTCTTCTGAACAGCCGGGGCGAGCTCGCGGAACCGGGCTGGTCCAGACATATGCTGCAAAAATACGACCGGAGTATGATCAAAGCTCCGAAGTGGAGGATCAAGGAGTGGGATTATTATCTGGTGCTCGGCAAGGACTTTGGCGCTGCCTTTACCGTTTCGGACGACGGATATATCGGCCTGCAGTCGGTTTCCCTGCTGTGCCTTGGTGAGGAGCCGTGGGAACATACCGAGACGGTCCTGAACGCCTTCCCCATGGGAAAGCTTAATCTTCCGGCGGATTCATCGGCCGGGGTGACCGAGTACAAAGACAGGCGTCTTCACATGCGGTTCACCCCCGGGAACGGACAGCGCCATATCCGGTGTGTTTTCCGGGATTTTCATGAAGGGAAACCGCTGAAGTGCGACATCACCCTTGATCATCCCGATATGGAATCCATGGTTATCGCCACTCCCTGGGACAGGAAGCATGCATTTTATTACAATCAGAAGATCAACTGTATGCGCGCTTCGGGGTATGTCCTGTTTGACGGGAAGCGGTATGAGTTCAACCCGGAGACGGACTTTGGCACCCTGGACTGGGGTCGGGGTGTGTGGACCTATGACAATACCTGGTACTGGGGATCCGGAAATGCCGATATAGACGGGAACAGCTTCGGATTTAATATCGGTTACGGCTTCGGCAACACGGCTGCGGCAACCGAGAATGTGCTTTTCTATAACGGTAAAGCCCACAAGCTGGATGACGTGACCTTCCACATCCCGGAAACCGGTTATATGGATCCCTGGAAATTCACCTCCTCCGACGGCAGGTTTGAGATGGAATTCGTTCCGATCCTGGACCGGGCGGCGGACCTGGATTTCAAGGTGATTGTTTCCGATCAGCATCAGGTATTCGGACGGATGAGCGGTACAGCCGTTTTAGATGACGGAACGCCTGTCCACATCAGGGATGTCCTTTGTTTTGCCGAGAAAGTGCATAACAGGTATTGATGACAGCAGTCTGAAGATCGTTTCAGGAGGAACAGGGACAGGAGATGGAGTATGAGGAATATATTGTACATCTGATTTTGCTGTTTTTTGTCTATTCGTTTGCGGGATGGTGCATGGAGGTCGCCCTGAAATACAGACAGTTCCACCGCTTCATAAACAGGGGATTCCTGACCGGTCCGGTCCTGCCGATTTACGGCACCGGGGTCGTCATGATTACAGTGGTGGTCGGAGGCCTCTCACGGTATGAATCTTCTGTCGGGACAACGTTTATCCTCTCATTTTTCATATGCGGGACAGTCGAATACCTGACGAGCTATGTCCTGGAAAAACGGTTTCACGCGCGCTGGTGGGATTACAGCCAGAAGCCGATGAACCTTCACGGCAGGGTATGGATCGGCAACCTGCTTCTTTTCGGCGCGGCAGGCGTGTTCATCATGCACATCTCGAATCCGCTGATTTACAGAGTGCTGAGTCATATTTCCGGGAGAGCAGGGAAAATTATTGCCGTGGTCCTTCTGGTGGTCTTTGTGGCGGACTATATTGTTTCCCACTTCGTACTGAAACTGGTCAAGGTCAGTGTCGAGAGCAGTGAGGCGGATAATACGGAGGAGATCAGCAAGGAAGTGCACCAGCTGCTTTCGGATCGCTCTTATTTCCACAAGCGTTTCGCGGATGCGTATCCTGATGTGATTTACCGGACGGAACGTGTCAAGGCAAGGCTTGAAGCCGTGAAGAAGGAGACGGAACGCCTTCGCCGCGAGGCGGAACAGAGAATTGAGGCGAGGGCGGAAAAAGTGGCGGATACCCTCGAACCTTCCGTGCGGATCCGGAATACGATTATCAGCGACCAGGAGAAGCTCATTGCGATTCTGTATAACGAGGAAACGGCAACAGATGAAATGAAGACGCTCAAGGCCAAGATCGACCGCGGGAAAAGCCGCCTGAAAGCGCGTCCGATCGCAAAGCGGCTGTATGACAAAGTATCGGATGGAGAATGATCGGCGGCATTCTTCGGCTGATTGAAGAAGATGAGAATGTAAGAGATTAATTCCGCAGTCATGACATGAAGAGGTTTGAGATGGGGTTATTTGATTTTCTGAGGAATAAAAAGACCGCAGAGGATGCATCCCCGGGAAGTATCGGGGATGAAAGCGTGAGTGCCAGTATGAGTAAGATGTCTGTGTCCCCTGATGCCGGCGACAGCGAACCGCCCGAACAAAAGCTGGCGGAAGAAGAGGATTCCATCTCAAACGAGAGGATCACAAAAGGAAACACTGTCCTCGGCGAATATGAGGTGCTCTCGGACGCGATCAAAGGCGGGATGGGGAGCGTCTGGAAGGTGCACAGAAGCAGCTGGGACGTGGACCTGGCGATGAAGCGCCCGAAGCCCAGGTTCTTTGCGGAAGGAAGCGAAAAGAGAAAGGCGCGGTTCATCCGTGAATGCGAGTCCTGGATCGGGCTGGGCCTGCACCCGAACATTGTCACCTGCTATTTTATCCGTGAGATTGGCGGGGTACCGACCATTTTTTCTGAATGGATGGACAACGGAAGTCTCGGGGACCGCATCGCGGACAGGACACTGTATCATGGGACTTCAGGGGTTCTGCAGGAGCGCCTCATGGATATCGCGATCCAGTCCGCGAGAGGGCTTCATTACGCCCATGAGCACGGGGATGGCCTGATCCATCAGGACGTCAAGCCGGACAACCTTCTTCTGACAAAAGAATGGGACACCAAAGTGGCGGATTTTGGCCTTGCCCATGCGCGCGCCGGGCAGACGGCAGAAGCTGTGGGCTATACGGTTCCATACCGTTCATACGAACAGAGTCTCGGTGAAGAGGTGACCCGCAGCACGGATATTTACTGCTGGGCGGTTTCAGTCCTGGAGATGTATCGGGGCAGCCGTCCCTGGAGGGACGGTGTGGAGGCAGGACAGAACTGTGACTCCTACATGGAGAACTGTGCCGTGCCGGTTCCGGAACCGGTCAGAATACTGCTCCGAAAGTGTCTCGCGGAGAAACCCGGAGAGAGACCACAGAGCTTCCGGGTGATCGGGGACACGCTGATTTCAGCCTACCGTGATATCTGCGGCCGGGAATATCCCCGTCCGGAACCTTCCGCTGCGGCGGACACGGCAGGTACGCTGAACAACCGCGCCCTGAGTTATCTGGATATCGGAAAACCCCGGGAGGCAGAGGAACTCTGGGACAAGGCGCTTTTTGAGGTGCCCGGTTTCCGTGATGCCAGGTTCAACAGAGCGCTCTATATGCTGCGCAGCGGGCAGAAGACAGATTATGAGGTGCTTGAGGGACTGGATAAAGCGCTTGCGGAACCGATCCGGAGAGAGTGCGGCGGCGTGTATGAAGCCCCCGATCCCGAGACCCATGTCTATTATATGGAGGGGGAGACAGACTCCGCGGCTGTCTGTGACGGAACACTCTACGCAATCACTTTCTCTACCTACAGGCGGAAAAAGCCGGGGGGCATCAAGCGGCTGCACCTGGATCCCATGAAGCTTCTGGATACGGTTCCGATGGATGCGGTGGCCGATCGCGCCGGAGATAATGATATCGATCCGTTCTATAAATTTGTGGAGACGGAGATTCCGACGAATATCATAAAGACAGCGGTCTGTCCCACCAGGGGGCTGGCTGCCGCGATTTTCGGGTCCACGGTCTGCCTGTACAGTTTGACAGAACGGGAAGTCATCGCGGAAACGACGATCGGCACAGAGGACCTGCCGGAACCCGAATCCTTTCTTTTTGATCCGGATGGAACAAGGCTTCTGCTATCCATCGGGAATTTTGAACGCGGACATATGCTGACCGCGGTCCTGGAAGTGCCTTCCCTTGAAATGATCTCGAGGAATCACTGCGGCTTTGTCGGTTTTCTGCCGGGCGGAAAATGCCTGCTGCGGGGAAGGGCGGCTGCCCCTGAAGACGGCGGTAAAGATCGGGACAATATGGAAAATGACGTGCAAAGCGACGGCTGTGAAACGCTGAACCTGATGGAAAAGGATGGCACATGCCGCGAAGTATTCCGGTTTGAGGGGGTGCCGGGCGAAAGGTGTGAGAATACACAGCTTAATACGCCCTTCCTGTGCTATCAGTATAAGGACTCAGGGGAGACCTTCAGGTTGGATGAGAATTTTCAGAAGATTGAGATGGACAGCGGCATTCTGAGCGGTCTGGGCAAGGTGCTGAATTATGATGCGGAGAAGGAAATCATTTATGCGCTGCATCTCAGGGGACTCGGCCGTGTCTTCGCGATCGACCTGAATACAGGCAGGGTCCTCTGTACGTTCAATCTCGGTGAAATACCGGATGGCTTCTGCCTGCCTGACGAAACCGGGAAGCGATACGTCTTTTCAAAAGAAGCGAGTCAGGAGACGATATGGTTTTCCGCGCCATTTCCGGAGAGAGATCCCGGGACGCGGGAAGCGGCGTGGCGCCTGACCAGGATCGTCTCCCAGAAGGAGCTGAGCGAAGAGGAAAAGCTGCTCCGGGACCTGGTCCGTCAGTTCAGGGACTGCGAGGCTGCCGATGACCGCCCCGGGATGCTGGAGATTTACAGACGATGCAGGGGGCTGGAAAGTTTCTCATTCTGCCCGGATGCGGAAGATATGGAAAAGGCGCTGGACCCGTTTATCGTGAGGACAAAGGTCGAGGGGCTGAGGTCCGTCGGAATCCTGTCAGAGATGCCTGCTCAGACGATGTCCCCGGGGAGAAATGAGACGGGCGGGATCAGCGGCGCGGAGCGGGAGAAGATCCTGGAAGAGGCAGACTGGAAGAATCAGGACCTGCACGAATCCCAGACATACCAGTTTCGCGATATGGATCCTGCCGGGGAAAATATACTTTATTCTGTTGTCATTACTTCTTTTCGGGGAAGAAGTGAAGGATGCGGGACTTACCAGTACAATGTCCCGACCGGCAGGACGATGAAGCTTTCTGACGAGTATAAAGTCCCGAAACGCGGCGCGTATTATCTGGGGGACGGATCAATCCTCCTGGCGGAAAAGAGAACCGTGCGGCTGATCGATCAGGTGAGCGGCCGGACAATCCGTACATATCCGGTTATACCCGGGGATATGACGGATAACAGAAGACTCGGAAAACTGGATCAGGATGGCGGCTTTAATCTTCTGACAAACCTTGAAGATGACAGCTTCCTTGTGATGATTCCCGGGGGATGGAGCAACTTTGTCTGCGCCGTCTTTACGCGGGACGGCAGGCTGCAGGGCTGGTGGGAGACGGCCGATACGCTGCCTCCCGTGCTCTATGTACTTCCCGGAGGAAGGTTTGTCCTGGAGAAGACACACTGGGGCTTTGCGATCTATGATATCCATGACGGGCAGATGGTCTGTAAGTCGGCCGACGGCATGCGGTTTGAGGGAGTGAGCCCGGACGGCAGGCTGATCTACCTGAAGAAGCAGGAGAAAGGAAGGGATGAATCGCGGGATGTCGCTGTCTACAGGGTCGACTATGAAGTTGAACTGGAGACGGACGTGTCTGATGAGCAGGCGGGATCCGCAGAGTCCGAGCGGGAGATGTACAAGGCGCTCTACGAGCTGCTTGCGCCGCAGCCGACGGCAGAACATGAAGCTGAGGAGGATCGGCTGCGGCCGACAAGAAGGAATCTCGGAAAGCAGATCCTGAGAGAGGATGGGGACGGCGTAGTCCGGGTCAGGGCAGAATTATGGCTCGATCAGACATTCCCGATGATCCAGGGTGATTCTTACATCGTGGATGCGACACACGAGATTTATAAGGAACTTGGGGAAAACGGGAGGTTCATGATTTATCCCTACGGTGCGATTCCGAAGATAGAGATCGCCGTCGAAGCAGAAGATTTCGAGACCTGCAGGAAACACTGCAGGGCTTTCAGGGCAGCATTGGAGAAGAGCGGCCATCTGCGGGATGCGCCGGTCTGACTCATCGCAGGTCGTAGACACTCCGGACACGGACATCCCCGTCCGGTGTGCCGCGCACAATCCTGATCGTCTTCTCACCTGCGTTCATGTCGAAATAGTTGTCGGAGAGCACGACGTCTGCCCCGCACCGGACCTCCACATATCTCGCGTAGGCGGAAGCGCACACGACGATCTCATCCCCGCGGGGTTCCGCGGTGAGACGCGGGTCCTCGAAACGGAAGTGCTTCGGGGGACAGAAGAGGACGGTGCCGGAGCCAATGGAGACGGAGCCGGTTCCCCGGGCGTCGGCATGGCCGTTCCTGCCGGCTGCCGGTCCAGATGAGGCAGCGGCCTCACGAGCGGCTGCGCTGCCATCCGCGTCCGCCTGAAGCTCATAGGAGACATAACACCCGTAAGTGTCCTCCCCGCTGAAATCCTCCCTGTCGAGCCAGAGCGCCGACAGCGCGGGAACCCGCACCCGCGAGTGTCCCTCCCGGATGACCGACGCGTCGGGCCTCCTCAGGGCCCAGCGGACCGTCCCGGAGAAGTCCCGGGGCGTCTCGTTGCTCACATTCAGGCGTATGGACTTGCGCAGGGCGGACGGCTCAGCGTTGACGTTCGTATCCTGTGTGAGAATGCCCTCCTCTTCGCAGGAGATCAGCACGGGCGCGAAAAATCTCTTCTCGAAATAGTGCAGCGCCTTCCATCTCCCGTAGTAATCGATCGAAGACCAGCTGACGACAGGCCAGCAGTCGTTGAGCTGCCAGACGACGGCCCCCATGCAGCGGCCGCGGTTCCGCCTCCAGTGCTCGACGCCGTACTGGATCGCCTGCCCCTGCAGGAGCTGCGAGGCGTAGACGAAACCGTCGAGAGAGGACGGATACAGGTACATGGCGGACAGGTAGGAGGCGATCCGGCCGTTGGCGGAAGCATTTCTCTGGTGCTTCTCCATGACGTAGGAGTAGGCGTTCCGATCCTCCGGAAGCGTAAACGACTCGATCGTCTCCATACACGGAAATGCCTGAAAACCGAACTCCGACACATACCGGAACAGGTAGTTGCGGTAATCGGTAAATGGCTTCATCCCGTGCCACACGTCCCAGTAGTGGACGTCCCCGCGGGACGGATCCTGCGGCTCGTCGAAGCTGCCCCCGCTCGAGGGGCTCGACGGCCAGTAAAATGTCTCCGGATCCTCCTTGGAGAGCACCTGCGGGATCACGTACTCGTACATCTTGATGTAATCCGCGGTCTGCCTCTTTGACGTGACCCACTCATTGTCCTTCGCGACGAAATCCTCCATCTCATTGTTGCCGCACCAGAGCATGAGGCACGCGTGGTGACGGATGCGCCGGATGTTGTCCCTGAGCTCGGCCCTGATATTCCGGTCGAAGTCGTCGGTCAGGTTGTAGACCGCGCAGGCAAACATGAAGTCCTGCCAGACCATAAGGCCGAGTTCGTCGCAGATGTCGTAGAAGTCGTCGCCGGGATAGAAGCCCCCTCCCCACACGCGGATGGTGTTCATTCCGGCGGCCTTCGCGTCCTCGAGCAGACGGCGGGTCCGCTCCGGCGTCATCCTCGTGACGAGGCTGTCCTCGGGGATGTAGTCGGCGCCCATAGCGAAAATGTCTCTCCCGTTCACCCGCTGGCAGAAGCTTTCCCCGCAGCTGTCCTTTTCCCGGTGGATTTCCGCCGTCCGGAGCCCGACGCGCAGGGCGCGGCTGTCGAGCTCCCGGTCCTCCCGGAGCAGTTTTACACGGACGGTGTAGAGAGGCTGGTCCCCGAAGCCGGCGGGGTTCCAGAGTTTCGGATCCCTGATCTCAGCGGAGACGGTGACGGCAGTCGCCGGCACGTCCGCCGCGGAAAGCCGGCTGTCCGCCCTGACGGAGATCCCCGTGCCACTGCCGGGAAGCCCTGTCCCGGGGAGACTGCGCGTCATTTCCGCCACGATCTCCCCGTTGGGATCTGTCACGGTGACCTCGAGGACAGAGGACGCCGAATCCGTCGGCACGACGCGGCTCGTGACCGCGAGCAAGACTCCGTCATCCCGGTGCGCCTGCCTCACGATGACGTCGCCGATTCTTCCGCCCTCGATCCCGATGATGGAGATGCCGCGCCAGATCCCGGCGTCCGGAAGCCGCGGACCCCAGTCCCACCCGAACATGCAGTGCGCTTTCCGGATGAGAGGAAATCCTCTCATCGCGTCGCTCGTCCCGTCCGCGCGGGAGCAGGCGTAAGCCTCCCGGATATAAGCGGTGGGGGAGGAGAAGCGGATCTCGATTTCATTTACCCCGTCGCGGAGAGCGCCGCGCACGTCGAATTCCCAGGTGCGGTGCATGTTGAAGGTATTTCCGATGAAAATGCCGTTAATCCGGATCTCCGCGATCGTGTCGAGCCCCTCGGCGCGGAGGAGCACCTCGTCAGATGTCAGCAGGTCAGCCGAAACCGTGAACTGCCTCCGGTAGATGAAATCGTGTTCCATCAGCTGCAGCGCCGCGTTCTCGTTGTCGCGGTAGAACGGGTCGTCGATCAGTCCCTCCCGGAGCAGGTCCGAGTAGACGGAGCCCGGCACGACAGCGGGGATCGGACGGCCGGCGATGGGACAGGACGCCGCGATGCGGGCGGGATCCGATGCGGCGGCCTGTGAGGCGGCGATGCGCAAATCCGAGGCGCAGCGCGTCTCTGTGGAAATTGTGAGCGTCCACGCGCCGTTCAGCGAAAGAGTTTTCATACGGGCACCTCCCGGGGACCGGCCGGACGAAGAGCCGCCGGTCAGATGGCTGTCCGGACGAAATGTCTCCGGCCGGATGGCTGACAGAATTGACGGGTATATCAGGAAGTGTACCACTCTTTGTGAAAGATTTTAAGATAGATTGAGATTCGGGGCACTGAAGTCTATAATGATAGAGGTGCTTTCTTTCGTTTTCACAGAGGTGTTCCATGGTTTTTGAGAGTTTTCTGATCGCGTTCCGCGCCGTTGTCCCATTTATCATCTATATGCTGGTCGGCGCCGGGTCCGTGCGCTTCCGTCTTACCGACCGCGCCTTCCTCAACAGGATGAATTCCTTCGTCTTCAAGATCATGTTCCCGTGTCTGATGTTCAGGAATATCTACTACACGGATGCGGAGATGGTTCCCGACATGAGATATGTTCTGTTCTGCATCTTCAGCATCGTGGGGCTGATTGTGGTCCTCATGCTGACGGTTCCCCGGATCATACCGGAGAATCCGCGGAGGGGCGTCGTCGTCCAGGCGATCTACCGCGGAAATGTCGCCCTCTTCGCCATGCCGCTCGCCGGGTATATCTATGGGGACCGCAGCGCGCCGCTCGCGGCCGTCGTACTCTCTGTCGTCGTCACGATCTTCAATGTGTCGGCGATCATCGTACTTGAGTATTTCCGGGGAGGGAGCGTATCGCCGCGCAAACTGCTCAGGAACGTCGTCACGAATCCGCTCCTCATCGGCGTCGCGACGGGCTTTGTGTTCCGTCTCGCGAGAATACCGGTCCCCGATTTTCTCGGAGATCCGGTGAAGACGCTCGGCTCCATGGCGACGCCGCTCGCGCTGATCGCCCTCGGCGGTACGCTCGAAATAACTTCCTTCAGGGAGAACCGGCGCGTGCTTGCGGGCGTCACCGTCGTCAAGATGGTGATTATTCCCATCCTGATGTACGGCATCATGCTGCTCCTTCCCTACACGAATATGGAGCGCTTTGTCCTCCTTCTGATCTTCGCGACGCCGACGGCGGTCAGCTCCTACCCGATGGCCCAGAATATGGGCGGGGACGGCCCCCTGGCCGGGCAGCTCGTGGCTGTGACGACGCTGGTATCGGTCGTGACGATGTTCCTGTTCATATTCGGCCTGAATATGCTGGGGCGCCTGTACTGATAACCAAAAAGACCCGAAAATGACGAGGAATACCATGAAGACACAGAATCAGCTGAGAACCCTCCTCATTGACATCGACAGAAGAAGCTACCCAGCCTACAAGGACACGCGGGGCAGCTACCGCTTCGACGGATACGTCCTCAATATCGAACACGTCCAGGGCGACCCGTTCGCGGCCCCCTCCAGGCTTTCGGTCGAGGTGGACCCCGAAACGGCCGGTTTCCCTGCCGAGTACTACCGGGAAAAGCACCGGAGGACCGCCCTCGCGGACCTTCTCCTCCGGGCCTTCGGGCGCGTGCTCACGGAGAACGGGAGGAACCACGCCGGCTCCGGCAAGAGCGGCCTCGTCGACGTGAGCCGTCCCGGTCAGGAGATCCTCGAGAGGAGCGCGCTCGTCATAGGGGAGCGCGACGGACGGATCCTCGTCCGCTTCGAGGTGGGATTCCCGGCAGCGGGACGGAGCATCCGGAGCGCGGAGCTTATCCGGATCCTGTTTGAGCAGCTCCCCGGCGTCGTCAGGAGGACGCTCGTCTACTCAGCCTGGAAGCCATCTGCCGTGAAGGAGCGGATGACACTCGCCGACAACCAGAAGTGCATCCGGGAGAGCCTGGGAAAAATGGGGCTCGCCGCATTTGTCGCGAACGGGGCGGTGCTCCCGCGGGAGAGCGGCGTCTCCGCCCGCCCGATGAGGGACGCGGTCCGTTTCCGGTCGCCGGAGCCGCTTGCCGTGACGATCCCGCTCCCCGACGGGGGCAGCATCACCGGAATGGGTATCCGCAGAGGCATCACACTGATCGTCGGGGGCGGCTACCACGGAAAGTCGACGCTGCTCCGCGCGCTTGAACTCGGGATCTATGATCACATCAGCGGGGACGGCAGGGAGTATGTCATCACGGATCCCTCCGCGGTGAAGATCCGCGCCGAGGACGGGAGAAGCGTGCGGGGAGTGGATATTTCCGACTTCATCAGCAATCTGCCGAACGGGAAGGACACTGTATTTTTCTCCACGGAGGACGCGAGCGGCAGTACGTCGGAGGCGGCGGACGTCATCGAAGCGCTCACCGGCGGCTCCCGCCTCCTGCTGATCGACGAGGACACCTGCGCGACCAACTTCATGGTGAGGGACGCCCTGATGCAGCGCGTCGTCGCGAGGGGGAACGAGCCGATTACGCCCTTTCTCGAGAAGATGCGGAGCATCTACGAGGATCTCGGCTCTTCGATCATACTGGTCGCCGGGAGCCAGGGCGCGTTTTTCCATATCGCCGACACGATCATCCAGATGGACAGCTATGTGCCGTCCGACATCACGGAGAGGGCGAAGCAGGCGGCCGGGGAATTCCCGGATGACGTGCCGGTCTCGACAAAGATGAGAACCCTCAGGGACCTGCGGATCCCGGAGAGGAATCCCCGTGTCTGCGGCGACAGGGTGAAAATGAAAGTCCTCGGAAAAGACGCCTTCTCCGTCGAGCACGAGACGGTGGACCTCCGCTGCGTGGAGCAGCTGGTCACGAGTGAGCAGACGGGTGCGATCGCGAGCCTTCTCCTCTACCTTCACAGGCATGTGTTCGACGGACGGAAGGATCTTGATGCCTGCATGAAGGAGCTGGAGGACCGCCTCGGGAGGGAGGGCTTCGAGTTCCTCGGGGGCGGCCGCGAAGTGCCGGGAAACCTCGCGATGCCGCGGATCTTCGAGGTGAGGGCGGCAGCTGACCGCTGCAGGTGGACCGCGATGCGAAGCGCCGGGGGCGGAAGAGCAGGGAGCCCGGAGAGACGATGACGGCGGCGATTGACCTCGAGCGGAAGATCTACTCCCTGATCTGCGCCGGCGACGGCGTCAGCGCGAAGGAGATCGCAAGGAGGCTCGGAACGGACAGGACGTCCGTCAACCGCTGTCTCTACTCCTATCCGTTTATACGCGACCTCTGCGTGAGGGACGGCGATTACCTCTGGCACGGCCTCATCCGGCAGGCCCGGCCTCACACCGGCCTTTCGGACTACTGCGGGTGGTACGGACTTGTCGGCGAATTTATGGAGCTCGGCGAGGAGGCCTGGTTCCAGGCGCTGCTCGACGGATGCGGAAGGATCGGACGAAATCTCAACGACACGAGGGGGCTCTATCACTCGTTCCGGGATACCCGCCGGGTGATGAAGGACCTCTTCGCGGATATGAGGGGGGTCGATACCTCCGGCTGGGAGATCTGCTTTGAGCTTCGGATCAGGCGGTCGCGCCATATCCGGATCTACGCGGACGTGCTGGTGCTGACGGAGAACAGGGCATTTTCACTTGAGTTCAAGATGAAGGACGGGATCGCGGAGGAGGAGATCATCCAGGCGGCGAAATATGTGCCGTTTCTCGAGGTGATCCTCGGGGACGGATACGACGTGATCCCGGCACTCGTGCTGACCGCAGCGGAGGACCTGTTCCGCTTTGAGCGGATTCCGGGCTCTACGGCTGTGCTTCCGGTTGCGTCCGGGGACATGCTCTTCAACGTATTTGACGAGTATATCGGGGGTGTCCTCTGAGATCCCGCGCTGCCGTCTGTCCCGGCTGCCCGGCGGGTTTTTTATTTTGCAGTAGACAAATGAACTTCACTGTGCTAAAGTCTTTGAATAACAGAAACCGTTGAAGAAGAGTAGTAGGCACTGGCTCCGTGTGAAGAGAGAACTGTGGATGGTGGGATCACAGCGACGCGTCTTCTGCTGAATGGACTTCCGAGGGCGATCAGAAACGCGCGGGGACGCGGAGTATGGGAGACGGAGCGGCTCGCCGTCACAGGAGCCTGCATATGATCGTATGCGTGAGGGGACGCGCGGAGCGCGTCAAGCCGGGTGGCACCGCAGGAACTTTTGTATATCCTGTCCCGGCAGAACACGGATGTGTTCTGCCGGGACATTTTTATGGTAATTGCCAGTTTACACACAAAGAGGAGGTAATTGTTATGAAGAAGAAACTGATGGCTTACGCGATGACGCTCGCACTCGCATCCGGACTTGCCGCGATGCCGGCTTCCGCGGACGACGCCGCGAAATCCTACAAGATCGGCATCTGCAACTACGTAGACGACGCCTCCCTCAACCAGATCGTCGACAATATCACGGCGACTCTCGAGGCGCTCGGCGAGGAGCAGGGCGTCACCTTCGACATCGAGTACGACAACTGCAACGCGGACGGAAATGTCATGGCCCAGATCATCGCCGACTTCATCGCCGACGACGTCGACCTGATGGTCGGTATCGCGACGCCGGTCGCGATGAACATGCAGTCCGCGACCGAGGACAACGGGATCCCCGTGGTTTTCGCGGCGGTCTCCGACCCGGAGGGAGCCGGCCTCGTGGAATCGAACGAAGCTCCGGGCGCCAACATCACGGGAACGTCCGACTACCTCGACACGAACGCGATCATGAACCTGATCTTCGCGCAGAACCCCGATGCCGGGACGATCGGCCTGCTCTATGACGTAGGTCAGGATTCCGCCACGGCCCCGATCGCGGACGCGAAGGCCTATCTCGACGAGAAGGGCGTCTCCTACAAGGAGTACACGGGAACCAACGTGAACGAGGTCGTTCTCGCCGCCGAGTCCGCGGCCGCCGACGGCGTCGACGCGGTCTTCACCCCGACCGACAACACGATCATGACGGCTGAACTTTCGATCTACGAGACATTTGCCGAGGCGGGCATCCCGCACTACACCGGAGCTGACTCGTTCGCCCTCAACGGCGCTTTCCTCGGATACGGCGTCGACTACGCGAACCTCGGCGTCGAGACGGGCAGGATGATCGCCGACATCCTGACAAATGAGAAGAACCCCGGAGAGGTCCCGGTCATGACATTTGACAACGGAACCGCGACGATCAACACCGACATCTGCGAGGCCCTCGGAATCAGCTTTGACGAGATCTCCGAGACATTCGCGCCGTTCTGCACGAGCGTCAAGAGCATCACGACCGCGGACACTTTCGACGATCTGGCCGCTTAAGGCTCCGGACATAAACCGCGGGACCAAAGGCGCTGCCTGATGGCCGCCGGACATAACACTTTGAGACACAAAAGGAAGAAGAAACCATGAACGCTGCCGCAATATCCGGACTTGTCTTCACCGCCCTCGAACTAGGGCTCATAAGCGGGCTGACAGTCCTGGCGCTCTTTCTGAGCTACTCGATGCTGAATGTGTGCGACCTCTCGACGGACGGGTGCTTCACACTCGGGGCTGCCGTCGGCGCGGTTGTCGCCATTTCCGGCCACCCCTATCTGTCCATTCCCGCCGCGATGGGGGCGGGGGTGGTCTCCGGGTTTGTGACGGCGCTGCTTCAGACAAGGATGGGCATCAATTCCCTGCTCGCCGGGATTATCGTGAACACCGGGCTCTACTCGGTCAATATCGCAGTGATGGGCAACTCGTCGCTGCTCAACATGAACAAGACGGAGACGGTGTTCACGAAGATGAAGGCGCTCCTCGACGGAACCCCGCTGGACGGGCAGTCGAAGCTCGTGATCGCCCTCATCGCGGTGGCGCTGGTTATCCTGTTCCTCGCGCTTTTCCTGCGGACGAGGCTCGGGCTCGCCATCCGGGCGACCGGCAACAATCCCGACATGGTCCGCTCCTCATCGATCAATCCGGTCATGACGACGACGGTCGGCCTGTGCATCTCGAACTCGTTTACGGGGCTCTCCGGGTGCCTGCTCGCCCAGTCGCAGAAGTCGGTGAATATCGACATCGGAACCGGCATGGTGACGGTGGCGCTCGCGTCCCTCCTGATCGGCAATGCCTTCCTCGGGAAGGGGAAGATCGCCGTCAGGGCGATCGGCGCTGTGCTCGGAGCGTTCATTTTCAGACTGGTCTACACGATCGCGCTCCGGTTCAACATGCCGGCCTTCATGCTGAAGATGGTGTCCTCCGTGATCGTCATCATCGCGATCGCCGGCCCGTACCTGAAGGAACAGTTCCCGCTCCTCAGGAGGAGACTCACGCACGGGAGGACAGAGGGGAGAAGAGGAGGCCGGGCAGATGCTTGAGATCAGCGGAATATCAAAGACTTTCAATCCCGGCACGGTAAACGCGAGGCTCGCCCTCGACCGCGTCTCGCTCTCCGTCAGGGAAGGCGATTTTATCACGATCATCGGCGCGAACGGGGCGGGCAAGTCCACGCTCCTCAACGCGATCAGCGGTGATTTCATCACAGATGAGGGAAAGATTGTCCTCGACGGGGACGACGTCACGCTCGCGCCGCCGCACATGCGGGCGCGCAGGATCGGACGCCTGTACCAGGACCCGATGCGCGGCACCGCCCCGGGAATGAGCATAGAGGAGAATCTCACGCTCGCCGCGGGATACGGAGGCTGGCTCAGCCACATCACGGCGGCTGACAGAAAGCGCTTCCGGGAGAAGCTCGCGCTGCTCGATATGGGCCTCGAGGACCGGATGAGCCAGCCGGTCGGCCTGCTTTCGGGCGGCCAGCGGCAGGCCCTGACGCTCATGATGGCGACGATCAATCCGCCCAAGCTGCTCCTGCTCGACGAGCACACGGCGGCCCTGGACCCGGGCGCCGCGGACAAAGTCCTGTCGCTCACGGAGAGCATCGTGAGGGAGCAGAGGCTCACCTGCCTCATGGTGACGCACAACATGCAGTCGGCTCTCGATCTCGGGAACCGCACGATCATGATGAACCAGGGCAGAATTATCTTCGACGAGGAAGGGAGCGCGCGGGCCGGACTCACGGTCGGCGACCTGCTCGACCGCTTCAGGCAGGATGCGGGAAAGAATCTCGACAACGACAGGATGCTGCTGAGTGAGGAGCAGGGCGGCGGCAGACATGCGCACGCGTGAATTAAGAAAAGACACATGAACAGCAGATCATAAAGATCATAATGACTGCGGAAAAACGCCGGACCACAGATCGGGAATCTGCGGATCCGGCGTATTTTGTACCATCACTCGAACGTCATGTACTGACGCAGGCGCATCAGCGCCTTGTTGTGCACGATCTTGCAGTTGCTGTAGGACATCTTCATCATGATCGAGATCTCCTTCAGCTGCAGGCCCTTGTAGTAGTGGAGGATGATGAGATCCCGCTCCCTCTCCGGAAGCTTCTCCAGGGAGGCGGCGAGCTCCTCCAGTGTCTCGTTGTCCAGGATGCCCTGGTAGGCGTCCTCCTCGACGATGTCCTCCTCGCTGATCTCCTCGTGGACTTTTCTCACGCGGAAGTAGTCGATCAGCGTGTTGCGGGCGACGGTGTATACCCACGTTGAGATGGAGGCCTTCGACTGGTCGAATGTCTCGAATTTCTCAAAAACCTTGATAAATACCGTTGAGAGCAGGTCCTCGGCGTCATAGCTGTTGGAGATCTTGGAGCGGATATAGCCCATGACCTTCTTGTGGTACTCGTTGTACACCTGCTCATATGTTAATACTTCAGACATACTCTTTCCTTCTTACTTGTCGGAATTGTCTTTTAAGCTGCTCTTCCGGGGCATGTCCGGACTGCCTGCGGCGTTGACGAGTTCAAGATCGTCGAGGCCGAGCGTCATGCTGTAGCGGCTCTCCGTGTCGCGGATGAGCGCGTCGAGACGGGGATTGTGCCCGAATTTCTGATAATCAAACAGTTCTTTTAATGATGCCATAACGATTCCTTTCCCCGCAGACGCGGAGATTTTTCCGGCGTATTTGCCAATATCCTGAATACCCTATTATTTTAGGCGAGTTTCCGTTGAAAGTAAAGAATTATCATCATCCTGTACTCATGACTGATTCTTCCCGGAGAACCCGTCCCCGATCTTCTTCACCGAGTGCCTCTCCACAAGAGAGGGCACAAAATAGCTGTTTTTGGGACCATCCGGGTCATCCCCCGAGATCCTGATGATCAGGCGCTCGCAGGCTTTCCGTCCCATGAGCTCATATTCCTCTGAGACGCTTGTCAGAGGAGGCGTAAGAATATCGCAGATCGGCGCGTTGTTAAAGCTGATAAGGGAGAGATCTTCCCCGACGCGGAGCTGATGTTCGTTCGCGTACCGATAGACGCCGTAGGCCATGCGGTCGTCCATGGAGATGACGGCAGTGGCTTCGCGCTCGATGAAAAATTTTGCGCCCCTCATGCCGCTCTCGATCGAGCAGTCTCCTATATAGATCATGCCGCTGTCGATGGAGAAACCGTAGAAGATCATCGCCTCTTTGTAGCCCTCGAGTTTCTTTCGGGTGTTATAGATCTCGGGAGGCCCCGAGAGGAGACCGATGCGTTCATGACCGCTCAAAATGAGATGTTCTGTCGCCGCATAGGCACCGGCTTTAAAATCGGAGGTCACGAAGTCCGTGAATACGCGGTCGATCGCGCGGCTAAGCAGGACAAAGGGCCTGCCGGATCTGTGGAGAGCGTCCCCGAGCTTCCGGTTATTTTCCATCTCGTTCATGTCGTTCGGAGGCAGCATAATGATCCCGTCGACCCCGAGATTCCAGAGAAATTCGATGTAGGAGACGCACTTCGACGAGGATGAGCCGAGGTTGCAGCAGATGATCCGGTACCCGTAGATGCCCGCGTAGCGCTCGATGCCTTCAAGGTATGCCCCGCTCTCCGATGTGGAGATCTCCGGAAGGATGATCCCGATGATGTGCGACCTGGGAAGGGGAGAGCTGCTTTTCCTGGACGACCCGGGGAGATACCCCAGATGGTCGGCGGCGTCGAGAATGCGCTGCCGTGTCAATTCTGGGATTCGCGACGGCTTGTTATTGAGGACAAGCGACACGCTGGCCGGAGAAACGCCGGCTGCCGCCGCGACATCTCTGATCGTTATCTTCATAGACAAACCTCCATATTGTGCTCTGAACAGTACTCTGCCCGCCTGACGGCGGGAGTCAGTATCTGTGCAATTCGATAAATGTCTCCGCCAGCTCCCTGTGATCCGACGTGACGGCGATGCCGCACAGAAGCGGACGGTCCGTATCCTCTCCGATCTCCGGGATGCCGGTCACGGGGACCATGAAGACAGGCACGGAATCAGGGTCCTCCGACAGGTCGGCGAGACACTCTTTGGAGGCGAGCCGGAGGAGCGAGCTTCTGTCCCCGAAGATGAGATCCGCCGCGTGCGCCCTGATCTCCGTGATCAGGATCTGTTCCGTGAGAGGGGACTCCGGATTATAGGCGGTCGCGGACACGATGTTCAGGTCCGACAAAATCCCGAGCTCCGTCCGCATCCGTTCTTCGAGCTGTCCGCAGTCGATGCTGAACGCATCGCCGAGGACTGCCGCGGAGAGAGCGGGGACCTTTCTATGGATGACGGTCACGTAGAGAATCCTGAAGACCAGGACAACCAGCGCCGCCGCGAGCAGCATGGCGGGAAGATTCTTTCTGATCCTGTCTTTCAGATTTCCGGGCATCCGGTTCTCCTTTCGGGACGGCTTCCGCCGCAGGCAGCCATCTTGTGGTGAATGGAAGCGATAAACTTTATCGTGTTTACCAACTTCAGCCTTATTTTATCTTGAGGGCCCGCAGAAGTCAAGTCTACAGTACAGCCTTTCTGAAATCAGCGGTTCTGTCATAAAATTATTGAAAATTCAATGAAATTTGAATCATAGATGAGAGAGCAGATGAAATGCTTCTTCTATTTTTGCGGATCGATTTTAATTTAAATCAGGATAAACACGCGTTGACAGTGGTAAACGATCTGCGCTATAATTGACCCATGAAGCTATGCAATTTTTATCATTTATTTACCAATGTTTCGCGGAAAGGAGTATGAACAGGTATGAGAAAAAGAGTTTCCAAAGCTGTCTTATCAATTGTTCTTGCGGCGTCCATGGTATTTGCGGCCGTTCCGGCCGTGATGGCCGACGAGATCACGACCGCTGCCGGAGAGGATTATTCCGACAGAGAGGTAATCAATCTCTGGTTCTGGGGAGCTGAACCTTACGCTCAGGAAGCGATGAAGGCCCTCCTCGTCGACAAGTACAATGCCTCCCAGGACAACTACCAGCTCGTCGTCGAGTTCCGGCCGTCTGTCGACGCGGATATGACGACCGCCCTTGCCGCCAACCAGGGCCCGGATATTGTCTACGGATCCGGACCGTCCTTCGTCATGCCGCTCGTGGAAGCCGGAAAGCTTGAGCCGATGGACGCGTATTCGGAGCAGTACGGCTGGGCTGACAAGATTCTTCAGCCTTATTATGAGTCCGGAACGGTGAACGGTACGCTCTACAGCCTTGTGAACGGCGTCAGCACGATGGGCGTGTTCTACAACAAGAAGGTCCTTGCTGACAACGGCTGGGAAGTCCCGACAACGATCGAGGAACTCGAGGCTGTCATGGATAAGGCTCTTGAAGCAGGTCTCTACGCGTCTGTCACCGGCAACAAGGGATGGCAGCCGGTCAACGAGAATTACGCTTCCGCGTTCCTCACACATGTAGCGGGACCGGCTACAATGTACAAGGTTCTGACGGGTGAGGAGAGCTGGGTGAATGACGACGTCAAGGCCGCCGTTGCCAAGACGAAGGAATGGTGGGACAAGGGCTACCTCGCCGGCTCCGATTATGTCAACCTGAACTTCAGCGAGTCACTCGCGCTTCTCGCGGATGAGAAGGCCCCGTTCTTCATCGGCCCGTCTATCGCGTTCCAGTGGGCAGCATCCTACTTCACAGACGACAAGACCGAGAACATCGCGTTCGTCCCGTTCCCGGCCACGGAGCAGGTTCCGGACACAACCTATACGCTCGGCGCTGCCTGCACGCTTTCCATCAACGCCAATGTCTCACAGGAGCACAAGGACGAAGCCGCGAAGATCATCGACATGATGATGAACGCGGAGTTCATGCAGGAGATGACCGCTGCATGGCCCGGCTACTGGGGAACTCCGCTCAAGGATCTCTCCACGGTCGATACGAGCGAGATGTCCTATCTCTCAAGCTCCTTCGTCGACGTGGTGAAGAGCATCTCCGACGCAGTCAACCAGGGCAATTTCGGTTACTATGACAACGTCTTCTTCCCGGCCGCGACCCAGCAGAGAATTATCAACATCGACGAAGTCTGGTTCGATACGATCTCGGTCGATGACTATGTCCAGTCCATCCAGGATGAGTTCGAGGTCGAGTTTGAGAAGGGTCTTGTTCCGCCTATCCCGAAGCCCTCGGGAGTCGAGTGACCGGAAACTGAGTGAGGGACGTCCCGCATATCCCGGAGGAAGTATCCCGGATCGGGAAAAAACGGGGCGCCCCGGCTGAAAAAGAGAAATACAAGGCTTTTTAGAAGCAGGGCAGGAGAAGAGTGGAATCCCCTGCCCTGTTTTGTCAGATCGGGAGAGCAGAGAATCTGTGTTTCCGTCCTGCGAGGAGACAGTATGAATCAGAAGACGCGCAGAAAGATAAACTGGAATTACTTCCTGATTGCCCCGGCACTCATCATCAGTGTTTCCATCATCCTGGTGCCGGGAATTATGACGATCGTGTATTCATTTACCGACTGGAACGGCCTGTCGCCCAATATCAGCTTTATCGGGCTGAAGAACTTCCAGCAGCTCATGAGGGACGGCATCTTTAAGCGGGCGATTATGAATAATGTGATCTGGACCGTCATGTTCATCACGATTCCGGTCTGTATCGGGATGTTCTCCGCCATGCTTCTCCTCAACAGGAAGAAGACGCGAAATTTCTATCAGCTTGCCTTCCTCATTCCCTACGTTCTTGCCCCGTCGGTAAATGCGATGCTCTGGCTGAATATCATGTTCAGCCCGGTGTCGGGTGTGATCGCGGCACTCCGGAACATGGGGCTGGACATCAGCTCCCCCCTTGCGAGCATGAAGACAGCGATCTACGCCTGCGCGGGCGTCGACATCTGGCACTACTGGAGCTACCTGACGGTGATCTATCTAGCAGCCCTCCGGCAGACGCCGCAGGACCAGGTGGAGGCCGCCATGGTCGAGGGCGCAGGTTCCTGGCAGCTCTTTCGTTTTGTCTATCTGCCCAGCATCATGACGACCGTGAAGATGATGTTCATCATCATCACGATCGGTTGCTTCCTTGCCTTCGACTACATCAAGCTTCTGACCGGAGGAGGCCCGGCCCACGCGACGGAGGTGCTCGGCACCTACGCGTATTCGCTGGCGTTCGGCTCCATGAAGGTAGGAAAGGCGGCTGCGGTCGGGCTGGTCATCAGCTTCTTCGGCCTGATTGCGTCGAGCATCTACACCTATCTCACGAGAAAAGAGAATATGATTTGAGGGGGCGGAAGCATGAGAGAGAATAAAAAACGGCTCAACAGAACGAAGATTGCCAGAAGCACCGCAGTCCATGTGATCCTGCTCCTCCTGGTATTCATCTGTCTCGCGCCGATCGCGCTGGTCGTGATCAACAGTTTTAAGGAGAACGCCGAGATCACAAGGAATCCGCTCAGCTTTCCCGCCGCATTACAGTTTGAGAACTATACCCAGGCATGGAAGACGGGACGGTTCGCGCTCGGCTTCATCAACAGTATCAAACTGACCGGCATTACGATCATCATCGTCCTGATCTGTTCAACACTTGCGGGATATGTGCTCGCCGGAAAGAGAATAAAGGGCAGCGGCGCGATCCTGCTCTATTTCCTCATGGCGATGACCGTGCCGATCCAGCTCTTCCTTTTCCCCCTCTACTACGCCTACGCGAGGCTCGGTCTCATCGGGAACATCCCGGCGACGAGCGTGATCCTCGCGGCGACCAGTATGCCGCTGGCGGTCTTCATGATGAGGACGTTTTTCCTGAACGTTCCGAAAGAGCTTGAGGAGGCGGCACGGATCGACGGTGCCGGCACCGCCCAGCTGATCTGGTATGTTATGAGACCGGTCGTCTCGCCCGGGCTCATAACGGTCGGGGTTCTCGTGGGGCTTCAGACCTGGAATGAGTATCTGATCTCTTCGACATTTCTGCAGGGGGAGAAGAACTTCACCGCAACGCTCGGCTTCCTCTCGATGAACGGCAGCTACGGATCGGCTATGGGCGTCCTGATGGCTTCCGCCGTGATCCTGATCGGCCCGGTCGTCGCGTTCTTCCTGATCATGCAGAAGTACTTTGTCGACGGAATGGTGAGCGGCGCGGTGAAAGGGTGATCCGCCGCAGGAAAGGAGACAGGATGGGCATCAGCGATTACAGGGAACAGATCTACGCCGGCGTTCTCGGAAAGACGATCGGCGTCTATCTGGGCAGGCCGGTCGAGGGCTGGCCCTACGAGAAGATCCGTGACCGATTCGGTGAGATCTGGTACTACAAGAACCATGAGACAGGCGCGCCCCTGATCGTCCCTGACGATGACATCTCGGGAACCTTTGCCTTTTTCCGTGCGCTCCGGGACAGCGGATATGATCCGGACATCACGGCAGAAACGATCGGAAAGACCTGGCTCAACTATATCATCGAAAATGAGACCATCCTCTGGTGGGGCGGACTCTGCAGAAGTACTGAGCATACGGCGTATCTGCGCCTGAAAGAGGGGATTCCCGCCCCGGAGTCCGGATCCCTGAAACTGAACGGACAGAGCATGGCGGAGCAGATCGGCGCCGAGATCTTCATTGACGCCTGGGCGATGGCAAATCCCGGCAATCCCGGACGTGCTGCCAGGATAGCCCGCGCCGCCGCCTCGGTGAGCCATGACGGGATCGCGGTGGAGGCTGCCGTCTATCTCGCCGCTATGGAGGCAATGGCGTTCGATGAGCGGGACCTGGACACGCTGCTCGACCGCGGACTCGACTATGTGGAGGATGACCGGCTTCGCGGGCTCGTCGCCGATGTGAGGGAACAGTGCGCGAAGGCCTCCGACTGGAGAGAGGTCAGGGACTGGATCGCGGAAAACCACGGATACGAGCGCTATCCGGGCAACTGCCCGATGGTCACGAACCATCTCGTCCTTCTTATGAGCCTCATCATGGGCGGTGATGATTTCCACCGCGCCTGCATGATCGCCTGCAGCGCAGGCTGGGACACGGACTGCAACTCGGGAAATGTCGGCGCACTGAACGGAATCCGCCTCGGCCTCGCCTGCTTCGGGCAGGGAGCTGACCTCAGGAGGGCAGTGGCTGACCGCCTCTACGTCGTCACGTCGGACGGAGGCTCCTGCATCTCCGACACGGTGCAGGAGACGAGGGAGATCCTGAGGGCTGCCTGCGCGCTTGCTGGCGAACCGCTTGAGATTCCGGAGACCAGGTACGCGTTCGAGTACCCGGGTTCTGTCCAGGGCTTCGTTCCCTATGACCGGAACACTGAGGAACAGGTCCTCACGGGGATCACCAACGTGTTTGAAGAGACCGGGACATACGGACTTCGGCTCTCCTACCGGGGACTCGCGAACGGGACCCACGCTTCTGTGTCCGTAGACACATTTGTCGACCTCGTCCCGAAGGGACAGGCCGATACCAGCTATTTTGACGTACTTGGCTCTCCTGTCCTCTATGAAGGGCAGACGGTGAGCGCCGTGGTCGAAGCGCCGGACCCTGAGGCGCCGGATCTGACATTTTTTATCGAGTACTTCAACAGCAGTGACCGGCTCGACCTCCTGACAGGGGATACTTTCGGTCTCGCGAAAGGACGGAATGAACTTATGTTCAGGGTGCCCGTTACCGGCGGCCACCCGGTTTACAGGCTCGGGATCAGACTGACGAGCAGACGGAGAATTGACGGGTCCGTCATCCTCCGGTCAATGGATTTCGGGGGCGCCCCCGAGCTTTTCCGTATCGGCCGATCGATGGAGATGACGCCGTCGCTCACTCCCTGGACGACGATGACTTCCTGGCAGAAGGCATTTGTCTCCTCCGCGGATCACTGGAACCCGGACTATACGGTGACGTTTTCGATCAGCCACGCTGTAAAAAACGGCGTCGTGACGACCGGCACCGCGGACTGGACGGATTATATCGTGAAATCGAAGATCACGCTCTCCATGCAGGAGTCCGCCGGCCTTGTCGCGCGGGCGAGGGGCCACAGGCGCTACTACGGCGCCGTGCTCGCGAACGGATTTGCGAGGATCTACCGCCAGGAGGATGAGAAGCGGTATATCGTCGCCGAGGAGCGGTACCCGTACCGGATCGACTCGGAGTACGAGTTCATGTTCGCGGTAAAGGGGAAGAAGCTGACCTTCTTCGTGGACGGAATCCGGGCGGCGGAAGGGTATGACGATTCGTATTCGGGCGGCCAGGCCGGCTATGTGGTCGACAGGGGCTCGATTCTCTGCGACGGGTTTGAGGTGAGAGCGCTTAAGTAACAGCACCTGAGAGATGAGGAACACAGGATGAGCGTATACGACTTCAGGGAGCAGATCTACGCGGGTGT
>CACYEN010000053.1 GCA_902773435.1 uncultured Lachnospiraceae bacterium | reverse complement strand
TCATTTTTCAGTAGTTCGTGCTGATATCTGTACATGCTGTTCTCAATTCCTCCGAATTTTCCCGGTTTCCGTCCCGGTCAGGATGTCCGCTGTACGGCTGTGTCACTCGAGAACCAGTTTCTTCACAATACCGAGAAACTTCGAGGAATCCGTATGGTATCCCACCGCGATCACGGGAAGCTGCTTCCAGACAAAATGATGTCTCCTGTCCATCACGGTCATGCCCAGTGTCAGGCCGTCTTTAATCTCTATGTCGACATGTCCCTCCACCGTATCGACGACCGACCTGTCGATCGCATAGGCAACCGCGACGCCGTCGATCACCGCACAGTAAGCTTCAAACCCTCTTCCGTGCGAAAAACTGATTGCGTTGGAGAGAAATTTAGCCTCACTGAGTTCGCTCGTCCGGAACGCCTCGAGATCGTTCGCGCTGAAATCAGTGTCAAAATGCGTCGCCGCGTCAAGCCCGATCGCGGTGAGCTTCACTCCGGAGTGGTAAACCATTCTCGCGGCCTCCGGATCAACGTAGACATTCCACTCACTCAGCGGCGTATCTCCCGTCGCGTTCGCGAACGCGTACTCGCTGAACCCGAACATGCCGGATATAGCGATGACTTCCCTGACGAGCGGGATGATCCCCGGATCCTTCATGAATGCCATAGCGATGTTGCTCATCGGCGCCGTGCAGACAAGTGTCACTTCGTGCGGGTATTTTCTCACGAGATCGATAATCAGGTCAGCCGCGTGCCGGGGATCGGCCTGTGTCACCGGCTCCGGCAGGTTCATCTCAGCCTGTCCGTCCGCCCCGTGAGTGAAGGGGTCCTTCGGCGCGGAGCGGAAGAGCGGCTTCGCCATTCCTCTCGCGACGGGAATATCTGTCCTGCCGATCAGTTCAAGCGTCTTCAGCGCGTTTTTCGTCGTGATGTCCACCGGGTAATTCCCGTTGACTGCGGTTACCGCGAGCAGATCGAGGTCCTTGCTCTTGGCCGCCATGATAATAGCGAGCGAGTCGTCCATACCTGGATCACAGTCCAGAATTATCTTGTTCACAGCCTTGTCTCCTTCCTTAATCTGCCTGTATCTTCACATGAAATTTGCGGTTTCTCGGCCCGTCGAACTCCAGAAAATAGATGCCGTGCGAGCTGCCGAGAAGCAGTTTCCCCTCATGAATGATAAGGGAAAGCGTGACGCCTGTAAGCGCTGATTTGACATGTCCCGCCGCATCCTGCGGCGTATCATGCTGGTGGTGGAAATCGACGCGCGTCGGTATGAGTCTCCGGATCTCCTCGTCGAGATCCCTGAATCCCTCGGGATCCCACGGCGAGAAGAGCGTAAGGCCCGCAGTCGAATGGGGATTATAGATGATGCAGATTCCCTCCTGCACCCCGCTCGAGGAGACTGCTTCACGAACCCGGTCCGTGATGTCGACGACTTCGTTGTATCCGGTTCTGAGTTCATATGTCCTTAACATGGCACTTCCTCACACAATCTCGATCCTGCTGCTGTTCACGCCTCTTCCTCCGGCGCTTCCGGCCCATCTCCCCTTTGATCCCCGCCCGTACTCCTCGCCGAGCTGCTCAGCCAGTGACGCGGCGAAGACACAGAACGGGACGAACTGGGTGATCGGCATCGTCATCGGATACACCGCTTTGGGAACCGGTATCCGGACGGCGCCGTCAGGAAGCTTTATCTCCTCACTGTCTGTGGCAACCGCCAGCGGCCGGCCCATCTCACCCGCATAATCCAGGAATTCCCCGGCACGGCTCATGGCCGGATTCGTTGAATTCAGGCATAAAAACGTTCCCGTCCCGTCGATATCCCTGAGAAAGTAGTTGAGGTGGAACCAGTCCTCAATGGAAACTGCGGCGCTCGGCCGCCCCACGGCCTCCAGGATCTTGGCGTGTCCGAACCACGCCGACGCGAAGTCATACCCGCCGCCCGCGAACTCGAAGTAAGGAAAGTCCCGCCACCTCTCCGCAAGCTCCCCGCAGGTGTCCAGGATACCCGGGAGAAGCGCCGAGAGGGCCTTCCCCTGGTTCAGGATATCGAATCGCATCTCCATCGCCTTATCCATCGTGTAACGGAGCTTCACTTCACCGATGCGAATGGCAAGAAGGAGAAGGGACATCACGCTGACCATATAGCTCCGCGTCCCGGGGGCGCTCTCAAACGGCGGAATACAGAGTTCCAGTATCTTGTCGCTGTTCATCGCCAGCGCGGAATCCGCGTGTCCCGTGATACCGAGCACGAAGGCACCGCATTCGCGGGCGCGGGCAGCTGCTTCGGCGACGCGGGAGACATTTCCCGAGTTGCTCACTGCGATCACGAGCGGATTCCGGCAGTCAACCCCGAGCTGGTTCCTGTCATAATAGCGGGCGAGTTCAAGCGCAGGAACTGCCTCTGCGGGAATTCCCGCGAGCATCTCGAACGCGTACCGCTCAGCCATACACGCGGCGAACGAGTCGCCGCAGCCTGTCAGTATGATGCGCTGGATGTTGAATATCTCCTGAAATGTGAGCGCGGTCCTTGTCTTCGGCTCCAGATCCTCGTACTGGGATTCTATGAGTTCCGGAAGGCTCATCACCTGCCGGTTCATCGGATTGTCATATTTCATATGGACTCTCACCTCCCGATTCCGGGAAACCAGTGCGGTTTTCCCGCCGTTCTCTTCTCCTCGTCCATCTGATGGAGAATTGCGCAGCCCTCGAGCGCGATGGAGATCGCGTCCCCGTGCCCCTGGCCGACCCCGAACTTTTCCCCGGTACACAGGTTGTCGGAGACCGAACAGACGGATCCTCCCCTTCTCCCGAACAGCGCTGACAGAGTCACGATCGCGGCAGATTCCCGGTCGCCGTTCAGAACACCCGCGCGGTTGTAGATTCCGGCGATCTCTGTGTTCCACGGCTGAAGGTAACCGCCGACACCGGGCCTCCCTCCCCCGACAAAATCGCTGTCTACCGACAGAGTCACACCGACATGGTATCGGGAATGAAGCCTCTCGGCTGCCGCAACCATCGCGCTCACAACCTCGTAACTGGATGCTGCGGGGTACTCAGCCGGGATATACGCCTTCGTCATCCCTTCCCCGCGGACTACTCCGCTTGAGATCACGATATCCCCCGGTTTTACCTCGTCACCGAGTCCTCCGGACCCCCCGACCCGGATGAAGGCCGAGGCATCCGTGTACTCCATAAAATCGTAGAGGATGAGCTCCATCTCAGGGGATCCGCTTCCGCCGCTGACGACGGAAATCCTCGCCCCCTTGTAGGTCCCTGTCCACGTCAGAAACATTCCGGAGTTTCCGATGCATTCGGCATCTTCAAGCCGCTCCGCGATCCTCTCCGCGGGATCCTTTCCGTAAGCGATCAGTGCGTCCCGGACGACGACCAGCACATAGTCGCCGGCTTTTTCATAGTCAATCTGAGTGAGTGCGGGCCTGCCTTCGATCAGGAATCCCCTCTCGGGCACGTTCCGGTAGTACTCGTAATCGCGGTGCATCTTCTCAATCGACGCTTTCTTTCTCATGTCTTCGCTTTTCATCGCGATTCCTTTCTGACGGTTTCCTCGGCCCGCCTTCTCATCTCCGGGCTTATAATCTCCGGAACCCCGTACTGCCGGATGCACATCGCTGCGGCCATATTTCCCATCCAGGCACATTCACGGGGCGCCCTGCCCTCGCACCATCCGACAAGCACCGCGCCGGAAGAGCTGTTGCCGCAGCCTGTCGGATCGACGACGTCTGTCACTGCCGCGGAAGGGATATCCTCCCGGAACCCTCCGCTGAACATCGAACAGCCCCTGCTTCCGCGGCGGAGAAAGATCAGCGGAACCTTCCATGAAAGAAGCTCTTCCGCGGCGTATTCCGGTCCAAGTCCGGTGAGCGCGGCGGCCTCCGTCTCGTTGATGGAAAGGATCTCCACTTCTTCGGCGAGTGTCCTGACGGCTTTCATATTCTCCGGATACGCCGCGTCCGCCGCGATCTCCCACATCACGGGAACGCCGGACATATGTTTCATCCGAAGCACCGGTTCCCAGAAACTCCGCTCACTGTTCCGGAAAATGTAGACACCCTTCGCATGCGGAAAAACCGTTTCCAGATACTCAGGCTTCACCTCCACCTCGTGATAGTGATTCTCCCCGTATCTCGGGGTCTCGGTCCGCCCACCGTCCTCGTCGTAGCGGATGATGTTGAGCGGTGTCTTCTCCGTCGAGATCCGGATTCCCTCCATCGGAATTCCGTTCCTGCTGAACCAGCTGCCGAAGAGGCTTTTGAAATCCTCTCCCCCGCCCGGGACGGGCAGCACGTCGTCGGTGAAGAGCTTCATCCCGCAGAGGGCATAGATCCCGGCACCGCCCGGCACCGTCACCGCTTCCCTCCTCCCCGGAAAATGGATCTCATCTGTCACAATCGTCGAAGCCGCTATGTATTTCTTCCTTTCCATTCTCTGCCCCCGCCCGGAATTCCGAACCCGATTTCTTACTCCCCACAGGCTTCCACAATCAGGCTGTCGCAGGTCATCGTGCCCCCGGACACAACGAATCCCGCAGCTCCCCCGCTGTAGGTACCGTCTTCCGCAGAAAGCAGGTCCTCCCCGTTCACTGAGAGATGAAGAGACGTTCCGCATACCCTGAAGCAGAGCTCATATGGCCGATCCTCCACGTAGGCGAAGTCTGCCCTTGCCAGAACCTTCGTCGCATCATCCTTTCTGACGGTGATCACAGCCTCTCTTCCATTCCTGAGAGACGCCGCGTAGAACCGCCTGTGTCCGCAGCTTCTGGCCACGAGCCCTCCGGCCCTGTGCAGCGAGAAATACAGTGTGGAACCGACCGAATAGTTCTCCCAGTCGCGCGTCCCGATCGTGACGAGTCCGTCTTCCCCTGTATGCGACACGCAATAGGTCACATTGAAGTCAGCCTGAAAATGAGTTGCCGAGCTGGCAAACCCTGCCATCCAGAGCGGATTTGTGTTCCAGATGGAATTCATCAGCATGCCTCTCTGAGCGAAATGCAGAGGCGCCCCGCGCCAGTCGATCTCCCTTATGACGACTCTCCCGTCAAAGCGGCGGACGCTTCTCAGTTCAAAGCCGAGCTTTGCGACCGGCATTCCCCCAAGATCCGGAACGCTGAAGAAGAACTCCGTCTCCGCCTCCGCGAGTTTCGTCTCCTGTCCGCGCGCGATCCGCGTGGCGTTGTCGAGATCGTAATAGAGGACATAGGGCGCGATGAAGACCTCCCCTCCGTCCGGAAGGAATGCCCTCGTCCTCACCGTCTGGGACGGATAGAGCGTCGGGGACGCAACGGTGGAAAAATTCCTGTTTACCTTCTCAAAATCAATAAATGTCTGCGTCGACACCCTCGCCCGGACTCCCTCCGCGAGCGCCGAACACTCGATGACAAGCCCGTCGCCGAGGCCGTCCACATTCGCGTTCCTGACCGCTTTCACGGCATTTACTTCGTCAAGATAATCGCAGATATGAAACCCCTGAAGGGCTCCGGGACAGTCGAATGAAAACCTCGGTTTCAGCGCCTCTTCGGGCTTCTCGCCGCAGAATATGGCGGCAGCCCTGAGAATTCTGTCCGTCTCCCTGACGGCGTCGCTCACGACAGAACCGCCGTCTGCCGTCACCACATACATGAGGTCGGCGACAGGGGTCCTGAAGTCCGCGCCTGCGTCGATCCCCGAAAGCCCGAGTCGGATTCCGTTGAAGGCACCGACATTTCCCGCGTTGCAGTCAGTGTCCCAGGCCGCGGAAGCGGCGATCGAGACCGATTTCTGGAAGTCGTCTCCGCCGAGCAGGATCGAGGCGACAACCATCGCGTGGTTCGGGACCATGTGGCAGCAGCCCGGGTAGACACCGTATCCGTATTTCGGGTCGAGGCACGCCCGAACCTCTCTCCAGTCGCTCTCCTTCGCGCAGATGTCGCGAACATCCCGGACAATGCGGATCAGCTCCCCGTCTTTGACAAATCGCTCCGCGCGGTCAAAGAGCACGTCGAGCCGTCTCTCCCCGAAGGCCATCGCCTCAAGCGCCGCCAGATGTCTCGCCGCCTGGACCGCGATCCCGTCGTGGCTGACAGACGCGGCTTTCTCCGTCAGCTCCGCGGCGAGCTCCGGATCTCCGGGACAGCTCATCGCGATGGCGTCGATAAAGATCTGGGCGCCGATCTGCTCCGCGATGGTTCTGCCGTTTCTCTTCATGGATCCGCTCTCGGGAGCAGGGATCCCGTTCTTAAGGTTGAGATACGCGGTGTGTTCGGTCGAACGGCCGAGGCCGCCCCACCAGAGAATTGTCTTATCTTCGATGATGTAATTCAGCCAGGCTTTCCCGAAGTCCTCCGCTGTCATGTCTCTTCGGTATCCGCTGTCCTCGATCGCACGGAAAAACCCGAAGGTGCCGGAGATGTCGTCATCGGCGACGATCAGCGGGACGCCTGCTTTGTCGTGGACATAGTACGTCACCTCGTCGAATGTCTCCCGGATTTTCCCGTAGGACCATCCCTCAACGGGGCGGCCGAGGTAGACACCGATCAGCTTGCCGAGCACACCCGC